>DASXQW010000240.1:0-2640 GCA_036506975.1 Casimicrobiaceae bacterium | reverse complement strand
CGTCGGGTCCGGGCAGCGCGTCGAGGAACGGCTCGACGAGCTCGATGTTTGCGCCGATGCCGTTGAAAAGCAGAAGCGGCGTCTTGATCGAGCCGTCGCCCGGACGCACGCCGACGCGAAGCGTTTGTCCGTCGACCTCGCGAAAGGCGATGGAGATTCGTTGCATCGACGGATCGCCGACTACCCGATTCGCTGCCGGGCCTTCATTTCTCCATCACGTAGAGTCCAGGCGCGTCGCAGAGCGGCCGGTGGTCGAGACTGCCGAGCGCAGCGGGGCTTATGACGAGTGCGCCCGAGCGCTTCTTGATCCACGCGAGCCAGTCCGGCCACCAGCTCCCTTCGTGCTGTGCGGCTTTCTCCAACCATTGAGCAGCGCTTTTCTCGCGTGCCGGCCGTACATGGAACTCCGCCTTCCGATTTCCGGGTGGATTGATCAGCGTCTGGATGTGGCCGCTGTTGGCAAGGACGAAGCGGCTACGCGCTCCGAAGAGCTTCGCCGAACTGTAGCACCCCTGCCACGGTGTGATGTGATCGGTGGTGCCCGCGACGACATAGGCTTCGAGGTCCACCTTTCGCATGTCGAGCGGCTTGCCGCGCACCTTCAGCCGGCCGGGATTCACGAAAGGATCGCTCTCGATCAAGTCCAGGAAATCGGCGTGCAACTTCGCCGGCAATCGCGTCGTGTCGCTGTTCCAGTAGAGCACGTCGAAAGCGGGCGGCGCGTTGCCCATGAGGTAATTGTTCACCCAGTAGTTCCACACGAGATCGTTCGAGCGCATCCAGGCGAACATGCGCGCGAGCTGCCGTCCCTCGAGCATGCCCTTGGATCGCGAGGCTCGCTTGGCGGCGGCCACGGCCTTGGGCGTCGCAAAGGCGCCCGCGGTAGTGGCTTCTATCGTCGCCATGTCGAGCAGGCAGACGGCCAGTGTGGCGCTGCGGATCTTCCGCTGCTTGCGCGAAGCGAGGTGACCGAGGAGGGCCGACATGGTGATGCCCCCGGAGCACGCTCCCCAGATGTTGACGTCGGGACTGCGCGTGATCTCGCGCATCGCATCGATCGCTTCCTCGAGTGCTTCGACGTACGCATCGAGGCCGAAGTCGCCTTCGGCGGGCGTCGGGTTCTTCCAGCTCGCGACGAAGACCTGCAGCCCTCCCTGCAGCGCGAAGCGCACGATGCTCTTTTCGGGCGAGAGATCGAAGGCGTAGTACTTGTTGATCTGCGGCGGCACGATGAGCAGCGGCCGCTTGTGCACCTGCTGCGCGAGCGGCCGGTACTGGATCAGCTCCAGCACGCTATTGCGAAAGATGACCGAGCCCTCGGTAGTCGCGAGGTTCTTTCCCACGGCGAACTTCCTTTGGTCCACCTGCGCCGGCAGCCCGCCGTTTTTCGCGAGATCGGAGACGAAGTTCTCCAGACCGCGCAGCAGGCTCGCACCGCCGGTGTCGAGGGCGTGCTTCAAAGCCGCCGGATTGCCTGCCAGCGTATTCGTTGGCGCCATGGCGTTCACGAAGAGCGAAACGACGAAGCGCGCGCGCTGCGCGTCGCGCTTGTCCATCTTGGCGCGAGCTACGAATTCGTCGAGCGCGTTGCCCCAGGCGAGATACGACTGCGCGAGGAGGCGATAGGGACCGCTTTCCCGCCACGCGGTGTCGGCAAAGCGCCGGTCGTTCTCGTTGGGCAGAAGCTCGGAGCGTCCGGTGGCGATGCGCCCCAGCTCGCGCATGAGCGTGAGGTACTGTCGTCCCGCGACGCGGGGATTGCGCGCCATCTCGCCGACGAGCTTGCGCGCCGAGTCGAGGACGTCGCGTCGCCGTATACCGACGAGGGGATTGGCGGCGAGGGTCGGGTGTTCGATTTCGATGTTTGTCGGCATGTTCAGGCCACCAGCAGACACAGTATTTCCGCGATCAGCGCGGGCTTGGCTTCGCCTTCGATGTCGAGCGTGCATCGCGCCTTGAGGAGGACCTTACCATCGCTCTGCGGCTCGGCCGACGCGATGGCGAGGCGCCCGCGAACGCGCGCGCCCGCTTTCACCGGCGCGATGAAGCGCACCTTGTCGAGCCCGTAGTTGAGCGCGGCCTTCGCGTCGCTCGGCACGAGCCCCACCTCTGCGACCATCGGGGCGATGAGCGAGAGCGTGAGATAGCCGTGAGCGATCGTCGCGCCGAAGGGGCTTTCCCGCTGCGCGCGCTCGACGTCGACGTGGATCCACTGCTCGTCGCCGGTGCATGCTGCGAAATTGTCGATGCGGTCCTGGCCCACCTCGATCCAGCCGGACGTTCCGATCTCGCGGCCCACGAACCGTGGAACGTTCGCCATGGTGAAATCCGTAATGTCCATGAGCGCCTCACTCATGCGATCGCCCGCAGATCCTTGCGCAGGATCTTGCCGACCGTGGACTTAGGCAGCGCGTCGAGGAAGCGGACTTGCTTCGGAACCTTGTAGCTCGCGAGATCGAGCCTGCAGTGCGCAACGATCTTCTCATCGGTGAGATTGGCGTTCGGGACCTTCACCACGAAGAGCCTCACCGCTTCGCCAGTCTTCTCGTCCGGCACGCCGACGCAGGCGCATTCGGCCACGCCCGGGCAGGTGGCCGCCACGGCTTCGACCTCGTTGGGATAGACGTTGAAGCCCGAGAC
>DASXQW010000239.1:0-2743 GCA_036506975.1 Casimicrobiaceae bacterium | reverse complement strand
CGAGGATTCCCATCTGCCGGGTGCGCGAAACATGCCGCACGACGCCGTCGCCGAGCTGGCGCCGACGCTTGCGCCCGACAAGGCGGCGCCCATCGTCGTCTATTGCGCGAACGCCGCCTGCCAGAACTCGCACATCGCTGCAGTCCGTCTGAAGCAGCTCGGCTACATCGATGTTCGCGTGTACGCCGGGGGCAAGGAGGATTGGATCGATGCCGGGCTGCCGGTCGAGCAGGGGAGTGCGGTTGCCGCCTGAGAGGCAGGAACCCGTAGGGACGAATTACGGCCTCCGGAGCCCGGAGGCCGGCCGCGCTCGTTTGGCCGGGAACGCCCTGCGACTGTCTCCGGCGCGCCGCAGGCATAAAATGTGGAATGATCGTCAAACATCGTTCCGGTTCGATACCACCGCCGAGCGGCACGGTCACGTTTCTCTTTACGGACATCGAAGGCAGCACGCGACTCTGGGAAACGCAGCGCGAGGCGATGACCGAGGCCCTCGCGCGCCACGATACTTTGTTGCGGCAATGCATCGAGTCCCGCGGCGGGCACATTTTCAAGACCGCAGGCGATGCCTTCTGCGCCGCCTTCGCCACCGCGACGGGCGCAGTCGAGGCCGCGCTTGCCGCGCAGCGCTCGCTCCGCGCGGAGCGGTGGCCGGAAGACGCTCCGATTCGCGCGCGGATGGCGCTGCACACGGGAGCCGCGGAGATCCGCGACGGCGACTACTTCGGCGTGCCGCTCAACCAGGTCGCGCGTCTGGTTGCGGTCGGTCACGGCGGACAAGTACTCGTATCCGAGATCACGCACGATTTGTGTCGCGACCGGCTGCCGGCGGAAACAACACTCAAGTCGCTCGGCGAGCACAGTCTCAAGGACCTGGCGCGCCGGGAAACGGTGTTTCAGCTTTTCCATCCCGATCTGCCGCAGGCGTTTCCTCCGCTCAGGACGCTGTTCGCGCCCATCGACGCCGATACGCCATCGATCGCGGTGCTGCCGTTCGCGGACCTGAGCCCCGAGAAGGACCAGGAATATTTTACCGACGGCCTCGCGGAAGAGTTGTTGAACGTGCTCGCGAAAATCCGCGGCTTGCGAGTAGCGTCGCGCACGTCGGCGTTCCACTTCAAGGGCAAGGACGTGGACCTCCCGACGGTGGCGCAGAAGCTTAATGTAGCGACGATTCTCGAAGGCAGCGTACGCAAGGCGGGCAAGCGCGTGCGGATCACGGCGCAGCTCATCCAAGTGGCCACCGATTCGCACCTGTGGTCGGAAACCTACGACCGCGAGCTGGAAGACATTTTCGCGGTGCAGGACGACATCGCGCAGTCGGTGGTGAAAGAGCTGCGGTCGGCGCTGCTGGGAGAGAAGCGGGAACCGTCGGCCAGTGCGGCGGCGAAGGCGGAGGTGCAGGCTGCGGCGAAAGGCCGAGGGGAGAACGTGGAGGCGTACCGGCTTTACCTCCAGGCGCGCTTCTTCGAGGATCGCCTGACGCGAGAAGACACCGCGAAGGCGGTCGAGCATTACCGGCACGCGCTGGAAGTGGACCCACAGTACGCGCTGGCGTGGGCCGGGCTGTCGCGCACGTTCGGCTATCAGGCCGGATATTCGTGGGAGCCGGACCTTGCGGTGGGCTTTGGCAGGGCGCGGGAGGCCGCGGAGCGAGCGTTGCAACTGGAGCCGGATCTCGCAGAGGGGCACGCCTCGCTGGGAATGATTCGCATGTTGCACGACTGGGACTGGAGTGGAGCGGATGAGTCGCTTCGCCGCGCACTTGAGCTCGCGCCGTCAGATGTGCAGGTCATACGCGCCAGGGCGATGCTCGTGGGAAACCTCGGCAGCCTGGAGGAGGGGATTGCGCTGCTTCGGCGCGCCGCGACGCTCGACCCGTTGAGCGTGCAGGTTTATCGATCCCTCGCCGGCGCGTGCGTCCGCGCCGGTCGCTTGGACGAGGCGGAGGCGGCCGCGACCAAGGCTCTCGAGCTCAACCCACGGGGTGGGCTCACGCACGCTTGGATGGGTACGGTGCGCCTGCTTCAGGGGCGGCTGGACGAAGCGCAGGAAATGTTCCAGCAGGAGAGTCACGACACCTTCCGCCTGCTCGGGCTTACGCTGGTATACCATGCGCGCGGGCAGCGCGTGGAGTCGGAGGCGGCGATGCAGGAGCTGATCGAGAAAAACGCGGCGGGTGGCGCCTTTCAGATCGCGGAAGCGTACGCGTACCGCGGCGAGACGGACCTTGCATTCGAATGGCTGGAGCGGGCGTACATGCAGCGCGATCCCGGCATCGGCATGACCAAGGTATCGCAACCGCTGCGCAGCCTCCACGGCGATTCGCGCTGGCAGCCGTTCCTCGAGAAGACGAGGCTCGCGGATCGATTCTGAGCGAATCGGCTCGGCCTGAGCCGGTGCGTGCGAATAAATTCGCACCTACGAAGAACATCGCCTTTCGCAGGGCCGAATTCATTCGGCCGCGGCGTTGGTATCGCGTCAGCTGCCGGGCAGCGAGTGCACGTTCGGGAAGAACAACTCCTTCCATGACGCCGGCCTGTTCTTCATCGCGCCGATGCTCTGCATGAACGACGCGTACTTCAGGACGTTCTCCGGCGTCGTGGTGAACCGGTATTCCGGGTTCCCCAGCATCCGCGTGAGCTCGTCGACGGTGAGGCGCTTTTCGCCCGACATCGCAATATAGATGGCGGCGGCTTCGCGCTTGTTGTTGTTGACGAACTTCTCGGCCTCCGCCAGCGCA
>DASXQW010000238.1:0-14755 GCA_036506975.1 Casimicrobiaceae bacterium | reverse complement strand
TTCTGACGCTGCCCGCATACGAGCGCATAGAATGACCGTTGAAGTATTTCCTGCGGATTTATCTGCACGTGGTTGGATTTCCACTTGCCGTCGGGAAAGAACGCCGCATCGAGCTTGGTATTGTCGAAGCCCGACATCGGTCCGCGGTCCACGCCCAGCGCAATGGCCGTGACGGGTGCAGCCATCGTCTTGTTTAGATTTCCCTCCGACAGCGCGGGGCGCAGCTTTTCCTTGGCGGCCTTGCCCTTCACGAACACGAAGCGTCCCGGAGCGAATTGGCGCTGGTCGGCCCCCACCTCAGCAGGTCGAATATCGGTCGCAGCGTTTCATCGGTGACAGGCTTGTCGTTGAAGCCACTGTAGGTGCGTGCGCTGCGAAAGATCCGGTCGAGCGAAGCGCTGGGGAGCATGCGTACTTCTCGGTGAAAGGCAGGTGGAAAAAGCGAGGACCGATGCGGCAGGGTGTAGTGGCAGCGCTGCGGATCGTTTCCGGATACACACAGTTTATTTGTTGCATTTTAACAATCAATTGGACATATCGGCTGGTGTTGCGCAAAATGAGCCGGTGAATTAGCGGCGTGCACCTTGTGCGGGTGCCCGCCCCGCGGTCACGTCATCTCGAGAGGAGACAGCAATGAATCTGAAGGGCACCAAGACGCACGACAACCTCAAGGCGGCCTTCGCCGGCGAGTCGCAGGCGAACCGGCGTTACCTTTATTTCGCCAGCAAGGCCGACGTCGAGGGGCAGAATGATGTCGCGGCGGTTTTCCGGTCGACCGCGGAAGGGGAGACCGGGCACGCGCATGGACATCTCGACTATTTGGCCGCGGTCGGCGATCCGGTCACCGAGCTGCCCATCGGCAAGACGCGCGAAAACTTGAAATCGGCGATTGCGGGCGAAACGCACGAGTACACCGACATGTACCCCGGCATGGCCAAGGCGGCGCGCGGCGAAGGGTTCGAGGAGATCGCCGACTGGTTCGAGACGCTGGCGAAGGCCGAGCGCTCGCACGCCAACCGGTTTCAGAAGGCGCTCGACGTTCTCGCCGATTGACTATTATTGCGTCACGCGCCGGCAGCGAGTCGAAGCCGTGACGTTGTTCGCCGTGACGCAATAACTCCGCGGATTGAAGCAGGCGTGCTGCGCACGTCCCTTAATCCGCGGGCAAATCTACAACTCATCCCGAACCGCGGATCGCCTACACCGATCGGCGACGACGAGCAGCCAATGACAGCACGCGAAGGCAGCCTCGAAGCGCCCACCCGGCATCCGCTCGACTGGCGCAATCCGGATTTTTACGACGAGGCCTCCCTCAACCGCGAGCTCACGCGGATTTTCGACATCTGTCACGGCTGCCGGCGCTGCGTCAGCCTGTGCAACGCGTTTCCGACGCTGTTCGATCTCGTCGATGCAAGCAAGACCGGCGAAGTCGACGGCGTCGATAAGGCGGATTACGGCAAGGTTGTCGACCAGTGCTATCTGTGCGACATCTGCTACATGACCAAATGCCCGTACGTACCGCCGCATCCTTGGAACGTGGACTTTCCGCACCTGATGCTTCGCGCCAAGGCGCGCAAGTTCCTCAAGGGCGAAACGCGTTTCCGCGACCGGCTGCTCACGAGCACCGACCGGCTGGGCAAGCTCGCGACGATTCCTGTCGTCGTGCAGATGGTCAACAAGGCCAACACGACGCCGTTGGCCCGCAAAGCGATGGAGAAGATGCTCGGCGTGCATGCCGAGCGCCGGTTGCCGCCGTACGCGGCGAAACCGTTCTCGGAGCTGGCGCCGCCTACCGTCGGCTGGCCGGTGAAGGGCGGGCAGCGCTCGCCGGGCAAGGTCGCGATCTTCTCGACCTGCTATGTGAATTACAACGAACCGGACATCGGTCTGGACCTGCTCCGGATTCTCGACCATAACGAAATCCCTTACGTAATGGTCGAACAAGAGTCCTGCTGCGGAATGCCCAAGCTCGAGCTCGGCGATCTCGAGTCCGTGCTGAAGCTCAAGAACGCGAACGCGCCGCGGCTGGCTGCATTGGCGCGCGCGGGCTACGCGATCCTGACGCCGGTGCCGTCCTGCACGCTGATGTTCAAGAGCGTGCTGCCGCTGATTTTTACCGAGGATGCGGACGTCAAGACGGTTGCCGAAGCGATGTTCGATCCCTTCGAGTATCTCGTGCTGCGCGACAAGGACGGCCTGCTGAAGCGGGATTTCAAGACACCTCTGGGCAAGGTGGCGTACCACATCCCCTGCCATTCGCGGGTGCAGAACATCGGTCAGCGGACGCGGGAAGTGTTCGAATCGATCCCCGGCACGACGGTAAACACCGTCGAGCGCTGCGCGGGGCACGACGGCACCTGGGGCGTGAAGCGCGAGTTCTATGCGACCTCGATGAAGATCGGCAGGCCGGTATTCCGGCAGATGGCGCAAGACGCTCCTGACTACGTCAGCTCCGACTGCCCGATCGCCGGCCGCGCAATCATGCAGGGCATCGACGAGGCCGCCCGCCAGGACGCGAACGCCGGCCATCCGACCAAGGCGCACCCGCTGACGCTGATCCGCATCGCCTACGGGCTGTAGACGAGAAACGCATGCCCGTCATCAAGCGCGAGTCTCTGCTGACGCTGGAAGCCTACGCGAGGGATCGCAAGGCATTCCGTGCCCGCGTGCTCGAGCATAAGAAGCCGCGCACGGTGCACCTGGGAGAGCATCTCACTCTATTGTTCGAGGACGAGCTGACGATCCGCTATCAGGTCCAGGAAATGCTGCGCATCGAAAAGATCTTCGAGGACGCCGGCATTCAGGGCGAGCTCGACGCCTACAACCCGCTGGTCCCCGACGGACGCAACTGGAAGGCGACGCTGCAGGTCGAGTACGAGGATGTCGAAGAACGCAAGCGGGCGCTCGCGCGCCTCAAGGGCATCGAAGACCGCGTGTGGGTCCAGGTAGACGGCCACCCGCGAGTGCACGCGATAGCCGACGAGGACCTCGAGCGCGAGACCGACGTGAAGACATCGGCGGTACATTTTCTGCGGTTCGAGCTGACGCCGGCTATGATCGCGGCGCTGAAATCCGGAGCCGGGCTTGCGATCGGCGTCGACCATGCGGAGTACGCGGCGACGCTGCAGCCCGTCCCCGACGCGACGCGCGGCGCGCTGCTCGCCGATCTCGTGTAGCGCAGCGGCCGACACGCGACCAGACGCTTGTCCGGCAGCCGTCCAAAAGGTCGCCGGCTCCGATACCGTCAAGCCGCGTTCATCGCGATCAGGTGTTCCCACTCGTCGCGTGTGATCCCGCGCACGCAGAATTCCTCCTGCACGCCGCGATGGTCCCGCTGCTCCATGGCGAGCAGATGCATGCCGCATTTTTCCATGACCCGTCCCGAAGCGGGGTTCCGCTTCAGATGTGAAGCGGCCAATGAATCGATGTCGAGCAAGCCGAAGGCGAGTGCGATGACGGCGCGCGCGGCTGCGGTGGCGTAGCCGCGACCCCAGTACGGCCGGCCGATCCAGAAACCCAGGTTCTCATGCTCCGTCGCGACGGGACGCAATCCGATCGCGCCAACGAGGACACCGTCATCGCTCGAGGTGACGGCATAGGTATATTCGCGTCCTGCGGCTTGCTCCCGGGCCTGGCCGGCAATCCACGCGTCGGCTGCCCCGTCGGGATATGGATGCGGGATGAGCGCAGTCGTTTCCGCGACTGCGCGCTCGCCGGCGAGTAGCTGCACGCGGGGCGCATCGCGCAGCTCGAACGGCCGCAGCGTGACGGGAAAGGCGAGAGCGCGCTCGGGCAGCAATCAAAGCCTCGCTGCGGGCTCGCGCGGTCAATCCCTGAAGTTTCCGAATTGCACCGGAAAATCGGTGATGGACTTCTTCACGAGTGCGATCGCATTCTGCAGCTCGTCTTTCTTGCCTCCGGAGACGCGCACCGCATCGCCCTGGATGCTCGCCTGCACCTTCATCTTGCTGTCCTTGACGAGCTTGACGATCTTCTTGGCGAGCTCCTGCTCGATCCCGACACGGATCGTGACGACCTGCTTGACCTTGTCGCCGCTTATCTTCGCGACGTTCCCGAACTCGAGCGCGCGCACGTCGACACCGCGCTTGGCGAGCTTGCCCAGCAGCACGTCGGTCACTTGTTTGAGCTTGAAGTCATCGTCGGCGTAGAGTGTGAGCTCCTTGTCCTTGTGCTCGACGCGCGCATCGGAACCCTTGAAGTCGTAGCGCGTCGAGACTTCCTTGTTGGTCTGGTCGAGCGCATTGCGGACTTCGACCTGGTTGACTTCGGAGACGATGTCGAATGAAGGCATGGGTTTGTCGTGGGGTCAGGCTCTGATTATCGAGACTGGCCCGAATACCGTCGAGGGTGATTGTTGATAATCGGGGTCTGACCGCTATTTGCGCTTGCGGGCGAGCATCGCCTCGATCCGCAGCCGCAATGCATTGAGCTTGATGAAACCGGCCGCATCCTTCTGGTCGTACGCGCCCCGATCCTCGTCGAAGGTCGCGATGGCCGGATCGAACAGCGAATCGGTTTTCGACGCGCGGCCGACGACCATCACATTGCCCTTGTAGAGCTTCAGGCGGACGTGGCCGTTCACGGGGGTCTGCGAGGCGTCGATCATCGTCTGCAGCATTTTTCTCTCCGGCGACCACCAGTAGCCGTTGTAGATCAGGCTCGCGTAGCGCGGCATGACCTCGTCCTTCAGGTGCGCGACCTCCCGGTCGAGGCAGAGCGATTCGATCGCGCGGTGCGCTTTGAGCATGATCGTCCCGCCCGGCGTCTCGTAGCAGCCGCGCGACTTCATGCCGACGTAACGGTTCTCGACCAGATCGAGCCGGCCGACGCCGTGCTTGCCCCCGAGCCGATTCAACTCGGTCAGGACCTGCGCGGGTGGCAGCGCCTTGCCGTTGATCGCAACGATATCACCCCTGGTGTAATCGAGATCGAGATACTCGGCGGCGTCGGGAGCTTTTTCCGGCGCGACCGTCCAGCGCCACATGTCCGCCTCGGGCTCCTGCGCCGGATCTTCCAGCGCGCGGCCTTCGTAGCTGATGTGCAGCAGGTTCGCATCCATCGAGTACGGCGCGCCGCTGCCACGGTGCTTCATCTCGATCGGGATGGCGTGCTCTTCCGCATAGGCGAGGAGCTTCTCGCGCGAGCTCAAGTCCCACTCGCGCCACGGCGCGATTACCTTGATGTTGGGCTCCAGCGCATAGTAGCCGAGCTCGAAGCGCACCTGGTCGTTGCCCTTTCCGGTCGCGCCGTGCGACACGGTGTCGGCGCCGGTCTCGCGCGCGATCTCGATCTGCCGCTTGGCGATCAGCGGCCGCGCAATCGACGTACCGAGGAGGTACTCGCCTTCGTAGATGGCGTTGGCGCGAAACATCGGGAATACGAAGTCGCGCACGAATTCTTCGCGCAGATCGTCGATGTAGATCTGCGCAATGCCCGCCGCCTTCGCCTTGGCCCGCGCCGGCTCGAGCTCCTCGCCCTGGCCGATGTCGGCAGTGAAAGTCACGACTTCGCAGCGGTACGTGTCCTGCAGCCATTTCAGGATGACGGAGGTATCGAGGCCACCGGAGTAGGCAAGAACGACTTTCATCTCTGGCCTGCTAGTCAATCTTGGCGCCGGTCTTCTTGATCACCGGTGCCCACTTCTCGGATTCGCTCCTGATCAGGTTTGCGAACTCCTCGGGCGTGCCGCCGACGAGCTCGAAACCCTGCGCGTTCAGCGTCGACTTGACGGCCGGGTCTTTCAGAATCGCGTTGATCTCGGTGTTGAGGCGCTGCACGACCGGACGTGGCGTCGCGGCGGGGACGAGCACGCCGTTCCACGCCAGAGCCTCAAAGCCCGGGAAGCCGGCTTCGGCAACGGTAGGAAGGTCCGGCAGCAGCGCAAACCTCGTCGCAGTCGTCACGGCCAGCGCGCGCAGCCTGCCGGCCTGAATCTGCGCCTGCAGCGGTTGCATCACCGCGAAAAGCATCTGCGTCTCGCCCTGCACCGTCGCGGTGACGGCCGGCGGCGACCCGTTGAATGGAACGTGCACGATGTCGATGCCCGCGGTCACCTTCAGCAGTTCCATCGTGAGATGCGACGAGCTGCCATTGCCGACCGACGCGAAGTTGAGCTTGCCTGGATTGGCCTTGGCGTAGGCGACGAGCTCCTTGACCGAATTGGCGGGAAGCGCCGCAGTGACCGCGAGCACATTGGGCTGGCTGGATGTGATGATGACCGGAGCCAGATCCTTCTGTGGATCGTACGGCAGCTTCGAATAAAGGTGCGGGCCGAACGCCAGCGGGCCGTTGAACGACATCACCATCGTGTAGCCGTCCGGCGGCGATTTCGCGACGAAATCCGTTGCGGCGGTGCCGCCGGCCGCGGGCCGGTTGTCGACGACGATCGGTTGCCCGAGCCGGTCCTTTAGCCTGTCGCCGATGATGCGCGCCAGGACATCGATCGAGCTGCCCGCCGGCGCGGCGACGACCAACTTGAGCGGCCGGTCCGGCCAGGTCTGGGCGATTACTCCGCCCGCGACTGCCCAGCAGAGCGCAAGGGATGCGGCGAATGTGAACAATCTGCGCAGCGAAATCAAGCGAAGCTCCTTCATTCCGGCGTATGACACACGGCTTCGACGTTATGGCCGTCCGGGTCGAGCACGAACGCGCCATAGTAATTTTCGTGGTAATGCGGCCGCAATCCCGGGGGCCCGTTGTCGCGCCCGCCCGCGGCCATCGCCGCCTTGTAGAACGCATCGACCTCTTTCCTGTTCTGCGCGCGGAACGCGACGTGGATCGGCGGGACATTGGGCTTGCCCTGGCCGATCCAGAAGTCCGGCTTGGGCGGCACTCCGAAACCGGCGTACTGCTCCCACTCCATGATGAGCGCGTAACCCAAGGGGCCGAGCGCCGCCCGATAGAACGCCTTGCTGCTGGCGACATCGGCGACTGTCAGACCGGTGTGATCGATCACGGATTTCTCCTAAGCCTTGACACGTCCGCAGACCAGATATTCCAGCAGCGCTTTCTGTGCGTGCAATCGATTCTCCGCTTCGTCCCACACCACGCTCTGCGGTCCGTCAATGACTTCGGCGGCAACTTCCTCGCCGCGGTGCGCAGGCAGGCAGTGCATGAAAACCGCGTCGGGCCTCGCGTGCCGGAGCATCTCCGCATCGACCTTCCAGCGGGCGAAATCATGCTTGCGCTCTTCATTTTCGGCTTCGAAGCCCATGCTCGTCCACACGTCGGTCGTGACGAGGTCGGCGCCGTGGCACGCGGCGTGCGGATCGGCGAAGAAGCGGAAATGGCTCGCGTCGCGAGCGCCTGCCGCGGGCCCTATCTCGTAGCCGGGCGGGGTCGACACGTGCACGCTGAAGCCGAGGATCGTCGCCGCTTGCAGCCAGGTGCGGCAGACGTTGTTGGAATCGCCGATCCACGCGACGGTTCGCCCCGCAATCGAGCCGCGCTGTTCGATATAGGTGTAGATGTCGGCAAGGATCTGGCAGGGATGGTATTCGTTGGTAAGGCCGTTGATCACTGGCACGCGCGAGTGCGCGGCGAAGCGCTCGATGATAGCCTGCTCGAAAGTGCGGATCATCACTACGTCGACCATCCGCGATATCACTCGCGCGAGATCCTCGATCGGCTCGCCGCGCGAGAGTTGCGTGTCGCCGCGGTTCAGGTTGATCGCGATCCCGCCGAGCTGGTTCATGCCGGCTTCGAATGACACGCGGGTGCGCGTGGACGCCTTCTCGAACACCATCGCCAGCGTGCGGTCGCGCAGCGGCTGGTAGAGCTCGTAGCGCTTGAAGCGCTCCTTGATCCAGCGGGTACGTTCGAACAGGTAATCGAGCTCGTCCCGGCTGAAATCCTGGAACTGCAGGAAATGCTTCGGCGCCATGGGTACGATCAGCGAGGCTCCAGAGCCCCAGGCTGGAAGGAAACCTGGCAACTCAACCTCTGTTAAAACAGCATATTAGCATGGGCCGATGCGCTTCCAGCCGGACGTCGCGGGAAACAAAAAGAGCGCCGCAGCGGCGCTCTCGATTCGTGGCGAAAAGTACGCTATTTTCCCGGCTCGCAGTCAGGGATCCGCCCTGAGTGCGAACCGCGCTTTATGCCATCGACTTGATCGCGTGAGCCAGCCTATGCTTGCTGCGCGACGCCAGGTTCTTGTGGACGACCTTCTTGTCCGCGACACGGTCGATGACTGACTGCTGCGCTTGAAACTCTCTCATCGCAGCAGCCTTGTCGCCGGCGGCAATCGCCTTCTTGACGTTCTTGACTGCGCTGCGCAGCGCCGATTTGAGGCTCGCATTGCGCTTGCGCGTCGCCTCCGACTGCCGAGCGCGTTTCTTGGCTTGCGCGGTATTGGCCATGAAGAATTCCTGGTTTTCTGGAGTGGCAAAAAAAGACCGGGCATAATAATCGTTTTTCGCAATTCTCGCAAGCCGAATCCACGTTCGCTTCGCATGCCAACTGCGCCATCTTTCGCCTCGCCGTCCAGTCCGGATCGCAGCGCACTTCGATGAATCTGCTGAAGGCGTTGTCGACGGTCAGCGCGATGACGCTGCTGTCGCGGATCACGGGCCTCGCGCGCGAGAGCCTGAAGGCGGTTGCATTCGGCGCGGGGCTGCAGATGGACGCTTTCGAGGCCGCGTTCCGGCTGCCGAACATCCTGCGCCGACTGTTCGCCGAGGGCGCCTTCTCGCAGGCCTTCGTGCCTATCCTCGCCGAATACAAGCGGCAGCGCGGGGATGACGCGACGCGCGATCTCATCGGCACGGTCGGCGCGCTGCTCGCCGTGGTCCTGCTGGTGATTTCCGCGCTTGGCGTGCTCGCCGCGCCGTGGCTCGTCTATGCGCTTGCGGGCGGCTTTGCCAAGACGCCGGGCAAGGTCGAGCTCACCGCGGAACTGATCCGCATCATGTTCCCGTACGCGCTGTTCATCTCGCTGGTGTCGCTCGCCGGCGGTGTGCTCAACGTCTACCGCCGGTTCGCGATTCCTGCGTTCACACCGGTCATCCTTAATCTGTCGATCATCGGCGCGGCGGTGTTCGTCGCGCCGCACGTCGATCCACCGATCATGGCGCTCGCCTGGGGTGTCGCCGTCGGCGGCGTGCTGCAACTCTCGCTGCAGATCTACCCGCTCATGCGGCTCGGGATGCTGCCGCGCCCGCGGCTCGACTGGCGCGACCCGGGCGTGCGACGGCTGCTCTCGGCGATGGGCCCGGCTCTGCTCGGCGTGTCGGCTGCGCAGATTTCGGTGCTGATCAACACGCAGCTCGCTGCATATCTCGGCGACGGCCGCATCTCGTGGATCACCTACGCGGACCGGTTGATGGAGTTTCCGAGCGCGCTTCTCGGCGTCGCGCTCGCGACGATTCTGTTGCCGAGTCTCGCCAAGCATCATCACGACGAGAACCAGGGCCAATACCGGGAGCTCCTCGACTGGGGCCTGCGGTTGACTTTCATCCTCGCGCTGCCTGCGGCGCTGGCGCTCGCCATGCTCGCGATTCCTCTGATCGCCACGCTCTACCAGTACGGGCGGTTTACCGCCGGCGACGTGTGGCAGACCCGCGCGGCGCTGCTCGGCTACAGCGTGGGCCTGCTCGGGCTGATCACGGTGAAAATCCTCGCGCCGGGCTTCTACGCGCGCCACGACATGCGCACGCCGGTGCGCAGCGCATTTCTCACCCTGCTCGTATCGCAGACGCTGGCGGTCGCGCTGATGTTCCAGATTGGGCACGCCGGGCTCACGCTGGCGACTTCGATCGGCGCGATCCTCAACGCGCTGCTGCTTTATCGCGCAATGCGCCGCGGCGACATCTATGCGCCGCTGCCGGGCTGGGGACGGTTCCTCGGCCGCGTGGCAATCGCGCTTTTCGCGCTCGCCTCCGTACTGTGGTGGAGCGCGGGTGCCGACGAATTCTGGACGACCGCGGGCCTATGGGCGAAGGTGGGACGCCTGGCGCTGGTGATCGGCGCGGGCGCGATCGTCTATTTCGGCGCGTTGTGGCTGCTCGGGTTTCGATTCGCCGACTTCAATCGCCGCGAGTCGTTGTGAGCCCCTCAATCTTGTCCGCCGGGCTTGCGGTACGGGCAATTGACCTTCACGCACTCGGCGTATAGATATAGGGCGTGCTCGCTGATCTCGAAGCCGCGATCGCGGGCGATCCTGAGTTGCCGCTTTTCGATCTCCGGATCGAAAAATTCTTCAACGCGACCGCACTGCAGGCAAACCAGGTGGTCGTGGTGACCGCCCTGGTTGAGCTCGAACACGGATTTGCCCGACTCGAAATGGTGACGGATCAGCAACCCCGCCTGTTCAAACTGCGTCAGCACACGGTAGACCGTCGCCAATCCGACGTCGACGCCGTCGGCCAGCAGCTGCTTGTAGACATCCTCGGCGGTCAGATGCCGGACCTTGCTCTGCTCGAAGAGGTTGATGATCCGCAGCCGCGGCAGCGTCGCCTTGAGACCGGCATTCTTGAGGTCGTGCGACGTCGTCATGGCGATGGATAGGATGCCGCGGGCGGCTGCAGCGGAGGTGGGGTGTCCGCCTATGATATAGTTTCCGATCGTCTTTTGGCAGCATCTTAAGCAACCATGCGCATGGTTCTCTGCGCCGTATCCTTGACCCTGATGCTCGGCGGCTGCGCGTATCTCTCGAGCCTCGGCGTCTACAAGCTCGACATCAACCAGGGCAATTACGTCACGCAGGACCAGGTTGACAAGCTCAAGGTAGGGCAGACGCGGCAGCAAGTCCGCATCGCGCTCGGTACGCCGCTGGTTACCGACGCGTTTCATGCCAACCGCTGGGACTATGTGTATGAGTTCCGGCGTCAGGGTCGGACGCTCGAGCATCGGCAATTCACTGTCTATTTCGTCGACGACCGGCTTGCACGCTGGGAGGGCGATGAGATGCCGCCGCCGCCGGCGGAGGTAGCGCGGGCCGGAGGCGGGGACGCGGTGCTCGACAAATCGCTCTCGACTGCGCCGAAAACCGGGGAGACGACTTGGCTGCAGGACCTGCTGAAGAAGCTCGGCTGGTGGCAATAAGAATTGTTATCGCAGGCGCCGGCGGCCGGATGGGCCAGGCGCTGCTCGAAACGGTGCTCGCGGAGCCCGACATGGTGCTCGCCGGCGCGCTGGATGTGGCGGCAAGTCCGCTTCTCGGCCGCGACGCAGGCGAGCGCTTCGGTCGTGCCACCGGCGTCATCGTGTCTGCAGACATTCCCGCGGCGGTTGCCGGTGCCGACGTGTTGATCGATTTTACGCGGCCCGAAGGCACGCTAGCGCATGTCGCCGCGTGTGCCCGCGCCGGCGTTGCGGCAGTGGTCGGCACGACCGGCCTGTCGACCGCCGACAAGCGTGCGCTTGCCGACTTCGGGAAAGCGATCGCGGTCGTGTTCGCGCCGAACATGAGCGTCGGTATCACCGTGCTCATGCGCCTGGCGGAGCAGGCCGCGAAGCTCCTGGGCATCGGTTACGACGTGGAGATCGTCGAGATGCATCACCGGCACAAGGTCGACGCGCCTTCGGGCACCGCGCTGCTGCTCGGTGATGCGGTAGCGAAGGCGCTGGGACGCGACCTGAAGAACGACGGTGTATTCGGCCGCGACGGCGTGATCGGCGAACGCAAGCCCGGGACGATCGGATTTGCCTCTTCGCGTGGCGGCGATGTCGTCGGCGACCATAGCGTGATCTTTGCCGGCGTCGGCGAGCGCATGGAGTTGACGCACCGGGCCGGTTCCCGCGTGAACTTCGCCCAAGGGGCGCTGCGCGCGGCGCGCTTCGTCGCGGCAAAGCGCGCTGAGGGGACGAAGGGTTTGTTCGACATGCAGGATGTGCTCGGCATTCGCTAGGGCAGAGCACCATCGTGCGCGTGGGATCTCCGCGATCGTTTGATCTGACCGGGCGTCGCGCGCTCGTCACTGGCGGCGGCTCCGGGCTGGGATTCGCGATCGCGCGCGGATTGGCCGAAGCTGGCGCCCGCGTCGTCATCAGCGGCCGGCATCGCGGCAGGCTCGAGACGGCCGCCGCGGAGCTTGCGCGCGAAGGCTGTCGCATCGAGGTCGTCCCGTTCGACGTGACGCAAGCCGCTGCCGTGGCGGCCGCGGTCGCCGCGCTCGAGCGCGACGCGCCGATCGATATCCTCGTCAACAATGCAGCGATCAATAAGCGCGGTCCGCTCGACAGCTTCAGCGATGACGACTGGCGAGCGCTGATGGCGGCCAACCTTGACGGGCCGTTTTTCGTGGCACGTGCGGTGATTCCCGGCATGAAGACGCGCCGCCACGGTAAGATCATCAACGTCTGCTCGCTGGCGAGCGATATCGGCCGGCCGAACATCGTGCCCTACGCGACGAGCAAGGGCGGCATGCGCATGCTCACCCGCGCGCTCGCCGTCGAGCTCGCCCCGCACAACATCCAGGTCAACGGCATCGCGCCGGGATTCTTCCGCACGGAGATGAACGCGCCGCTGATTGCCGACGCGGAATTCTCGGCCTGGGTCGCGCGCCGCACGCCCGCGGGCCGCTGGGGCGAGCCGCCTGAGATCGCCGGCGCCGCGGTGTTTCTTGCGTCTTCCGCCGCCGACTACGTCACGGGGCATTTGCTGGCGGTGGACGGCGGCTTCGGCGCGGCGTATTAGGTAGGTGCGGATTTATCCGCACGTGGCGTTGGCCGAATGAATGCGGCGCTGCGCGGATTGGATTGAAGCGTAGGGCCCATCGCGGTATAATTTCAAGCCTTCGAAGCGGGGAAGGCGGGCATGCCTTCCCCGCTTCGCACATCTGCCGTCGCCTATAGGAACAACGCCGTGTCCACCGCGCCCGTCCCAGCGATTCTCGCGCTCGCCGACGGAACGCTGTTTCGCGGCCAGGCGATCGGCGCGTCCGGCGCATCCGCGGGCGAAGTCGTCTTCAACACCGCGATGACCGGATATCAGGAGATCCTGACCGATCCGTCGTATGCCGGCCAGATCGTGACGCTCACGTATCCGCACATCGGCAACACCGGCGTCAATGCGGAGGACATCGAGTCGAACCGGATCTTTGCCGCGGGTCTGGTGATCCGCGACCTCCCGCGCGTCGCCTCGAGCTGGCGCAGGACGCAGGACCTGTCGGCGTATCTTCGCGAGGCAGGGGTGGTCGGCATCTGCGGCATCGACACGCGCAAGCTCACGCGTATTCTTCGCGAGAACGGCGCGCAGAACGGCTGCGTGATGGCGGGCACTCAGTTGAGTAAAAAGGAAGACGAGGAGGCATTGCGCCGCGCGCGCGCCGCACCGTCGATGGCCGGGCTCGATCTCGCCAAGGTCGTGAGCTGCACGGCACCGTACGAGTGGGCCGGCAGCACTTGGGCGCTCGGCGTGGGTTATCGGCAACAGGCGAAACCACGGTTTCATGTCGTCGCCTACGACTACGGCATCAAGCACAACATCCTGCGCCGGCTTGCCGAGCGCGGCTGCCGGATGACGGTCGTCCCGGCGCAAACCGCGGCCAAGGATGCGCTCGCGCGCAAGCCCGACGGGATCTTCCTCTCGAACGGACCGGGCGATCCCGAGCCCTGCGACTACGCCATCGGGGCGATCCGCAAGTTTCTGGAAGTGGGTATTCCGACGTTCGGCATCTGCCTGGGCCATCAACTCCTCGGCCTGGCGGTGGGCGGGAAGACGCTCAAGATGAAGTTCGGCCACCATGGCGCCAACCATCCGGTGCTCGACAAGGATACGGGTCAGGTGCTGATCACGAGCCAGAACCATGGCTTCGCGGTCGATCCGTCCACGCTGCCGCCCACCGCGCGCATTACCCACGTATCTCTCTTCGACGGCACGCTGCAAGGGTTCGCGCTCACCGACAAGCCCGCGTTCTGCTTCCAGGGGCACCCGGAAGCGAGCCCGGGACCGCACGATCTGGGATATCTGTTCGACCGCTTCGTGAAGATGATGGAAAGACGCGCGGGCTGAGATGCCAAGAAGAACGGACATCGAATCGATCCTCGTCATCGGTGCCGGCCCGATCATCATTGGCCAGGCCTGCGAGTTCGACTATTCGGGGGCGCAGGCGTGCAAGGCGCTGCGCGAGGAGGGCTACAAGGTCATCCTGGTCAACTCCAATCCGGCGACGATCATGACCGATCCGGAGATGGCCGATGTCACGTATATCGAGCCGATCACCTGGCCGATGCTCGCCAAGATCATCGAGCGCGAGCGGCCCGACGCGCTCCTGCCGACGATGGGCGGGCAGACCGCGCTCAATTGCGCGCTCGATCTCGCGCGCGAGGGCGTGCTCAACAAGTACGACGTCGAGCTGATCGGTGCGTCGAAGAAGGCGATCGACAAGGCCGAGGACCGCGAAAAATTCAAAGCGGCGATGACGCGTATCGGGCTTGCTTCCGCACGCTCGGGGATAGCGCATGACCTCGAGCAGGCGCTCGAGGTGCAGGCCGAGATCGGCTTTCCGGCGGTGATCCGCCCGTCGTTTACGCTCGGTGGCACTGGTGGTGGCATCGCCTACAACCGCGAAGAATTCGTGGAGATGTGCAAGCGCGGACTCGACGCCTCGCCCACGCGCGAGCTCTTGATCGAGCAGTCATTGCGCGGCTGGAAAGAGTTCGAGATGGAGGTCGTGCGCGACAAGAAAGACAATTGCATCATCGTCTGCTCGATCGAGAACCTCGATCCGATGGGCGTGCACACCGGAGACTCGATCACCGTCGCGCCGGCGCAGACGCTGACCGACAAGGA
>DASXQW010000237.1:0-6541 GCA_036506975.1 Casimicrobiaceae bacterium | reverse complement strand
CGATAGCGCTCGAGAAAGAAATGCTCCGGCTTGTCGACGCTGACGCTCTCTCCCGTCGCGGCCGTGACTTCGGTCGGCTTGTGATTGCCGGCCTGCAGCATGCCCTTGCTGCCGAGAACTTCGAAGCGCTGATCGTAGCCGTACGCCGCGCGGCGGCTGGTGTTTATTTGCGCCAATCGCCCGCGACGTGTGCGGATCGTGACGGCGGTCGAATCGATGTCGCCGGCGGTCGCGATCGCCGGATCGGTGAGGCAGCTTCCCGTCGCGTGGACGGTCGCGGCTTCGTCGCCCAAGATCCAGCGGAAAATATCGAAGTCGTGAATCAGCATGTCCTTGAAGATGCCGCCGGAGACCTTGATGTAATCCACCGGCGGCGGACCGGGATCGCGACTGGTGACCAGGAGCATCTCGGGCTCGCCGATCTCGCCGGCGGCAAGCCGATCTTTCAGCGCGGCGAACGTGGGATCGTAGCGGCGCTGGAAGCCGATGAGGCAGGTGACGCCGGCTTTTGCGACCGCCTGCGCGCAGTCGCGAGCGCGCGCGAGCGACAGATCCACGGGTTTTTCGCAGAAGATCGCCTTCTTCGCCAACGCCGCGCGCTGGATGAGTTCCGCGTGCGTATCGGTGGACGAGCCGATGACCACCGCCTTGATGCCCGCGTCGGCAAAAACCTGCTCGGCACTGCCGACCTGCGCGCCGTGTTTCTGCGCGAGTTCGGCCGCAGCCGCCGCGTTGACGTCGACGACGTACTTGAGCCTCACGCCGGGCTGGCGAACGAGGTTGCCGGCGTGGATCTTGCCGATGCGACCGGCGCCGAACAGTGCTACGTCAGTCATGCGTTAACCCGGGCTACGTCTTCTTCAACATCCACTCGTGCACTGGATCGTTCTTGAAATGCCATTCGCGTGTCGGTCCCGCCATCACGTTGAGGTAATACGAATCGTAGCCGTAGGGCACGACGACGGGGTGATAGCCGCGCGGCACCATCACGACGTCGTGATCCTCGACCGCGAGCGACTCGTCGAGCGAGCGATCGTCGGTGTACACGCGCTGGAACGCGAAGCCCTGCGCCGGGTTGACGCGGTGATAATAGGTTTCTTCGAGCGAGCTTTCGACCGGAAGATTGTCGGTGTCGTGCTTGTGCGGCGGGTACGAGGACGAATGTCCGCTCGGCGTGAGCACCTCCACGACCAGCAGGTGATCCGCCGGTTCGCTTTCCGGCAGAATGTCGCATACGAAGCGCGTATTCGCGCCGGTGCCGCGCGAGAACCGCTTCATGCCGGAGGGCTCGATGAGCCGCGCGGTCCGCGCGCTCGTGCCCGGCGCGCTGCCGACGCCGAGCTCGGACTCGGTGTGCGCCATCACCGACGCCGCGACGCCACGAGGCACGTAGACCGCGTAGGGTGAACGATCCTCGAACACGCTGCTGCGCCCGCCGATCTCGGTCCAGGTATCGTCGCCGGCGCGCACGGTAACGGTGCCATTCAGGACGACGATACAGCGTTCGAGCTGATCGGCATCGAGCGTGATCGTCTCTCCGGCGGCGAGTCGATACGCGGCGAAGCCGACGTACTTCCAGCCGGCCGACTGCGGCGTGACCTTGACGATTTCCTTGCCGCTGCGGCGGCCCTTGACGAGGAGGCTCATGTCGATCCTGTGTAAGCGCCGGAGGCGCGGACCAAGTTCCCCTCCCCCTCGATGGGAAGGGTGCCCAAGGGTCGAGTCACGCTCCCTCCCTGGCGTGAGTTTCCTGCATCCGGTCGACGAGCATGCGCAGATGCCGGTAGCCTTTGTCGGCGTAGAGGTAGCTCGGCGCCACGACGGGATCCTGCTCGGCCTCGACCACCAGCCAGCCGCGATACGCGTGCTCGTGCAACAGCCGGATCAGCGCCGCGAAATCGACCGCGCCGTCGCCGGGCACGGTAAACGCGCCGTTGATCACGGCGTCGAGAAAGCTCCAGTTGCGATTGCGCGCGAGCTTGAGCACCTGCGGCCGCACGTCCTTGCAGTGGACGTGGCATACGCGCCCGATGTGCTTGGCGAGCATCGCAACGGCGTCGCCACCGGCGAAGGTCATGTGCCCGCTGTCGAACAGCAGTCCGACCTCCTCGCCTACGAGCGCCATCAGCCGGTCGACGTCGGCCGGCGCCTCGACGTAGGAGCCCATGTGGTGGTGATACGCCAAGCGCACGCCGCGCGCGAGCGTGTGCCGCGCGAACGCCGTGAGTCGGTCGGCATATGCTTTCCATTGCTCGTCGCGAGAGAAGCGCGGCCGCTTGTACAGCGGCACCGGCGCACCCTGGATACTGTCCGCGACCTCACCGTATACCATCACCGTGGCGCCGTTGTCGGCGAGCAGCTTCAAGTGCAGCCCGACCGCCGCGATCTCCTCTTCCACCGATCGGCGCGCCAGCTCGCCCGAGTACCAGCCGGACACGAGCGCGAGGCCGTGCCTGGCGAGCACCGCGCGCAACGCGGCCGGCTCGCGCGGGAACTTGTTGCCCAGCTCGAAGCCCTCATAGCCGATCGCCTTGCCCTCGGACAGTGCAACGTCGAGCGGAGTATCGCCGCCAAGCCAGGGCAGATCGTCGTTGGTCCAGGAGATCGGGTTGATACCGATCCTGACATCGAACGTCGCATCGCGCGCCGGTGATTGAATGGGGTGCGGCGCCCGTCTCCCATGGAAGGGCAGCGACGTCCTCGAAGACATTTTTCTTCGTGGCATGGGACCTACGGTTTCTGCTGCCGCTTGCCGTCTTCGTACGCGGCGCGCGCCTTGCGCACGCTCTCGCGGTCGGAGACTTCCGGCACCGCGACTTCCCACCAGCAGCCGCCCTCCTCGGTCGTCCGGTTGGGATCGGTCTCGATACACACGACGTATGTGCGATCGGCGGCGCGCGCGCGCTTCAACGCGGCCTCCAGCTCCCGAATCGTCTTCACGTTCTCGGCGAGCGCGCCCATGGCCGCCGCATGCGCCGCGAAGTCGATCTTGGGCGGACCGCTCCTGCCCTGTACGCTGTCGGCAAACAGATTGTTGAACGGCGCGCCGCCGCAGGCCTGCTGCAGGCGGTTGATGCAGCCGTAGCCGTGGTTGTCGAGCACGACGATGACGAGCTTCTGATCGAGGAGCAGCGAGGTTGCGATCTCGGAATTGAGCATGAGATAGCTGCCGTCGCCGACGATGACGATCACTTCGCGATCGGGTCGGGCGATTTTTACGCCGAGTCCGCCGGCGATCTCGTAGCCCATGCACGAGTAGCCGTATTCCATGTGATAGCCGCCGGGCGTGGCGGTGCGCCAGAGCTTGTGCAGATCGGCCGGAAGCGTGCCGGCGGCGCACACCACGATATCGCGCATGGCCGAATCGGGAGCAGTGCGCTGCACCGCGCCGATCACCTCGCCCTCGTAGGGAAGCGCGACGTCGCGTCTTCCCGTGATGCGCGCGACATCGGCCCGCCAGGCATCCGCGCCCTTCTTCGCTTGCGCCTCCCATGCGGCCGTCGATTTCCATGCCCCGGCGGCAAGCGACAGTGCAGAGAGGCCCGCCTTCGCATCGGCGACAAGCTCGATCGCGCGCCACTTCAGCGCATCGAAGGCGTTGACGTTGAGATTGACGATCTGGGCTTGCGCGAACAGCGAATGCGACCCGGTCGTGAAATCGGAGAGCCGTGTGCCGACGGCGAGGACGACGTCGGCTTCGCGCGCCAATGCATTGGCGGCGGGCGATCCGGTGACGCCGATCGCACCCTGCTGCAACGGATGATCCCAGGGCAACGCGCCCTTGCCCGCCTGCGTCTCGGCGACGGGCACGGCGTGCGTCTCGGCGAAGGCGCGGAGCGCTTCGGTCGCCAGGCCGTATAGCACGCCGCCGCCAGCGATCAGCAGCGGCCGCTTTGCTTCGCGCAGCACTGCAGCGGCGCGCGCGAGCTGTGTCTCATCGGGGGGCGCGGCTCGAAAGTCGATGGTCTGCGGCGCGAAAAAGGCCTCCGGATATTCATACGCCATCGTCTGCACGTCCTGCGGCAGCGCGAGCGTCACCGGGCCGCACGAGGCAGGGTCGGTCAGCACCCCGATCGCTCGCGGCAGCGCGGTCAGCAGTTGCTCGGGACGCATGATGCGATCGAAGTAGCGCGACACCGGCTTCAGGCAGTCGTTGGCCGACACGCCGCCGTCGTGGAAATCTTCGACCTGCTGCAACACCGGATCCGGAGCACGCGACGCAAACACGTCGCCCGGGAGGAACAGCACGGGCAGGCGATTGACGTGGGCGAGCGCGGCCGCGGTGACGAGATTGGTCGCGCCGGGCCCGATCGACGTCGTGCACGCCATCATCCGGCGACGCATGTGCGCCTTCGCATACGCGATCGCCGCGTGCGCCATCGCCTGCTCGTTATGCGCGCGATAGGTGGGCAGCTCGGCGCGATGGCGATACAGCGCCTCGCCGACGCCCGCGACATTGCCGTGGCCGAAGATCGCGAACACGCCGCCGAAGAGCGGCGCAGTGCCGACCTCGGCAAGACCCGTCTCTGCGCGCAGCGCGGCGAGATAGCGCACCAGCGCCTGCGCGGCGGTCAACCGCACCGAGCCGGTCGCAGCTCTCAATTGCGAAGCGGCGGCGCGCGGATCATTCATCGCGACGGCCCCTCACCCTAACCCTCTCCCCGCAAGCGGGGCGAGGGAACAAGTAAAGGTGGTTGATACACACTCACGCGACGCGCTCCTTGACGGCTACGCTGCGCGCTTCGCGCCACGCGCCTATCAGCCGTTCGAAGGTCGCGCGAACGCGCTCGACCAGGATCGCGTCGTCGATCTCGCCGGCGAGCCAGTGCCGCGAGGGCTCGAGAAAGATCGATCGGCCGACCGCGAAGCCACGGCATGAAGAGCTCGCGCGAGCATCACGGAATCCGGCGGCGAGTTTTTCGACGGACGCGCTCAAGCCCAAGAGAACCACGCCGCGGCAGTACGGGTCGCGCTCCGCGATCAGCGCGTCGATCGCGCGCCACTGTTCCGTAGCCATCGGTTCGAGCTTCCACCATTCGGGATAGACGCCGAGGTTGTAGAAGCGCTTCAGCGCGCGCAGCACGGTATCCGGCGCGCGCGGCACGTCCGCCGGAGGAACGACCTCGAGCAGCAGCTCGTGGCCGCTCGCCTGCACGGCGTCGTAGAGCGTGCGCACCTGCGCTTCGTTCTCGAGCCGATTCTCGATCGCGTCGTCGGGGTGGTACCTGACGAGACATTTGACGACATGCTCGGCCGGCCACGAGATCAAGTGCGTGCCGACCGAGCGGCCGCGATCGAACTCGAGCGGGTTCGAGCCGGGCAGCTCGACGGGGCGGCCGATCCACCAGCCGCGCCCCGTGGCGGCGTTCAGCGCGTCCTGCCCGTAGCGATCGTCGCAGAGGAGCCCGATCCTGCCTTCGAGCCCGAGTGCATGCTCGGTTTCCGCTACTGCATCGACAAACAGGCGTTTGAGCTTCGGCAGCCGTGCTTCGTCGGCGCCGACGGTCTGCGCCAGCTCGAAGAACTGGTTGCGATGATCGAAGGCGAACGCGAAGAGCTCTTTGCGCGGCTTGCGCGGCGCGGTAACGCGGTGCAGGCGTGTGAGCGTCGCGTCCTGATCGGGTCGCGGAATCGCGTGCGTGTTGGCGAGGTAATAATCGAGCTCGATCCGCGTGGGCATCGCCGGTGCGCAGCCGTGGCGCGACACCACCAGTGCGCCGCAGGCGTTGGCGTAGCGGCTGCAGTGCTCGTAATCCTCCCCGCGCACCCAGCCCGAAAGGAATCCCGCGGAGAACGCATCGCCGGCACCGAGCACGTTCAGCACTTCGACTTCGACGCCGCGGCCGTTGAACGCGTCGTCGAGCGAATGCGGAATCGCCCCCTCGATGACAGCACAACCCAAGGGTCCGCGCTTGACCACGAGCGTGGCCTGCGTCGACGCGCGAATCGCGGCAAGCGAGGCCATGATGTCGCCGCTGCCGCCGGCGATGTTGAATTCCTCGATGGTGCCGATGACCAGATCGAACTTCGGGAGCATGCGCTGCAGATGCGCGGTAACGTTGTCGGAGCGCACGTAGCGCGTTTCCCCGTCGCCGCGTTTCGTGAGGCCCCACAGCACCGGCCGGTAGTCGATGTCGAGCACCGTGCGCACGTCGTTCTTTCGCGCCCGTTCGAGCGCGAGCGTGCTGATACGGTTGATGTATTCGGTCGACAGATGCGTGCCGGTGATCAGCAGCGCTTTGGCTTTCGCGATGTATGTCTCTTCGACGTCGGCTTCCGCGATCGCCATGTCGGCGCAATTCTCGCGCAGGAAGATCAGCGGGAAGGTGTCGCGGTCCTTGATGCCGAGGACCACCGCACCGGTAAGACGGGTCGGATCGGTGCTGACGTGCGACACGTCGCAGCCCTCGCGGGCGATCGTTTCGACGAGAAAATGGCCGAGCGCGTCGTCGCCGATGCGCGAAATCAGGCCCGCCTTCAACCCGAGGCGCGCGCAACCGAATGCAGTATTTGCCGACGAGCCGCCCAGGTACTTGGAAAA
>DASXQW010000236.1:0-2910 GCA_036506975.1 Casimicrobiaceae bacterium | reverse complement strand
TCGCGCGCGAAGTGGGGCCGCCTGTTGCGCGCCGGGGCCGAGATCTACGAATACCAGCCGACCATGTTCCACTGCAAGGTGCTGGTCGTCGACGGCATCTGGTCGTCGGTCGGCTCGACCAATTTCGACAACCGCTCGTTCCGCCTGAACGACGAGGCGAATCTGAACGTCTACAGCCGCGCCTTCGCCGAGCGGCAGCTCGCGTTGTTCAGCAACGACCTCAAGCGATCGCGGCGCGTCACGTTCGAGGAATGGGAGCAACGTCCCTGGACGGAAAAGCTCCAGGAACATCTGCAATCGCTGCTCGATTCGCAGCTATAGTCCCAACCGACGGTCCGAACCCGCCGCTACGGCGCCACAGCCCGCGCACCGTTCGTGCCGGCCGCGGCGTCGAGCTCGTCGCGAATGCGAGCGTAGCGGCCGAGCTCCTGCGCTTTTTGCGCGAGCAGTGCGCGCCTCAGCGCGCCCAGATCGATCGTCGTGCCGTCGACCGCCGCAAGCTTGCCCGGGTCCGCGCCTTCCGCCACGACCGACGCAATGCTCGCGTCGAGCGCCGCGATGCCGTCGTCCACGGTTTTCGCCGCGGCTGCTTCCTGCGCGACGAGTGTCGCGCGCGCGTCGTCGAGTGACTCGCGCGCCAGTGTAGCGCCCGTCGCCCGCGACCAGGCCGGTGGCGGCGTTTCTTCCGAAACGAGGACCGGCACCAGAACCGTGAGCGTTCGCTCTGTCCAGGTCCAGTAGGGCACGTCGAAACGTATCCGGCGCTCCTGCCACGCCCACTCCGCGGCGTCGAAGTCGACATGATGGCGCCGCACCGTGAGGACCGGCAGATCAGCGTAGACGTCACGCCAGCGCACGCCGCACTCGTTGGGCAGCCGCCACCAATCCACATACTTGCAATCGAATTCGGCCACCTGACCGACCTTGCGGCGCTCCTCGCGCAGGTCCGGCGCCTCGTAATCCCACCCCCTCGATCGCAGCGTGACCTCCGGCGCCTGCACGACGATCTCACGGCGCGCGAGCGTCATCACCGGAACGTAGAAGGTCCAGCGATACTCGCGCGTGCCACCGTAGACCTTCGCTGTCGCGTCAGAGGCCGAGGGCAAAGCTTGCGCCCTTGCCGTCTCGAGGCTTGCACCGAGGGCGATCAGCAGGCCCGATGCGGCCACAATGAAAAGGTCGGTCTTGCGCATTGGCGACTCCGCCGTTGGACCCTCGAGCGAGAACTTGATGCTCTCTTGCGGGCGTTTATTGCAACCTGATCTCGCCGTCGAATTTGACGTTGATCCGCAATCCGGGGACCTCCAGCGTCACGTGCGCGGGAAAGGATTCCGTTCCCGTGATCTCCTTGCCATCGCGCGCTTTTGCGACTGCCTGCTCGATCTCGCGCTGCGAGTTGATGCCCACCATCTTCAGAAATTTGCGGATGCTCAAATTGAAGGTTTCCTCATTCATCGGACTCTCCCAGGTTGGACAACGATATGGATGTCGGGTGCATTCAGTTCCAAGTGGCCACGGCCAGGCGCGCGGCCTCGTTCAGCGGCCGCGCCACCAGCCCGCTTTGCGACACCGTGACTTCATACGCGGCCCCGTCGGCCATCGGCAGGAACGTTGCGCTGCCGTACAGCGCATCGGTCCACGGGACGTAGTCGTGCCAGGTCCGCAGCAGCGCCCAGATGTCGACGCGCTCCGGCGGATGCAGCGCATACACGGTGCGCGGCGCGGTGCGCTCGCGCTCGACGTCGCTGTAGCGGCCGCTGATGCGCTCCAGGCGGTAGGCCGTGTCGAAGCTCAGAATGTTGGCAACGCCGCGCCACTTGAGCACGCGGGCATCGATCTGCCATGCGTCGCCGCGCAGGACGTAACCCTGGACCGCGCCCGAGGGGTAGGTCAGCGTTGCGTTGAACTGCTGCTCGGCGGCGCGCGCAAACCGAGCCCTGACCGCCGGTTGCTCGCGGGTGAGGCGGTCGTAGGTCAGCAGATTGAGTCCCAGCAACGCGCCGGCGGCCGCGGCAAGAAAGAAGACGAGCGACGAAAGGCCGTGCACCGCGCCGGCGCCGTAGCGGCGCCGGCGCAGCCGGCGACCCGACGCGATCAGGAAGAGGAGTCCCGCTAGGCTGCATACCGCGACGATTGCGGCGACGATCATCGATGAAGAGCCGGTCGCCATACGCCAAGAATTATCCCACGCCGTCGTGACGGCCGGCGCGCCGCGGCCGGCGCGGAACGGTCCGGCTTGCGCTGGAGCGTGCGAGCCCCTACATTGACGTTATGACACGACGCAAAGGCACAGGTGCGAAGCGGCGCACGCGCGCGCGGGCGACCGTCAGGAAGCGGCCGGCGCGCAAACGTGCCAATCCGTGGCGGCACGTGGTCAAGGCGCAGCTCGCCAACTTCGAGCTGGTCAAGGCCGGTTCGTCGCTGCGGCTGGAGATATTCTCCAACGAGGAGAAGATCGGGCAGCTCGAGGTCGGGCGCGGGTCGCTGTACTGGAACGGGCGCAATCGGAAGAGCCGCGAGCGCGTCGACTGGTCTCGCTTCGCCGACATGATGGACGATCTGGCCTACGGCAAGTAGCCAACCGGTTTCACGGTCGAACGCGAACGCTGAACGGCCGACGGAAGGCCTTCCCCGGCGAGGCTTTGTTCGCGTTGCCGCTGAAGCCGCCGTCGGAAAAGCCGAGGAGACGATGCGAGACAATCCGGTGAAGCACTCGCTGCGGGCAGGCGGCCGCGCCTATGGCGCGATGGCGTTCGAATTCTTTTCGCCGGGCCTGCCGCAGATCTGCAGCAACGCCGGCGCCGAGTTCGTGCTCTATGACATGGAGCACACCGGGCTCGGCTTCGAGACGCTGAAGACGCAATGCGCGCTCTGTCGCGGGCTCGGCATCGTGCCCATGGCGCGTGTTCC
>DASXQW010000235.1:0-15625 GCA_036506975.1 Casimicrobiaceae bacterium | reverse complement strand
GAGGGCGGGCGCCGCCGGCGCGACCACGACCGCCGCCGCGAGCAACACGCTCACGAGTCCTCTCCTGTCCATCCGCGTCCTCCTTCGGGTTAGTGGGGAAACGGCCAGAGCCGCAATTTCTCCTTGGTGATCAGCCAGAGCCGCGCGAGCCCGAGCGGTTCCACGATCAGGAAGAAGATGATCAGACCGCCGAACACCATCAGCTCGATCTGCTTCTGCAGGGCGACCGGCAGGTGCAGGCCGACGGCCCGCGGCGCGTTCGTGAGGAAGATCGGCACCAGCACGATGAAGGCCGCGCCGAGAAACGACCCGAGGATCGAGCCGAGCCCGCCGATGATCACCATAAACAGGACCAGGAAGGAGAGCGTCACGTCGAAGGCGGAGGTCTCGGCGCTGCCGAAGTAGAGGAAGACGAGCTCGGCGCCGGCGACGCCGCAGTAGAACGAGCTGATGCCGAAAGCGAGCAGCTTCGTCCGCAGCGGCCGGACGCCGATGATCTCGGCGGCGATGTCGCGGTCGCGGATGGCCATCCACGACCGGCCCACGCGGCCGCGCACCAGGTTCTTGGCCACCAGGGCGAAGACGACGACGAGCGCCAGGGCCGTCACGTACCGCACCGGCGCCGTCGCGTTCGGGCCGGTGACGATCACCCCGAAGACGGTCCGGTTCGGCGCGGTGATCGTTCCCGACGAGGCGTAGTTCACGAACCACGGCACCTTGTTGAAAAGCCACACCAGGAAGAACTGGGCGGCCAGCGTCGCAACGGCGAGGTAGAAGCCCTTGATCCGGAGGCTCGGGATGCCGAAGACGAGGCCGACGCCCGCCGCGACGAGCCCCGAGAGCAGGAAGACGACGATGATGTTGAGCTGTGGGAACGCAGTCGTCAGCTTGAACGCCGCATAGGCCCCGACAGCCATGAAGCCGCCGGTGCCGAGGGAGAGTTGCCCCGCGTAGCCGGTGAGGAGGTTCAGCCCGATCGCTGCGAGCGAGTAGATCAGGAACGGGATCAGCACCGCCTGGAGCCAGTACTCGTTGGCCGCGAGCGGCGGGACGACGAATGCGGCGACCGCGGCGACGCCGACGACCCAGCGGTCCTGGGGAATGGCGAAGATCGCCTGGTCGGCGCCGTAGGTGGTCTTGAACTGCCCTGCTTCCCGGTAGATCATACGCGCTTCGAGCGCCGGATTTGCCGGCGCAACGGATCCTGGGGGGAAGCAGGGAGGAGCGCGCCGTGAGGTGCGCGACGACCGTCGGAAGGGGGGCGAAGCCCCCTTCCGAGGAACTCACACGCGCTCAATGATCTTCTCCCCAAACAGGCCTTGAGGGCGCACCAGGAGGAACGCGAGCGCGACCACGTAGGCGAACCAGTTCTCGATCGCGCCACCGACGAGCGGCCCCCAGTACACCTCACCGACCTTCTCGCCCACGCCGATGATCAGGCCCCCCACGATCGCGCCCGGCACCGAGGTGAAGCCGCCTAGGATCAGGACCGGGAGGGCTTTGAGCGCGATGAGCGAGAGGCTGAACTGCACGCCGCTCTTGGCGCCCCACATGATCCCGGCGACAATCGCGACAATCCCTGCCACGGACCACACGATCATCCAGATCGTCTTGAGCGGGATGCCGATGGAGAGCGCGGCCTCGTGATCGTCGGCCACGGCGCGGAGGGCGCGGCCGATCCGTGTCCGCTGAAAGAACACCCCGAGCACCGCGACCAGGATCGCAGACGTCACCGCGGCGGACAGCTCGAGCTGGTTGATCTGGACCCCGGCGACGATGAACGAGCGGTCGGGAATGCCGATGTCGAGCTTCTTGACGTTCGCGCCCCAGACCATCTCGCCGAAGCCCTCGAGGAAGAAGGTCAGCCCGATCGTCGCCATGAACAGGATGATGTGCGCCTGGTTGACGAGCGGTCGGAGCACGACCCGCTCGATCACCCAGGCGAGCGCGACCATCACCCCGGAGGTCAGGACGAGCGCCGCCACGACGGGCACGCCCCACTCCAGCAGGCCGACGAGCGTGAGGGCCGCGAACAGGACCATCGCGCCCTGAGCAAAGTTGAACACGCCCGAGGCCTTGAAGATGAGCACGAAGCCCAGCGCGACGAGCGAGTACATGAGCCCGGCGAAGACGCCCCCGATGAGCACCTCCGTGAAGAAGGCCGGCGAGCCCACCATGTCCTTGAAGGGCGCGACCGCGACCCCGTAGAGGAGCTCAGTCATGGCTCACCCCGAGGTAGGCGTCGAGGACGGCGGCGTCCTTGCGGACCTGCTCGGGCGGGCCGTCGGCGATCTTACGCCCGTAGTCGAGGACCGCGACCCGATCGGAGATGTCCATGACCACGCCCATGTCGTGCTCGATGAGCGCGATCGTCGTGCCGAACTCCTCGTTGACGTCGAGGATGAAGCGGCACATGTCCTCCTTCTCCTCGACGTTCATGCCGGCCATCGGCTCGTCGAGCAGCAGGAGCTCGGGCTCGGCGGCGAGCGCGCGGCCCAGCTCGACGCGCTTCTGCAGCCCGTAGGGCAGGCGGCCGGCGGCCGTCTTACGGATCGCCTGGATCTCGAGGAAGTCGATGATCCGCTCGACGAACGCGCGGTGCTCGAGCTCCTGACGGCGGGCCGGGCCCCAGTAGAGCGCCTCCAGCAGGAAGCTCCCCTTCATCTTCAGCAGGCGGCCCGTCATGATGTTGTCGAGCACCGTCATGCCCTTGAACAGCGCGATGTTCTGGAAGGTGCGGGCGATGCCCTGCTCGGCCGCTTCGTGTGGACGCATTTGATGGTGGGTCTTGCCGAGGAAGGTCACGGTGCCTGTTTGCGGGCGGTATACGCCGTTGATGATATTGAGCATCGAGCTCTTTCCCGCGCCGTTCGGGCCGATGATGGAAGAAATCTCGCCCCGATTCACGTGGAATCCGACGCCGGTGATCGCCCGGACCCCGCCGAAGCGCAGGTGAATGTTCTCGACGCGTAGGAATGCGCCCTCCGCGGCCGCACCCGTATCCAACTTGCGCTTGCGCATCTCTCCGAGCGCGAGCATCGCCTGGTCGCGCGTGGCGAACATGTTCGCGCGAAACATCTCGCGTCCCGCGTGCTCGCGAATCGCCTCGCGGGTCTGCTCGCTGGCGCCCACGCGCACGGTGCCGAGGCCGTGCGCGATGTTGGTCTGCTTGCCGCGGGTCGCGAAGCGCTCCCACGCCTCGGGTGCGATGACGCAATCCGTATAGTTGATCAGGAAGTACCAGCGCCGGCCCGTGGCCGCTAGGCGCCGGTCCGCCTCGTCGTAGAACGCGTCGACGTCCGCCGCATTGCTGAAGGTCTTGTGCGAAAAATCGACCTCCAGCATCTCCAGGGCGTCGTGAAAGCTTATCCGGTCCGGGTTGCTCAGATCGGCCATGATCGTTTCATCGGCACCTAGGGCTTCGCCGTCGGTTTCTCGCCCGCATAGCTGCAGTCACGCTGCCTTGGCGAGAGGCGGCTGAGGCGCCACATCGATGATCCTCAGGTCGGCCTTCACGATGCCCGTACGGCCGTCTTCGAATTTCACCTGTGTCTCGATGTACTGCGAGGGTTTCCCCGAGTAGAGCGCGTCGATCAGCAGCGCGTACTTCTCCGCGACGAAGCCGCGCCGCACCTTGCGCGTGCGCGTAAGCTCGTCGTCGTCCGGGTCGAGCTCCTTGTGCAGGATCAGAAACCGCCGCACCTGCGAGTCGGAGAGCGAGCCCTCGTTGGCAAGCTCGGCGTTGACCTTCTCGACGCACTCACGCACGAGCTCGTACACCTCGGGTTTGGCGGCGAGATCGGTATAACCCGAGTACGGAATGCCGCGCCGCTCGGCCCAGTTGCCGACCGAGCCGATGTCGATGTTGATGAACGCGCAGACCTTGTCGCGGTTGTTGCCGAAAACCACCGCCTCCTTGATGTGCGGGAAGAACTTGAGCTTGTTCTCGATGTAGTTGGGCGCGAACATCGCGCCCGTCGCGAGCTTGCCGACGTCTTTGGCGCGATCGATGATCTTCAGATGTCCGTCTTCATCGAAGAAGCCGGCGTCACCGGTGTGGAAGTATCCCTGCGCATCCATCGATTCGGCGGTCGCGTCGGGCCGCTTGTAATACTCCTTGAGCAGGATCGGCCCCCGCACCAGCACCTCGCCGTTGTCCCCGATCCGAACCTCGATGCCGGGCACGGGCTTGCCGACGCTGTCGAACTTGATCTCGCCATCGGGCTGCAGGCAGACCGCGGCGCAGGTCTCGGTCGAACCGTAGAGCTGCTTGAGATTCACGCCGATCGAGCGGTAGAAGCGGAACAGATCGGGGCCGATCGCCGCGCCTGCCGTGTACGCGATGCGTATGCGGCTCATGCCGAGGACGTTGCGCAGCGGCCCGTACACCAGCACATCGCCGATCGCGTAGAGAGCCCGGTCGACGATAGAAACCGGCCGCCCGTCGAGAATCTCGGAACCGCAACGCCGCGCGACGCCCGTGAAATAGGCGAAGAGCCAGCGCTTGAGCGCGCTCGCGTCTTCCATCCGGATCATGACCTGGGTGAGCAGATTCTCGAACACGCGCGGCGGAGCGAAGTAATACGTCGGACCAATCTCGCGCAAATCGGTCATCACGGTGTCGCCCGACTCGGGGCAGTTGATCGTAAAGCCTGCAACCATCCATTGCGCGTACGAGAAAAGATGATCGCCGACCCACGCCATCGGCAAATAGGAAAGGATGTCCTCGTCGGCGGTCAGATGGTCGAAGGCCACGCCGCTCCTGGCGGCGTCGATGAAGGACCTGTGCGTCTGGCATACGCCCTTGGGCTTGCCGGTCGTGCCCGAGGTGTAAAGCATGACCGAGACGTCGTCCGGCCGCCCCTTGGCTACTTCGCCCTCGTAGAAGTCTGGATGCGCGCGATCGAATTCGCGGCCGAGTAGCAGGAGTTGCTCGAAGCTCGTCACGCCCTCGTAGTTGCGTAGCCCCCGCGGGTCGTCATAGTAGATATGCTTGAGGGTCGGCACCTGCGACGTCGCCTCGACGACCTTGTCGACCTGCTCCTGGTCTTCGACCACCGCGTAGGCGATCTCGGCGTTGTTGAGCACGTAGACGAATTCCGGCGTGGGCGCGTCCTGGTACATCGGTACCGGCACGCCGCCCAGCGCCTGCGCCGCGGTCATCGACCAATACAGCCGCGGCCGATTGTCGCCGATGATCGCGAGGTGCATGCCGCGCTTGAATCCCTGCGCGGCGAGGCCGCAGGCGAGCGCGCGCACTTCCGCGGCGACTTGCGCCCAGGTCCACGTCTGCCAGATGCCGAGGTCCTTCTCGCGGGTCGCGGGACGAGCGCCACGTTCGGCCGCATGCTTCTTGAGCAGCCGCGGAAAAGTCATGCCGCCTGGATCGCTTGCGGGCATTGTCGGAACTCCTTGTCATTTACGCGCCGGCGCGGCGCCCATCGTGTCCCATTGGGGGTATGGCGCCGCGGGCGTCCATGATACCCGCCGCCCGCCCCGGCGCAACGCCACCGTGACTTCCGGCTGGCAGTGTAGGGGTTCCCGGCGTATATAGTTGTCGCCCGCCCGACACTGTTTGCGTAGGTGCGAATTCATTCGCACGCTATCGTCCCGACGTTCCGCCGCGGCCGAATGAATTCGGCCCTACAGCATGCCCAGTTCGCGCAGCACGCGGTAGCCGTAGCGCGCGGTCGGAATGGTCGCCGATCCTGCGGACAGAATTCCGAGCCGGATCGCTTCGACGAATTCGGGCTTGGTCGCTTTCTCGGCAAGCGCCATCTTGATGTGATACGAAAGGCAGGGCTCGCAGCGGATTACGACCGAAAGCGTCACCCCCGTGAGCTCCTTGTACTTGGCGGGGATCGCTCCGTCGCCCCAGGTTTGGTTGTAGAGCTTGTCGAAGCCGGCGATGAAGTCGGCATCGCTCGCTTCGAGCAGGTCGACGTCAGGGCTGACTGCATCGGATGACATAGATTTACTGCGCCTTGATTCCCGCCGCTTTGACGACTTTGGCGGACTCTGCGATCTCCGAGTCCACGAACTGCTTGAACTCGGCGGGCGTCATCGGCATCGGCTCGGCACCCAGCGCCGCGAAGCGCTCCTTCACGTCCGCGGATTGCGCAACGGTGCGGACGTCGCGCGCGATCTTGTCGATGACCTCTGCCGGGGTTCCGGCCGGCGCAAACAAGCCGATCCAGAGCGAATAGTCGAATCGCGGCAGCCCCGCCTCGGCGACCGTCGGCACATTGGGCAGCGCGCTGGAGCGCTTGGCGGTGCTGACGGCCAGCGCGACGAGCTTCCCGTCGCGCACGAACGGCAGCGCCGCGGAAATCGGCGAGAAGAAATACGTGACACGTCCGGCGATCGTGTCGGTCAGCGCCTCGGGCGTGCCCTTGTACGGGATGTGCACGACGTCGATGCCGGCGGCGAGCTTGAATTTTTCGCCGTTGATATGCGTGCCGCTGCCGGTCCCCGCCGAGCCGAAATTGAGCTGCCCCGGCTTCTGCTTCGCCTGCGCGATGAGCTCGGCGACGGTCTTGATGCCTGACGACGGCGCGACCACGAGGACATTCGGCTGGCCGCCCAGCGGCACGATGTCGATGAAGTCCTTGACCGTGTCATACGGCAGGCTCGGATAGATCGACGGGTTGTACGCCTGCGCCGCGGAATGCACGAGTAAGGTGTAGCCGTCCGGAGGCGATTTCGCCACGACCGCGGCGCCGATCGTTCCGCCGGCTCCGGGCCGGTTGTCGACGACGACCGGCTGACTCCACATCTCCGAGAGCTTCTGGCCGTAGGTTCGCGCCAGGATATCGGTCGCGCTGCCGGCGGTAAACGGCACCACGACGTGGACCGGCTTGTTTGGATAGCCCTGACCGAGCGCAGCAGACGCCCAGAGGATCATGAGTAGCGCAGGCAATCGTCCCAGTTTCATTTTCATCTCCTCCAGTAGGTGCGAATTCATTCGCACGCTGCATTGCCCTCGCCGGGGCCGAATGAATTCGGCCCTACAGACCATCGCTAACCGACACGTTCTCGGGCTCGAGCTTGAGGCCTGAAGCTTCGGCCTGCAACACCAGCAGCTGTGCGAAATCCTCCTCCGTCATGCCGCGCCCGATCAGCGTCTGCACGATGTCGCGGGTGAGCGACGCCAGCGGCATCGGCACTTCGAAGCGCCGGCCCGCGTCGAGGCCGAGGTCGAGATCCTTGCGCAACAGATGCGGCGTGAATGTGACCTTGAAGTCGAGATTGACGAACGCCGGCGTCTTGTAGCGCGTGAACGTCGACCCGATCACGCTCTGGTTCATGAAATCGAGAAAGGCGTGGCGCGGCACGCCCGCCTTCTGAGCGAGCACCGTGACCTCGGCGAGCGATTGCGTGACCACACCGAGGAATACGTTGTGACAGATCTTGACGATGCGCGCGAGCTCGCCCTCGCCGACATAGCTCGCCGCGGGCGCGATCATCTTGAGATACGGCAGCGCGGCGTCGAACGCCGATTTCGGGCCCGAGCAGACGAAAGACAACCGGCCGGCCTTGATCACCTTGGCGTTGCCCGAGACTGGAGCCGCCAGCATTTGGACATCGCGCGCTTGCAGCAAGCGGCGCAGCTCCGCCGAGCCTTCGAGCGAGATCGATGAGCATTCGACGAGCAGCCGCGGCGCGCGCCCCGGATTCGACAGCAGGCCGCCAGCCCCGGCGACGACCTCCTTGACGTCGTCCCAGGTCGACACCATGCAAAACACGATGTCGCAGGCGGCAAGCTCGGGCAGCGCTGCGGCGACCTTTGCGCCATGCTGCGCCAGCGGCTCGGCTTTCGAACGCGTGCGATTCCATACAGTGAGATCGGCGCCGTCCTTCGCGAGCCGCTCGGCCATCGCATAGCCCATGCGGCCGACGCCGATCCAGCCGACGCGCGTACCGGACCTCGCTGTGCTCACGGCTTTGCACCTGCCTCGACGCCGAACGGCAGATCGATCGCGAACAACCAGCGTCCGTCGGACTGGCGGCGCACGACTTCGACGCTTTGACCGGTCATCTTCGCCGGCTTGCCGTCGGGACCGGTGATCGACAACTCCCACTTCGCGCTGACCACGGCGAGATCGCCGGTTTGCGCCACGACGCGGGGAGTCAACGTTATATGAGGCTTGCCCGCCAAGAAGCCGGCCAGCGACTCGCGGATCGCCGCGGTGCCGGTGACGAGCTTGTCGGGCATCGGTGTGAGCGCGGCCTGCGGCTCGTAGAGCGCGACGAGCGCGTCGAGCTTGGCTGCGTTGAGCGCCTCGGCGAACTGGCGATCGACATCTTCGGGTGTGCGTGCGGTCATGGGAGGTTCCTCGGCTGACATGGGATCGATAATAACTTGCGCATGCTACGGTTTTCCGCCGATTAAGGGGCGACGCGTAGCGGCGCCTCCTTCAATCGGCGGAGTTAGTACGGCGCCGCGTGGAATCCGAGCTTTATCGGAAGCCTCATGCGCGGCGACGTACTAACACTTAATAGGGATTGGCGATCGGCAGCTCCTGCGCCGGATAGAGCGAGATCACTTGCGGGCCGCTCGGCGTCAGAATCACTTCTTCCTCGATGCGCGCGGCGGAAATGCCGTCGGCTGCCGGACAGTAGGTTTCGACCGCGAATACCATTCCGGCTTTGAGCTCGATCGGCTCCTTGAGCGAATTGAGCCGCGACACCAGCGGCCGCTCGTGCAATCCGAGCCCCAGCCCGTGACAGAAGTTCAAGCCGAACGCTTCCATCTCGCTGGCAAAGCCGATTTCCTGCGCCTTCGGGAACGAACGCGCGATCTTGTCGGTGGTCACCCCGGGCTTGAGCAGATCGATCGCCCGATCCATCCATTCGCGCGCGTAACGGTACGCGGTGCGCTGTGCGGCCGTAGCGCGGCCGACGTTGAACGTACGGTAATAGCAGGTGCGATAGCCCATGAACGACTGGATGATGTCGAAGAACGCCTGGTCGCCGGGGCGGATCAGCCGATCGGTGAAGTTGTGCGGATGAGGACTGCAGCGCTCGCCGGAGATCGAGTTGATCGCCTCGACGCAGTCGCTGCCCATCCCGTACAAGCGCGCGGTCGCGAGCGCGACGATCTCGCTCTCCTTCACCCCGGGCTTGAGCGCCTCGGCGATGTCCTGATAGACCCCGTCGACCATCGCCGCGGCCATGTTGAGCAGCGTCAGCTCGTCGACGTTCTTGACCTCGCGCGCTTCGAGCAGCGTTTGCTGGCCGTCGCGCACCTCGATCCCGAGTTTCTGCAATTCGAAGAGCATCGGCGGCTCGACGACGTCGAGCCCCAGCGGCATCTTTCCCACGCCTTCGGCGTCGAGCAGCGCCTTGATCTCGCGCGCGGCCTCGCGGAAGAGCGCGCCGTCGCCGCCGACCGCGCCGCGCAAACCCAGCAGCCCTGCGCGGCAATGATCTTGGTGCAGCCACGGCGCGTGCAGGCGATGATGCTTCGCGGCCGAGCCGAAATCCCAGATATAGGGATCGCCGTTGCCGGTCAGGAGCGCGTAGCGCGTGAGCTTGTCGCGCGCCCACTCGCCGATCACCGTGCTCGTGATATAGCGGATGTTGTGCTGGTCGAAGCACAGCAGCGCGCCCAGGCCCGAGCGCGCGAGCGCCGCCCGCGTGCGCGCGAGTCGGTAATCGTGCAGGCGCCGGAAGTTGACGCGCTCCTCGAAATCGACTTGCGTATGGCCCGGCGCCTGCAGCGGACGATCCCAGCGGTGATGCGGATCGATGTCGTCAGGACGGACGCTCCGGGGTTCCGCGGCTTTCTTCCTCGCCATTACACCATTCCTCAGTGCATCGAATTCGCAGTTCGGTAGCCCGGGCTGACCCCGGAGTTGATCCGGGGGATGCCCGGGAATTTCGCGAGCGTGGTCCCGGGCATCGCCCTTCGGTCTCAGGTCGGGCTACGGTGACGACTCATCGTTTCGCGAACGCTTTCTCGTAATAGCCGAGATCGACGTATTTCATCGGGTCGGTGAGCGACTTCTGCGGCGCGCCGTACTTGCTGCGCAATCCGAGCACGGTCCGGATGCCTGCCGCGTCGGGCGCAAGCTCGCGCGAGAGGCCACCTTTGTCGGCGAGCAGCAGGTCGTAGGACTGCCGCGCCAGCGCGGGGGTCATGTCGCGGATGTTGGCGATCAGCAGCGCTTCCACGACGTCGCGGTTCTTGCGCTCGTAGAGCCAATCGGTCGCCGCCTTGTACGCGCGCAGGAAGCCGACCAGCGCGGCCTCGTGATCGCGCGCCCAGCTGCGGCGCGCAAAGCCTGCGGTGCCCTGGTACGCCCCGAGCGATTCGGCGCTCGCGAGCACGACGAAGCCGCGGTCGCGCGCGAGCAGCTCGAACGGCGTGCGGAGCAGCGTCGCGTCGTGCTTGCCCGCGATCAGATCGCGGTAGCGGTTGGCCGTGCCGCCCGCGCGGACGAACGTCACGTCGGTCTCGGCTAACCCGCCATGGACGAGGAGCTCGCGCAGGACAAATGCGAAGCCGGTGGTCATCGCGTCGACCGACAGCGTCCCGCCCTTGAGCCCCGCGACATCCTTGACGCCCGGGCGCGCCACGAGCGAAAGAAATCCGCTGTCGCCGCCCATGAATGCGAACAGGTCGGGATTGTCGGCGATCTTCGCTTCGCCCTGCCCCTCCTGGTAAGCGATCAAGTTGTCGATCGTCGCCAGCCCGATGTCGAACTTGCCGTCGAGCAGCGAGGTGACGAGAAACGCCGAGGTAGGCGTGTAGGTGAGCTGCACCGAGACGCCGTTCGTTTCGAAGAAGCCCTGCCGCTGCGCGGCCCAAATGGGCAGGTTCCAGCCGCCGTCGAAGGCGATCACACGCAGCGGCGCCGGCATCGGCGCCTGCGCGTGCACCGCGACGGCAACGACTGCGGCGACAAGCGCGACGCAGAACGCGCGGAAACGCATGACTTCCTCCTCGTGCGCGGCGCGTGTTGTTGGTCGCCGCGCGAGAGGCGATTAAATCACAACGGCAGCCACGCCGCGCGATCCAGCGCTCACGCCGCGCTTCCGGCGCGCGGGCGCACGCGCGGGCGCACGCGACTGGCGCGGCGCGGCGGATTGGCCGCCAGCCCTGCCATGATGGTATCGACGAGATTCGGCGCGCGGGCGCCCAGATCGTACGCGCCCTTGTCGAGCACCCACTCGCGCATGATGCCGCTCATGTAAGCATGCAGAAGGCGCGTGGCAAGCGCAGTGTCAGTGTCGGCGGGCAATTGCCCGCGCGCGATTGCCTGTTCCAGGATGCGCTCGACGTTCGACAGGCAATCGCAGCGGTCGCGCTCCTGGCGCCCGGCGAAATCCGCCAGCTCGCCGGTGAGGTCGGTGTGGAATATCACCTCGAAGACCGCCTGAGCGCGGGGATCAGTCGCCAGCCGGGTAAGGGCCGAGACCGCGAGCGCGCGCACCGCTCCCAGCGGATCGTCGTGCGTTCTGCCGCCTGCCTCGATCAGCAGGGCGTCGAGCGGCAAAGTTGCGCGCTCGCACATTGCGTCGAACAGGTCCGCTTTATCCCGGAAGTGCCAATAGACCGCGCCGCGCGTCACGCCGGCAGCGGCCGCGACCTCGGCGAGCGAGGTCTTTGCCACCCCCCGATCACGGAATACCCGCTCGGCTGCATCGAGCAGTTGTTCGCGCGTGATAGCGGCCTCAACTTTGGTCTTGCGGACCATCTGAACTTCTGGCTCCGAGCTTTTACAAACAATCAACCTGCTATGGGTACTTTACAAACGTGCATGATTGTATGTATCCTTGCCGCTTCCCGCAAGTTGCATAGCAATATCCGCGCGCGCCCCAGAAGGAGTCGACTATGCGCCCCGCTTTTCTCGTCTATCGTCCCGCCGCAGCGCTGGCTGTCGCGGCGGCCCTCGCCGCCTGCGGGCAATCCCAGCAGCACGCCGGCTTTTCCGGATTCCCGCCCGCGGAGGTAACGACGCAGGTTATTGCACCGCACAACTTCCCTATTGCCTTCGAGTATGTCGGGCAGACGCTGGGATCCAAGGACGTCGAGGTTCGCGCCCGCGTGACCGGGATCATCGAGAAGCGGCTCTATCAAGAGGGAGCGCCGGTCAAGGCCGGCCAGGCGTTGTTCACCATCGATCCGAAGCCTTATGCAGCGCAAGTCGCGCAGGCTCAGGCGGAGCTCGTCAGGGCTGAGGCGCAGAAGGCCCAAGCCGACCGCGAGCGCGGGCGGCTCGCCCCGCTCGCCGAGCGCAAGGCGATCGGCCAGAAGGAAGCCGACGACGCGACATCGAACGCGGAGCTCGCCGCCGCGTCGGTCCAGTCGGCGCGGGCCAAGCTCGACGAGCTGAAACTCAATTGGGGCTATACCAACGTCGTGGCGCCGATCTCCGGCCTGTCGAGCCGGGCGATGAAATCCGAGGGCAGCCTCGCCACTGCCAACGACACGTTGCTCACGGTCATCTCGCAGACCGATCCCATCTGGGTCGGCTTCAGCGTCTCCGAAAACGAGCAGCTACGGCTGACCCGCGCAGTTGCCGCTGGGGCACTCGCCCTGCCGAAAGACAACGCCTACGACGTGACGATCAAGCTTTCCGACGGCTCGACGTTTCCGCGCCGCGGCCGCATCAACTTCTCCGACACGCGCGTGAACCCTTCGACCGGAACCTACGAGATGCGTGCCGAGGTCGTCAATAACGACGCCGCGCTGAAGCCGGGCCAGTTCGTGCGCGTGGTGCTGCGCGGCGCCGAGCGCAAGAACGCGCTGGCGGTGCCGCAGGTGGCGGTGCTCGACGGGCCGCAGGGAAAATTCGTCTACGTCGCCGCCAAGGACAAGGATGGCAAGGACATTGCGCAACCCCAGCCCATCGTGGTCGGCGACTGGGTCGACGCGGACGGCGGGAATCTTTTCGTCGTCGATTCCGGACTGAAGGCCGGCGATAACGTAATCGTCAATGGCGTCGCGAGGCTTCAGCCGGGCGGTTCGATCAAGCTCGCCAGCTCCGCGCCTGCATCGGGCGCGCCCGGCGCGCCACCGGGCAGCCCCGCCAAGGCTCCTTCCGCCGCCGCGTCCAAATAAGCGCAAGGACCAACCCATGTTCTCGCGCTTCTTCATCGACCGGCCGTTATTCGCGGCGGTCATCTCGACTTTCATCGTGCTCGCCGGCCTCGCGTCGATGCGCTCGCTGCCGATCGCGCAGTATCCCGAGATCGCCCCGCCTGTGGTCACCGTGCAGGCAGTGTATCCGGGCGCCTCCGCGCAGACGCTGGAACAGACCGTCGCGGCGCCTTTGGAAAACGCGATCAACGGCGTCCCGAACATGATCTACATGAGTTCGAACTCGGCTTCGAACGGCATCGTGCAGATCCAAGTCACGTTCGAGATCGGCACCAACGTCGACATCGCCGCGGTCAACGTCAACAACCGGGTGAAGCAGGTCGAGCCGCGGCTGCCCGAGGAAGTGCGCCGGCAGGGCGTCACGGTCGAGCGCGGCAGCTCGTCGTTTCTGCAGGTGCTCGCGTTCTACTCGCCCGACGGCCGCTTCGACGACCTGTTCACATCGAACTACGTGACGCTCAACGTGCTCGATCAGTTGAAGCGCCTGCCCGGCACGACCAACGTGCAGATCTTCGGCGCGCACGACTATGCGATGCGCGTGTGGCTGAAACCCGACCGCCTCGCGCAGCTCAAGCTTTCGCCGGCGGACGTCATCGGAGCGCTCAACGAGCAGAACGCGCAGTTTGCCGCCGGCAAGGTCGGCCAGTCGCCGATCGATCAGAAGCAGGAACTCGTCTACACCATCACGACCCGCGGCCGGCTGTCCGATCCCAAACAGTTCGAGCAGATCATCGTGCGCGCCAATCCCGACGGCTCGATCGTGCGCCTCGCCGATGTTGCGCATGTCGAGCTGGGCTCGAAGGATTACGAGTTCATCGGTCGCGTGAACGGCAAGCCCTCTACGCTCATGGGCATCTTCCTTTCGCCCGGCGCGAACGCGCTCGACGTCGCCAAGAGCGTCAAGGAGCAGATGTCCGAGCTCTCGAAGCGCTTCCCCGAAGGACTGACCTACAGCATTCCGTACGACACGACGCGCTTCGTCGAGGTGTCGATCCGCGAAGTGCTGAAGACGCTCGGCCTGGCGATGGTGCTGGTGTTCCTGGTCGTGTACCTGTTCCTGCAGAGCTGGCGCGCCGCGTTCATTCCGTTCGCCGCCGTGCCGGTATCGTTGATCGGAGCTTTCGCCGGGATCTACATGCTCGGCTATTCGATCAACACCCTCACGCTGTTCGCGATGGTGCTCGCCATCGGCATCGTCGTCGACGACGCGATCATTGTGCTGGAGAACGTCGAGCGGATCATGCGCGAGGAGGGCCTCGCGCCCCGCGATGCCGCGATCAAGGCGATGCGCGAGGTCACCGGCCCGATCATCGCCATCGTGCTCACACTGACCGCTGTGTTCGTGCCGATCGCGTTCCTCGGCGGGCTGACCGGCGAGCTCTACCGCCAGTTTGCCGTCACGATCGCGATCTCGGTGATCATCTCGGGACTGGTCGCGCTGACGCTCTCCCCCGCGCTCTCGGCGCTGCTTCTGCGCCCGCACGAGGCGCCGAACAAGTATTTCGCGGCGTTCAACCGCTGGTTTGTCGCCGTCACCCACCGTTACAGCGACGGCGTCGTATGGATGCTCCGGCGTGGGGTGATCGGTGCGGCGCTCTTCCTCGGAATGGTCGCGCTGACGATCGGGCTGTGGCACTTCACGCCGGGGAGCCTCGTTCCCGACGAGGACCAGGGCTGGTTCTTCACGACGGTGATTCTGCCCGATGGCGCGACGCTCGAGCGCACCGACAAGGTCGTGGCCGAAGTCGAGAAGGCGATCCACTCCAATTCGGCCAACGCGTACGTGATCGCGTTCACCGGGTTCGACTTCCTGGGCGGAGGGTTCCGCAACAACGCGGCTTCGATCTTCGTCACGCAGACGCACTGGGACGAGCGGAAAGTCACCACGCCGCAGCTCGTCGGCGAGGTGTTCATGAAGACGGGGGGTATCAAGGAGGCGCTGGTGCTGGCGTTCAACCCCCCGCCGATTTTCGGCCTCGGCACCGCGGGCGGCTTCGAGTTCTACATCCAGAACCGCGGCGACGGCGGCGCCAAGCGGCTCTCCGAAGTCACGCAGGCGTTTCTCGCCCGCGCCGCCAAGGACCCGCAGCTCGGCTTCACGCAGACGCTGTGGCGCGCCACCGTGCCCCAGCTCTACGTCGACGTCGACCGCGAAAAGGCGAAGACGCTCGGCGTGCCGGTGTCCGACGTCTATAACACGCTTGCCGCGACGCTCGGCAACTATTACGTCAACGACTTCAACAAGTATGGCCGGGCGTGGCAGGTGCTGATGTCTGCGGAGCAAGGCTATCGCCAACGCCCCGACGATATCGGCAGCGTCTACGTGCGCTCGGCGAAAGGCGAGATGATCCCGCTCTCCGCTCTCGCGACGGTCCGTTATACGTCGGGGGCGGATTCGCTCGACCGCTTCAACAACCTTCCGGCCGTGAAGATCATCGGCCAGGGCGCGCCCGGCATCAGCTCGGGCCAGGCGATCGCGCGCGTCGAGCAGATCGCGCAGGAAGTGCTGCCGTCCGA
>DASXQW010000234.1:0-3271 GCA_036506975.1 Casimicrobiaceae bacterium | reverse complement strand
CTCACGGCGCGATTTCCTCGCGTTGTCCGTAGCTGCGGGTCTCGCCGCCGCGGCCGGTTCGACGCTGGCGGGCGCGCAGCAAGTTGTCGAGACCGACGTGACGATCAAGACGCCCGATGGAACGTGCGACGCTGCGTTCATCCATCCGCGGAGCGGATCGCATCCGGGCGTATTGATCTGGGCGGACGCATTCGGCTTGCGCCCCGCCATGCGCGATATCGGTAAGCGCATCGCTGCCGAAGGCTACTCGGTGCTCGTGCCGAACCCCTTCTATCGCGTAGCCAAGGCGCCGGTGTTCGATAACCCCTCGTCTTTCGATTTTCAAAATCAGGCTGACATGGCGAAGCTCAAGCCACTCATGGCGTCGGTGAACGCTCCGGGCGCGGCGGAGAAGGATGCCGTCGCCTATATCGCGTTCCTGGACGCGCAATCACAGATCAACAAGGCGAAAAAGATCGGGACCCAAGGCTACTGCATGGGCGGCCCTTTCGTCGTGAAGACGGCCGCCGCACTTCCAGATCGTGTTGGCGCCGGCGCCTCCTTCCACGGGGGCGGTCTGGTGACGGATAAGCCTGACAGCCCGCATCTGCTTGCGCCGAAGATCAAGGCGCGGATGTACTTCGCTATCGCATCGAACGACGACCAGCGCCAACCGGACGCGAAAGACAAGCTCAGAGAAGCGTTTGCCGCGGCGAAGGTTCCGGCGGAAATCGTAGTCTATCCAGCCCGGCACGGTTGGTGCGTGCCGGATATGCCGACTGAAAACGGCGCGCCGATCTACAACAGGCCCGAAGCCGAACGGGCGTGGAGCAAGCTGGTCGCTCTGTACAAGATGGCTCTCGCATAGCATTGGGACGTGCGTGTCGCCCGGTGTTCGACGGCACGCCGCCGCCGCATCAGGCATTTTTGCAATCTCGTCGGGCCTCACGTCCGGTATGTGTGCGGGTGGTGCATGGCACAAACCGTGCACGACTCCTTTGGCCGATAGCGATCGATCGCATCTGACTCACCGCCGTCGGCCGGCGTCATTCAGCTAGCGCCTACGCTTACGCGCCGGCGGGCGCATCGCCGGCATCGCCTCCAGGGTTTCCTGCACGGCACGCCACTCCTCGTGCAGGCGTGTTCGCCCGGCTGCGGCCTGCTCACCGAACGACCGCTTGGCCTGGTCGAGGAGCACGCGCAGATCCTTGCCGGCCGCACCCCCGCCGGCCAGGCCTGACAGCGACTTCTCGGCCCGGCCGCGCAGCTTCTCCGGCAGCGCATCGGGCACCCGGGTGGCCGGTACGGGGTGGATGGCACCGGCCTTCTTCCCGAACAGCTCGGGGTGCAAGTATCGGCCGCGCTCCCCCTTCGGCTTGGTCTCCTCGACGGGGATGCGGTTTGCTTCGGCCCAGGCATCCTTGCGGACCCCGGTCACCTGCCAGCAGACCTTGACCCTACCGGGGTCGGTGCGGATGGCGAACTCGTTGTCCTTGATCTCCTTGGACACCATCGCGCGGGCGAACTCGCCGATCACGGTGAGCTGATAGCGGAAATCGCGGTTGAGTGCCTCGAAGTACGCCGGCAACCGCACCCGGGCCACGCCGTCGCGGTTGGTGGTCACGGTGCCGCTATACACGTTCAGCATCTCCGGGGATTCGACGAACGAGTGCGACAGGTATTTGTTCTTCGGATCCGTCGGGTGGTCCACGGTGAACCCGCCGCCAGCCTTCTGCAAGAAACCGGTGACGCGGACCCTGCCCACAAAGAGTCCCGCGAACCCCTTGGCGCTCTGGCCACGCACGGCGGCCACGTTGGGGTTGTTCCGAATCGAGCTGAAGGTGAACCCTTCGACACCGCTGCCCAGCACACTGACGCCCAGCACCCCGCCGCCCGGTTGGGCGGAGAAATGCAACGAGTGGTGGCCGAAGCCGTTGCCAAAGGTGAGACCTTGGGTGGCGTCGGTGGATCCGCTGACGCCACTGACGCCGACGCCGTCGTCGCTGCTACCGTGGACTGCCGGGCCCGCACCGCTGCCGCTGCCGTCACCAAAGGCTTGGCCGAGGACACCGGCGGCTCCGGTGCCGGTCGTGCCGCGCACGCCGATACCGCGAACGCTGCTGCCGATGGAGCCGGTTGCGCTGCCGACGAAACCGGTAACTCCGTTGCCGCCGGCCGCGGAGGAACCGAAGACGCCGTGCGAGCCGTCGTCGGGGCTGAAGGTCACTCCGAGCAGGCCGGACGCGCTGACGCTGCGGGCGAGCATGCCCGGCGAATTGGGGCTTTCGCCGACCACGCCACTGTCGTTGAGACTGCGGCCGACCACGCCCGGGCCGTCCACGCCGTGTCCCTCGACACCGGCCGGCGGATCGATCGGAATGCTGGAGCCTGGGGGCAAGACGCCGCTCGTGCCGAACACACCCCCGCCTGTGCTGGAATCACCCCAGACACCAACCGGGACCGGATTTCCGTTGACATCTTCGGGCTGTTGCCCGCTGATTGCCGGATCGAATCCTTTTACTTGTGCCACGACACACCTCCCTCGATTGACACGCATCGGACGGCTAATTCTCCGCTCGTGGCATGGCCGTCGGCAAGGAGTCGCCGAAAGCGATCGGGAGGCAACGACTCCGGCGCGGCTAGCTGCCTCGGCACACACGAACAGATCCTTATCGATATTGCAAAGTTCTCGGATCTGTTGGCGGCGAATTGCGCCAAGAACACGCGTCGCTAGAAACCCTGTCGACCCGCCACCACCGACTCCCGAGCCGACGAAATTTCTGATGTTTCCGGTGATCTGGACGACCTTCGCGAAAGTCGCAAGACGACCCGATCCGGCCCGTCGAGCTACCGGTAAGCCGACGTTGGTTGGCAAAGAAACGGACGTTCACGACGAGGGCCCCTCGCGCCTGCCGTGGATCGGCCACTGCTTTTGGCGGGCAGTCACTACAGCCGGGTCGCGCCGGTGTAGGCTTGGTACATGCGCTTTTTCCGCTTCCGCCGCAGCGTCAAGATCTCGCCACGGTTGGCCTGCCGGGATCTGGGTTGAGCTACACGCAGACATCGCCGCGTAGGCGCAGTCTAGGGGTCGGCCCGGTCGTGCTGGTGATCGTGGCGGTGATCGTTATCCTAGCGATCGCCGGCACCGCGTCAGCGCGCACCTGCTACACGCTGCTTGACCGCAACGATAACGTCGTCTATCGCGACACGTTCCCGCCCGTCGATTTGAGAGATCAGGGCGAAGCCGCACGCGCCCAGTTGCGCCAGCGCGGCGAATATCTCCTCATTTCAG
>DASXQW010000233.1:0-6785 GCA_036506975.1 Casimicrobiaceae bacterium | reverse complement strand
CCGAAGACCGACAACAGCGGCGCCCGCGAGTCTCTATCGGCGTCGAGCTTCAGGACGTAGTCACGCGTGACCGCCGAAGGATCCACGGTTCCATCATCGTACAGCGGCCGCACGCCGCTGTACGTCCACACGACGTCGCCCGCGCCGATCGGACGCGCTAGATACGCGTTCGCAATCTCGCACAGGTAGTCGATCTCGCCGCGTGAGATCACTGGCGCTTCAAAATCGGCCACCGGGATGTCTGTCGTGCCGATCAGCGAGAAATCGCTCTCGTACGGGATGACGAATACGATGCGATTGTCCGAGTTCTGCAGGATATAGGCGTGGTCCTCGGGGTGCACTCGCGGGACGACGATGTGACTGCCCTTCACGTGCCGGACGGCCGCCGTGGTGGGCGCCGCGCTTACATCGTCCAGCACCTGCTTGACCCATGGACCGGCGGCGTTGACGAGACCCCGGGCGCGGACTTCCTCCATTGCTCCCGCCGCAGGAGCAAGCGTGACGTGCCAGAGGCCGTTTTCCCGGTGCGCGCCCACGAGGCGTGTGCGCGTGCGGATCTCGGCGCCTTGCTCTCTTGCGGCCAGCGCGTTGATCGCGACCAAGCGCGCATCGTCGACCTTTGCGTCCGAATAGACGAAACCCTTGTCGAACTTGGCCTTGAGGCCGGCACCCCACTTGCTGCGGCCGAGGTGAACGCCGATCGACGAAGGCAGCGTCTTGCGCCCTCCGAGACGGTCGTAAAGGAATAGCCCGGCGCGGATCATCCACGCCGGTCGCAGATGCGGCTCGTGCGGCAGGACGAACTGCAGCGGGGCAATGATATGCGGCGCAGCGCGCAACAGGATCTCGCGCTCGGCGAGCGCTTCGGCGACCAGCCGGAATTCGTAGTACTCGAGGTAGCGCAGCCCGCCGTGGATGAGCTTGGTGCTCACCGACGAGGTATGCGAGGCGAGGTCGTCCTTCTCGACGAGCAGTACTTTGAGCCCGCGTCCCGCGGCGTCGCGAGCGATTCCCGTTCCGTTGATTCCACCGCCGGCGATGGCGAGGTCGTAGTGGGAGACTTCGGGAGCGGGCATGCGAGGCGGGTAACGCGCAGCAGCGCCGATTCTACCGCAGCCTAACGCGCCGGTTCCGCGCTACCATCACGTCTCAAAGAGCAACCACGCCTTCATGAAACCCAAGTCGACCGCCGTATGAACATCCTGCCCGAGATCGCCGCGCTCGTTCCCGAGATGAGCGAGTGGCGCCATCACATCCACGCCCATCCCGAGACCGCGTTCGAGGAAAAACAGACCGCGGCCTTTGTCGCAGACAAACTCGCTTCGTTCGGACTCGAGGTGCATACCGGGCTCGCGAAGACCGGTGTGGTCGGCGTGCTCCGCGGCGGCAACGGCGCGACCTCGGCGCCGAACGCTATCGGCCTTCGCGCCGATCTCGACGCGTTGCATGTGCACGAGCGCTCCGGCGTCGCCTACGCTTCGCGCAACGAGGGCAGGATGCACGCCTGCGGCCACGACGGCCACACGACGATGCTGCTCGGCGCCGCCAGGGCACTGGCGCAGCGAAAGTGTTTGGACGGTACGGTCTATTTCATCTTTCAGCCGGCAGAAGAGAACGAAGGCGGGGGCAGAGTCATGGTCGAGGAAGGACTGTTCACGCGCTTCCCGATGCGCGCGGTCTACGGCATGCACAACTGGCCGCGCCTGCCGGCCGGTACGTTCGCGATGCGCCCGGGGCCGTTGATGGGCGCCTACGACATCTTCGAAATCATCGTCACCGGCAAGGGAGCGCACGCGGCGATGGCGTACACGGGCAAGGACCCGATGCTTTTCGCGGCGCAGGCGATCAATGCGCTGCAGACGATCGTCGCGCGTAACCTTCACCCGCAGGACGCGGGCGTCGTGAGCGTAACGCAGGTGCACGGAGGTGACACTTGGAACGTCATCCCGCAGGAGGTCGTGATGCGGGGCACGGTGCGCGCCTTCAAGCGCGAGGTCCAGGACTTGATCGAGCAGCGAATTCGCGGCATCGTCGCCGGGGTCGCCGCGACGTTCGACATGAGCGCGACCGTTCGTTATGAACGCCGCTACCCGGCGCTGGTCAACAGCGAGGCGGAAACGCAGCATGCGATCGTAGCGGCCACTGCGGTCGTTGGCGCGACAAACGTCGAAATCAATCCAACGCCGGAGATGGGCAGCGAGGATTTTGCCTTCATGCTGCAGGCGAAGCCGGGCTGCTACGTCTGGCTCGGTGCCGGACGCGGCGCGGATACGCCGAACATCCACAGTCCGCAATACGATTTCAACGACGACGTGCTGCCGATCGGTGCGAGCTACTGGGTGACGTTGGCGGAACAACAGCTCGCGGAGCGGCAGTAGCCGGTTGATCCGTAGCCTGGGCTGAGCCGTAGCTCGGGACCTTCGGCCACGGTTCGCCGTGGGCGACGTCGCTTATTCCAGGCGACGGTTGGCCCCGGAGTCGCTGCGCTCATCCGGACCCGGGCTTCGCTGCGCTCAGCCCGGGCTACGAGCTACGCGCGGCCGCGGCGCAATTTGCGGATCGCGGCGAGCTGCGCCAGCGCACCGGCGAGCTCGCCTTCAGCCTTGGCGATCTCTTCCTTCGATGTCTTGTTCTGCATCGCTTCCTCGGCGCGCTGCTTCGCCTCCAGTGCCTTCGCCTCGTCGAGATCGCGCGCGCGGATCGCCGTGTCGGACAGCACCGTCACGACGTCGGGCTGCACCTCGAGGAAGCCGCCCTGCACGAAGACGATCTGCTCTTCGTCCTGCCCCGGCAGCTTGATGCGCACTTCGCCGGGCTTGATCTGCGTGATCAGCGGCGCGTGCTTGGGATAGATGCCGAGCTCGCCCATGACGCCGGGCAGTACGACGAATTCCGCCTCGCCGGAGTAGATTGACTCCGCGACACTGACGACGTCGACGTGAATGGTGTTGGCCATTATTGCAGCGTCTTCGCCTTCTCGACGGCCTCTTCGATCGCGCCGATCATGTAGAACGCCTGCTCGGGCAAATGATCGTACTCGCCGTCGACGATGGCCTTGAAGCCGCGGATCGTATCCTTGAGCGAGACGTACTTGCCCGGAGTACCCGTGAAGGTTTCGGCGACGTGGAAAGGCTGCGACAGGAAGCGTTGGATCTTGCGCGCGCGCGCGACGATGAGCTTGTCCTCGGGCGAGAGCTCGTCCATGCCGAGAATGGCGATGATGTCGCGCAGCTCCTTGTAGCGCTGCAGCGTTTGCTGGACACGGCGCGCGACGGTGTAGTGCTCCTCGCCCAGGACATGCGGGTCGAGCTGGCGCGAGGTCGAATCGAGCGGATCGACCGCAGGGTAGATGCCCAGCGACGCGATGTCGCGCGAGAGCACCACCGTCGAGTCGAGGTGGCCGAAGGTCGTAGCCGGCGAGGGATCGGTCAGGTCGTCGGCAGGGACGTAAACAGCCTGGATCGACGTGATCGATCCCGTCTTGGTCGACGTGATGCGCTCCTGCAGCTCGCCCATCTCGGCCGCCAGCGTCGGCTGATAGCCCACCGCAGAAGGCATGCGGCCGAGCAGCGCTGAGACCTCGGTTCCTGCCAGCGTGTAGCGATAGATGTTGTCGATGAAGAACAGGATGTCGCGCCCCTCGTCGCGGAAAAATTCAGCCATCGTGAGACCGGTCAGTGCGACGCGCAGCCGGTTGCCCGGCGGCTCGTTCATCTGGCCATAGACCATCGCGACTTTCGACTCCGGCAAGTTGTCGATCTTGATCACGCCGGCCTCTTTCATTTCCTGATAGAAGTCGTTGCCTTCGCGCGTTCGTTCGCCCACGCCCGCGAACACCGAGAGCCCCGAATGCTGCGTGGCGATGTTGTTGATGAGCTCGAGCATGTTCACGGTCTTGCCCACGCCCGCGCCACCGAAGAGTCCAACCTTACCGCCCTTGGCGAAGGGGCATACGAGATCGATGACCTTGATGCCGGTCTCGAGAAGCTCGGTCGACGGCGAGAGCTCCTCGAACGTCGGCGCATCGCGGTGGATCGGCATTCTTACTTCAGCGGCTACGGGCCCACGTTCATCGATCGGGCGGCCGAGAACGTCCATGATCCGGCCCAGCGTCGCGGGTCCGACCGGGACCGAGATGCCCGCACCGGTATTCTTCGCCTTCATGCCGCGCCGCAAGCCCTCGGCGCTGCCGAGGCAGATCGTGCGCACGACGCCGTCGCCGAGCTGCTGCTGGACCTCGAGAGTGAGCTCGGTGCCTTCGAGCGTCAGCGCATCGTAGATCTTGGGCAGTTGCTCGCGCGAGAACTCGACGTCGATCACTGCGCCGATGCACTGGACCACCGTTCCTTCGTTCATGGAGATTCCTCAATAACTAGACTGCCGCCGCGCCTGTAGCTCTGGTCTCGCCGTAACCTTCGCTTTGCTCACGTTAGTCTCGCCCGATCGTCCAGCGGCGCGTCAAACTGCCGCCGCGCCGCCGACGATCTCCGAAAGTTCCTTGGTGATGGCGGCTTGCCGTGTCTTGTTGTAGATCAGTTGCAGCTCATCGATGATCTCCTGCGCGTTGTCGGAGGCCGCTTTCATCGCCACCATGCGCGCGCTCTGCTCGGAGGCCATGTTCTCGTTGATCGCTTGGTAGACGATCGCTTCCATGTACCGGCGCAACAGCTCGTCGAGCACGGTCTTCGCGTCGGGTTCATAGATGTAATCCCACGGATACGCGCGCTTGTCCGTTTCGACACCGAGATCGGCGATCGGCAGGATCTGCGTCTGCGTTGGCGTCTGCCTCATCGTGTTCTCGAAATGCGTCGCGACCAGGTGCAGCTCGTCGATCTTGCCGTCGAGATACAGATCGAGCTGGATCTTGACCGGGCCGATCACCTTTTCCAGCGACGGCCGGTCGCCGAGATTCGTCGCGTACGAAACGATGTCGGCTTTGAGCCGTTGCATGAAGCCAAAACCCTTGCCGCCGATAGGCGTGACCCGAACGCCGATACCCTTCGCCTGCCAATCCTTGATCTTCGACAGCGCCACGCGCAGGGCATTGGTGTTGAGCCCGCCGCAGAGTCCCTTGTCGGAGGTGACGACGATCAGCCCGACATTGGTCACCGCCGGGCGCTTTACCAGGAACGCATGCCGGTATTCGGGGTTGGCGAGCGCCAGATGCCGGGCGATGGCCAGCATGCGCCCGACGTAGGGACGCGCGGCACGCATTCGGTCCTGCGCCCTTTTCATCTTCGAGGCCGCGACCATTTCCATCGCCTTGGTGATCTTGCGCGTGCTTTGCACGCTCTTGATCTTGTTGCGAATCTCTTTCGAGCCGGCCATCGCCGCGATTCCTACCAGGTGCCGTTCTTCTTGAAGTCCTCGATCGTCGCGGCAAGCGCCTTCTCGCCCTCGGCGTCGAGATCCTTCGTCGATTCGATCTTTTCGAAGAGCGCGTTGTACTTGCTCTTCACGAATGTGCGCAGGTTGCTTTCGAACGCGAGCGCCTTCTCCACCGGCACGTCGTCGTAGTAGCCTCGGTTGACCGCGAACAGCGTCAGGGCCTGCTCGGCGACCGAAAGCGGCGCGTATTGCGGCTGCTTCATCAGCTCGGTGACCAGACGGCCGCGGTCGAGCTGCTTGCGGGTCGCCTCGTCGAGATCCGAGGCGAATTGCGCGAACGCGGCGAGCTCGCGGTATTGTGCAAGCGAAAGCCGGACGCCGCCGCCGAGCTTCTTGATCACCTTCGTCTGCGCCGCGCCGCCGACGCGCGACACCGAGATGCCGGCGTTGATCGCGGGACGAATGCCCGCGTTGAAAAGGTCGGTTTCGAGAAAGATCTGGCCGTCGGTGATCGAGATGACGTTGGTCGGCACGAATGCCGTCACGTCGCCCGCCTGTGTCTCGATCACGGGCAGCGCCGTGAGCGAACCGGTCTTGCCCTTGACCGCGCCCTTGGTGAAGTGCTCGACATACTCCGCGCTCACGCGCGCGGCGCGCTCGAGCAGCCGCGAGTGCAGGTAGAAGACGTCGCCAGGATAAGCTTCGCGACCCGGAGGGCGTCGCAGCAGGAGCGAAATCTGGCGATACGCCCACGCCTGCTTGGTCAGATCGTCGTAGATGATGAGCGCGTCCTGCCCGCGATCGCGAAAGTATTCGCCCATCGTGCAACCCGAATACGGCGCAATGTATTGCATCGCCGCCGACTCGGAGGCCGAAGCGGCGACGACAATCGTGTACGCCATCGCGCCGTGCTCCTCGAGCTTTTTCACGACGTTCATGATCGACGACGCTTTCTGGCCGATCGCGACATAGATGCAGAACAGATCCTTGCCTTTCTGGTTGATGATCGTATCGACGGCCACTGCGGTCTTGCCGGTCTGCCGGTCCCCGATGATCAGTTCGCGCTGTCCGCGACCGATTGGCACCATGGCGTCGATCGACTTAAGTCCCGTCTGGACCGGCTGCGCCACGCTCTGGCGCCAGATCACGCCGGGCGCCACCTTCTCGATGACGTCGCTCTCCTTGGCGTTGACGGGCCCTTTGCCGTCGATGGGCTGGCCCAGCGCATCGACGACGCGACCGATCAGCTCGGGCCCGACCGGGACCTCCAGGATGCGCCCCGTGCATTTGACGGTATCGCCTTCGGTGATGTGCTCGTAATCGCCGAGAATCACCGTGCCGACCGAATCGCGCTCGAGGTTCAGCGCGAGGCCGAAGGTGTTGTTGGGAAACTCGATCATTTCGCCCTGCATCGCATCCGACAGCCCATGCACGCGCGCGATGCCATCGGTGAGCGA
>DASXQW010000232.1:0-18673 GCA_036506975.1 Casimicrobiaceae bacterium | reverse complement strand
CTCCAGCACGCTCGACGGGGATCAGCTACTCGAAATATTTGTCAGCGAATTTTACGGCGACTTGCGCGATCCGGCGAAGCCGGCGGCGGTCGTGACGATCAAGTTCTTTCTCACCGATGCCTACGCCGCTCCGGGCGCCTTTCGCTGGACCGGCGAGCTCAAGTCGCGACGGGATGTTCCTTCGCGGTCGGCCGACGCGGTGGTGCAGGGCCTGAATGCGGCGCTCTCCGACGTCCTCGAGCAGCTGGCCGCCGCGCTGCGCGCGCTGCCGGTCAAGTAGCGGTCGGCTCGACACAGCCGTGGAATCGGCAGCGACGGGCCCCAAGCGCGCCCGACCCAAGGACGCCACGGAAGAGGGAGGCCGTTCAGCGCGGCGTCAATGGCGTGCTCGCCGTTTGTTACGCGACCAAGCGCGCCGTGAGGTCGTGCTCGGTGCTGCCGGTGATTTTCACGCGGGCGAACGAGCCGGCGGCGAGGTTTCCACCGTCTTCGATAGTAACTGCGCCGTCGATCTCCGGCGCATCGGCCGCGCTGCGCGCGATGGCGCGTCCGTCCGCGATCGAGTCGACCAGGACCTCGAGAGCCCGACCTACCTTGCCGGCAAGCCGTCGCGCGCTGATCTTTGCCTGCGCTGCCATGAAGCGCGCGCGGCGCTCTTCCTTGAGTTCCTCGGGTACAGGGTGTGGTAGTGCATTCGCCGCGGCGCCATCGACGGGTGAATAGGCGAAACAACCGACGCGATCGAGCTCCGCCGCCTCGAGAAAGGCCAGCAGGTCGTCGAACTCCGCCTGTGTTTCGCCGGGGAAACCGACGATGAACGTCGAGCGAATCGTGAGATCCGGGCACATCGACCGCCAGGCACGAATCCGGTCGAGATTGTCCTGCGCGTTTGCCGGCCGCTTCATCAGTTTGAGAATGCGCTGGCTTGCGTGCTGGAACGGTACGTCCAGATAAGGGAGCAATCGCCCCTCCGCCATCAGCGGAATGACTTCGTCGACGTGCGGATAGGGATAGACGTAGTGCAGGCGAACCCACGCACCGTGCTCTCCCGCGAGCTCGCCCAAGGCGCGCGCAAGCTCGGTCATCCGCGTCTTCACCGGTCGCCCGCGCCAGAAGCCAGTGCGATACCGGATGTCGACGCCGTAGGCGCTTGTGTCCTGCGAGATCACCAGCAGCTCCCGGACTCCCGATTTGAGCAGATTCTCCGCTTCGTTCATTACCTCACCAAGCGGCCGGCTCACGAGATCGCCGCGCATCGAAGGGATGATGCAGAACGTGCAGCGGTGATTGCAGCCTTCCGCGATCTTGAGGTAGGCGTAGTGCTTCGGCGTGAGCTTGATCCCCTGCGGCGGCACGAGATCGGCGAACGGATCGTGCGGCCTCGGCAGCTGCGCATGCACGGCGTTCATCACCTCGACCGTAGCGTGCGGTCCGGTGACCGCGAGGACTTTCGGATGCGCCTTCTTGACGAAGGAGCCGCCGTCCTTGGCGCCAAGGCAACCGGTGACGATGACCTTGCCGTTTTCGGCAAGCGCCTCGCCGATCGCTGAGAGCGACTCCTCGACCGCGGCATCGATGAAGCCGCAGGTATTGACGACGACGAGATCGGCGCCTTCGTACGTCGGCACGATTGCATAGCCCTCCGCACGCAGCCGGGTGACGATTTGCTCCGAGTCGACCAGCGCTTTCGGGCAACCGAGCGAGACGAATCCGACGCGTGACGCGGCGGCGGCTGGACGCTTCATTGGATGCTTGAGAAACCCGGTTTGCGCACTGCGAGAAATCGCTACGCTGCAATGCAGCTTGTGCACTGCTTCGCAGCTATGAAATGGATCAACGCTTCTTATCCTCTTCGTCCGGCCCCTGGTTGGTCCCGAAGTTGGTGAAGGGAAACGCCGTGAACAGCCCTCGTGTCTGGTCCTGCATCCGCTGTTGCATGTCCATGAAGAGCTTCGCGCTCTGTTCGAGATAATTGCCGAGCATCCCCTGCATCGCGGGCGCCTGCATCTGCAGGAACTGCTTCCACAGATCCGGCGTGAGCATCATCTTGTCGCCGTAGATCTGCTTGGCCTGGTCCTGCAGCTTCTGCTGGATGGTGAGAAAAGCCTTGACGTTCTGCTCCATGTAGTTGCCCATGATCCCCTGCAGGGCATTGCCGTAGAAACGGATCATCTGCGCGAGCATTTCGCTGGAGAACATCGGTAGACCGGCGGACTCCTCTTCGAGGATGATCTGCAGCAGGATGCTCCGGGTCAGGTCGTCGCCGGACTTGGCGTCGATGACCTGAAAGTCGATGTGTTCGAGCACCATCTGCTTGACGTCAGCCAGTGTGATATAGCCGCTGTTGGCGGTGTCGTAGAGGCGGCGGTTCGGGTATTTCTTGATCACTCGGATCGACTTGTTCATCTCCTGCTCCAGCAAGTGGTCGAACATTATAAACCGCTGATTTATTTGAGCGTTTGTTTTCAACGCACTCGAACCCGAACCCCTCTATTGCACTGCACCAAAAACTCCTTGACATACGTTGCTTTCACCCCTAGAATCTGGTTTGTGCGGTGCAGCAAAACAGGGGGTTGAGAGAAGGTTCGAGCCCCGGGCAGGTGGTCAGAAATACGCGCCCAGACCCCCCGCAGCCGGACGTTTATTTGGATGAAACCTACCTCGACTGAAAGGATGATTATGTACAACGCAACGGAACAATTTGCTGAGATCAACAAGGCCGGCTATGACAATGCGATCAAGCTCGCTTCGCTGTCGCTGGAAAAGGCCGAGCGCCTGACCAAGCTCAATCTGCAGGCCGCCAAGGTCGCGCTGGAGCAGGGCGTCTACAGTGCCAACGCCGTCGCCGGTGTCAAGGACGTGCAAGAATTCTTCACCCTTCGCGCCAAGCTGGCCGAGGCTGGTGTTCAGAACGCGCTGGGCTATTCGCGCGGCGTCTACGAAATCGCTTCGGAAGCGCAAGCCGATTTCTCGGCGCTCGCCGAGGAAGCCTGGGCGTCATACACCAAGGGTGTCGCAGCTTGGGTGGAAAAGGCGACCAAGAACGCCCCCGCGGGCTCGGACGTCGCCGTGACGGCTCTTAAGTCGACGGTGGCGGCCACGACGGCTGCGTTCGATCAGCTGTCCAAGGCGACGAAGCAAGTCGTGAACTTCGCCGACGCATCGGTACGCGCGGCGACAGCCAACGCGGCCTCCGCTGCCAAGACAACGACCAAGGGTCGCAAGGCTGCGTAAGGATTTAACAGAGGAGAACGACGGGAACTTGAAACCGGAGGTACTGTCTCTATATTGGTTTTGATGGCTCCTTCTGTATCATTTTCCTCCTCCTAAATGATACAGCCTCAGCCCCGGCAGCAATGCCGGGGCTTTTTTTTCGTCCTCTTTGCGCATCGTCGAACGCTTACTGGCGCGGGCTCGCGCCGCTAGAACATGTGCTGCCCGCCGTTGATGGAGATGTTGGCACCGGTGATGAAGGCGGCCTCCTCCGACGCGACATAGGCTACGAGTCCCGCGATTTCGTCGGGCTTGCCGAGCCTGGCCATCGGAATCTGCGGAATGATCTTGGAGTCCAGCACTTCCTTTGGAATCGCCAAGACCATCTTGGTACCGATATAGCCCGGCGAAATCGTGTTAACGGTGACGCCTTTTCTCGCGACCTCGAGCGCGAGCGCCTTGGTGAAGCCGTGCATGCCAGCCTTTGCCGCCGAATAGTTGACTTGCCCGAACGCGCCCTTCTGTCCGTTCACCGAAGAAATATTGATAATCCGGCCCCAGCCACGCTCGGTCATGCCGTCGCAGACCTGCTTGGTCATGTTGAAGCAGCTGTCGAGATTGGTCTTGATCACCACGTCCCAGTTGGCCTTGTCCATCTTCTTGAACGTCATGTCGCGCGTGATCCCGGCGTTGTTGACCAGGACGTCGACCGGACCGAGGTCCTTGACGACCCGTGCAACGCACGCGACGCACGAATCCCAGTCGACGACATCGCAGGGATAGGCGTGGAAAGCGTAGCCCTGCTTTTTCATCGCGTCGAGCCACTCCGGCGCCTTCGTATTGCCGGGTGAATGGGTCGTAACAACGCTGTGGCCCAGCGCGGCAAGCTTCACGCAGATCGCTTCGCCAAGTCCTCCCATTCCGCCGGTCACCAGCGCAACGCGCTGCTTGCTTTCTGCCATGATGTCCTCCTTCTTGTTGATGCGATGTCCGGGAAACGACTGCTGGCGCTAACGTTCGACGGCCAGCGCAACGCCCATTCCGCCGCCTATGCACAGCGATGCCAGCCCTTTCTTGGCGTCGCGTCGCGCCATTTCATAGAGCAGGGTGACGAGCACGCGGCAACCCGACGCGCCGATCGGATGTCCCAGTGCGATCGCGCCGCCATTGACATTGATCTTGCTCGTGTCCCAGCCCATCTCCTTGTTGACCGCACAGGCCTGCGCGGCGAAGGCTTCGTTGATCTCCATCAGGTCGAGGTCCGCCGGCTTCCACCCCGCCTTCTCCAGGCAGCGCTTCGACGCGGTCACGGGGCCCATGCCCATGATCGAAGGGTCGACGCCCGACGACGCGAACGCCTTGATGCGCGCCATCGGTTTGAGTCCGAGCTCTTGAGCCTTGGCGGTGCTCATCACCAGGACTGCAGCGCCGCCGTCGTTGATGCCTGAAGCGTTGGCCGCGGTCACGGTTCCATCCTTGGCAAACGCGGGCTTGAGTGCGCTCACCGATTCGAGCGTCGTACCCGCCTTGATGAATTCGTCGGCAGCGAACGCGACGGGATCGCCTTTGCGCTGCGGGATCATCACCGGGACGATTTCGTCCTTGAACTTGCCTGCCTTTTGAGCGGCCTCGGCCTTGTTCTGGCTCGCGACGGCGAATTCGTCCTGTTGCGAGCGGGAAATGCCGTATTGCTTGGCCACGTTCTCCGCGGTGGTGCCCATGTGATACTGGTTGTACACGTCCCACAGGCCGTCGACGATCATGCTGTCGACGAGCTTGGCATCGCCCATGCGAAAACCGTCGCGCGAACCGGCCAGTACGTGCGGTGCCGCGCTCATGTTTTCCTGGCCTCCCGCGACCACGATGTCGGCATCGCCGCATTGCACCGCCTGCGAAGCGAGCATCACGGCCTTCAGGCCGGAGCCGCAGACCTTGTTGATCGTCATCCCGGGAATCGCGGCCGGAAGTCCGGCTTTGATCAGTGCCTGGCGCGCGGGGTTCTGGCCACTCCCTGCCGTGAGGACCTGGCCGAGAATGACTTCGCTAATCTGGTCCGGCTTCAGGTTCGCGCGTGCGAGCAGCGCCCGAATTACGGTGGCGCCAAGCTCCGGAGCAGGGGTCTTGGCAAGGCCCCCGCCGAATTTGCCGATTGCGGTGCGCGCTGCACCGACAATCACCATATCTGTCATCTGGAGTCTCCGTCGAGGTTCGAAACGCGGATGCCGTTCGCAGCCGGCACGTCGGCAGGATGCGCGTCGATGTTAGCGCATGTCGCGAGGATCGTCACTTTCGAAAGTTGGCGTCGGTCGTGCTCTTCAGGCGACCTTCTCGCGTACGTACGTTCCGGGTGCGGGCCCAAGCGGGCGGTGGCGTGGGCTGCCCTCGCGCGTCGGTGCCGGACGCCGAGTGCCCGCGTGCTCCGCGAGCCATTCGGTCCAGTTCGGCCACCACGACCCCGGATGCGACTGCGCGCGCGCCAACCAGTCGTCCGGATCGTCCGTCAAGAGGTCGTTGGTCCAATAGTTGCGCTTCTTCCTTTGCGGCGGATTTACGACGCCGGCGATATGCCCCGAAGCGCCAAGCACGAAGCTCGCATCGCCCCCGACGAGCTCGATCGTGCGATAGGCGGAACGCCACGGCACGATGTGATCATCGCGCGAGGCATACACGTAGCTCGGCATCGCGATGCGTGACAGATCGACCGGCTCGCCACACATAATCAGGACGCGAGGGTCGCGCAGGCGATTGTCCAGGTACATATTGCGGAGGAAATAGGCGTACATCGGACCGGGCAGATTGGCCGAATCGCTGTTCCAGTAAAGGAGATCGAACGGCGGTGGCGTCCTGCCCTTGAGATAATTGCTTACGACGTAATTCCAGACCAGCTCATTGGGCCTGAGACTGGCAAACGCATTGGCCAGCTCGCTGCCGTGAACGCGTGCTCCTGCGAGCAGTGCCGGCTCGCGCGCGGCGAGGTATTCGCGCGAGACGTACACGCCGATCTCGCCGGGATCCGCGAAATCGAGCATCGTCGTGAGGAACGTGGCGCTCGCGACCGGGTGCTCGCGGCGAGCGGCCAGCACCGCCAGCGCACAGGCGAGGAGCGTCCCGCCGACGCAAAAACCGAGCGCATTGATGGTCCGGCTGCCGGAGATCTCCCGCGCGATGTCTATTGCCTGCAGCGCGCCTTGCTCGAGGTAGTCGTCCCACGTCAGATGCCCGAGCTCCGGGGGAATGTTGCGCCACGAGATCATGAAGGTTGTATGTCCCGCACCGACGGCGTGCTGCACGAACGAGTTCTCCGGCCGCAAATCGAGGATGTAGTACTTGTTGATGCACGGCGGCACCAGGAGGAGCGGTCGCTTGTAGACCGCGGCGGTCGCCGGCGCATACTGGATCAACTCGATCAGCTCATTGCGAAATACCACGCTGCCCGGAGAGAGCGCCAGGTTGCCGCCGACCTCGAACGCCGATTCGTCGGTCATCGCGATGCGCCCGCGCCGCGCGTCGCCGATCAGATTCGCGAGTCCCTGGGCGACGCTGGCGCCGCCCGACTCGATTGCGAGCTTGAGCGCTTCGGGATTCGTCGCCAGAAAATTCGATGGCGCGATGGCCTCCGCGTACTGCCGCGCCAGAAACCGGACGCGTTTCCTGGATTCGGGATCGCCCTGCGCCAGTGCGGCGAGTTCGCGCACGTAGTCGGCGTACAACAGATAGGCATCCCTCAACCAGGTGAAGTACGGGTGCTCGCGCCACTCTTTTGCCCCGAAGCGGCGATCCAGAACTGGCGCCCCAGTGCCGGCTGCCGGCGACGCTTTATCGGCGGCGATCGTGCGCTGCCAGAGAGCCTCGAAGCGCTGGTTGTAGCGTCCGGCGAGCTCGGCCGCGGCAGCGGGATCGATCCATGCCCCGGTAGGTGCAAGCACCGCCAGCGCGGCGTTGCCTATTTCGAGAGGCGGCGGGGCGACCGGTGCCGACGGCGTCGCGCCGCGCGACCACCAATTGCTCCATTGCTGGCCCATTGCCTGCCACTGGCTCAGGAGCTCGGCCCAGTCGTTCGCGGACGTATGCGTTTCCATCGACGTGACTAAAGCTTGCGTCGCTTCGAGTGTAGCGGCTCGCATCGAGGCGCACAAACGCGCCACGCGCGCTCGGCGCGCATCAGTGCTCGAGCAGGAAACCGAGGAGAGCCACCGTGGCGATGCCGCCGCCGATCAAAGCCACCTGTTGCAGCGTATGTTCCGGCGCTACGTGCCGATGCAGCCCCGGGATCAGGTCGGCAACGGCGACGTAGAGAAGACTCGCTGCGGCGAGCGCCAACACGGTCGGCAGCATCTGTTGCATGCTGGCGAGCGCCAGATAGCCGATGAGCCCGCCGGCAAGGGTCGCCGCGGCCGTGAGCAGATTCATCGCAAACGCGCGGCGTCGCGTGTAACCGGAATGAAGCAATACGGCGAAGTCGCCGACCTGCTGGGGGATCGCGTGCGAGACGATCGCCAGCGTCGTCGCAACACCCAGCTTGTAGTCCGCGACGAAGCTGGCAGCAATCGCGATGCCGTCGCAAAGATTGTGCACCGAATTGCCGATCACGATCATGAGCCCCGGTCGACCCACGAACGCGTCGGCGTCATCATGGTGCGCTGGCGCGCGCGCGCCGGGTTCGTCGAACGGCGCGTCGTGGGCGTGGCGCCACAGGACGAACTTCTCGAGCAGGAAGAAGGCGAGCACCCCGGCGAGAACGGAGGTCATGACGCGCTCGACGCTGCCGTGCGCGAGCGCCTCGGGCAGCAAATCGAGAAATACGGCCCCGAGCAAGGCGCCGACCGCGAAACTCACCAACCACGCAATCCATCGCGCACTGGCGGCGAGAGTTCCGGCGGCGAGCAGAAGCGCCAGCGTACCGCCGGCAAGACACCCGAGAATGATCGCCGGGAGCGTCGACATGGGAAGAGCGCGGAACGGCCCGATGATCGATGAAACTGAGTTGCATTATCGGCCGCGACCGCGTGTGCGTCAAATAGGCGCGATCCAGATCAGCGTCGCCATGCGGCCCGCGCGCGCGCCGTCGCGCCGGTATGAGTAGAACGCGTCGGGCTCGCTGAACGTGCAGCGCCCGCCGCCGTAGATCGACGCTACGCCGGCGCGCATGAGGCGCCGCCGCGCTAGCGCGTAGAGGTCGGCGAGCCACTTGCCCTGGCGATACGGCACGAAACACTGCGCGGCACCGGGGTCGTCGTCGCAATGCGCAGCAAGCACGTCGGCGCCGACTTCGAAGGCCTGCGCACCGATAGCAGGCCCCAGCCAGGCGAGTACGTTCGCGGGCGGCGCGCGCATGGCGGCGAGCGCTGCCTCGAGCACGCCCGCAGCGAGTCCGCGCCAGCCGGCGTGCACGGCGGCGACCACGCTTCCCCGGGCGTCGGTGAAAAGGACCGGAAGGCAATCCGCAGAGTGCACGGCGCAGACCGTATTCGGAGCGCGCGCGACGGCACCATCACCCTCCGGCAGACCGCGCGATCTAAGCGCGCTTACTGCATCGGCATCACAGATCGCAATACCGTGCGCTTGTGCGAGCCAAATCGGCTCAGCAGGGAGCCAGCGCCGAAGCTCGTCGCGGGCGGTCTCGAACCGAGGATCGCTGCGCGTCAGATCGAATTTCTCGCCTGCGCGCGCAGTGCGCGTCGTCGACAGCGCGTACACCTGCGGAGGAGCGGGCCAGTCGGGAACGATCCAGTCGAGCCCTGCCGCTGCGACGCGCGCGCCAAGCGAGCTGCTCGCGTCCGGTAATATCATGCGGCGTGGCGCAGCGAGGCGAGAAGTGCAGCGAAATCGTCGGGCAGCGGCGATTCCCATTGCAACGATTTCCGCGTCACCGGATGTACGAGGCCGAGGCGCCATGCATGCAGCGCCTGGCGATGGAACGCTATCCCATGACGCGGTCCGTACGCAGCGTCGCCGACGAGCGGATGCTTGAGCGATGCGAGGTGCACTCGGATCTGGTGCGTGCGGCCCGTCTCGAGCCTGCACGCAAGCAGCGTGCAGGCTGCGAAGCGTTCGCGCACCTCGTAATGCGTGACGGCGGCTTTGCCGGACGCGACGACCGCCATCGACGTGCGCTTGACCGGATGGCGACCGACCGGCGCGTCGATGCTGCCGCCCCGCGTCAACACGCCCTGCGCAAGTGCCAAGTATTCACGCCGCACTGTTCGCGCTTGCAGCTGCCGCACCAGGTCGGTCTGAGCGACCGGAGTCTTGGCGATCGCGAGCAGGCCGCTCGTGTCCTTGTCCAGCCGATGCACGATGCCGGCGCGTGCGACCGCGGCAAGCTGTGGCGCGTGATGCAGCAGCGCGTTGGCGAGCGTGCCGTCCCAATTGCCACTGCCGGGATGGACCACCAGCCCCGCGGGCTTGTCGACGATGATGAGCGCATCGTCTTCGTAGACGATCGCGAGCGGCAAGGGCTGCGCCACGAGCGCGTTCCGGCGCGGATCCGGCAACGGTGCGACGACGATATGCTCTCCGCCGTAGAGCTTCTGTTTCGCCGTTGCCGCTCCGCCCGCGACGGCAACACGGCCGGCATCGATCCACGATCGGATGCGGCTGCGCGAGTGCTCCGGGATCAGCTGCGCCAGCGCTTGATCGAGCCGCAGCCCGGCGAGCTCGGCTGGAACCGTGAACTCGCGCTGCTCCGATGGCGTTGCAACGACCGAGGTATAATTTAAGTCTGCCATCGGGGTTGCACTAATGTCGGGAACGTCGCTGCTGTGGATCCGAAATGTCGTCGCGATCGTGTTCGCGCTCTCGGCGGCTGCGTGCAATCTGCTGCCCGAAGTCAAGGACGACACGGCGGGATGGTCCGCCGAGCGCCTCTACAAGGAGGCGCACGAAATGTTGACGACCGGCAATTATACGCGGGCGGTCAAGCTGTTCGACACGCTCGAGGGCCGCTATCCGTACGGCCGCTACGCGCAACAGGCAATTCTCGAGGGGGCATACGCGAACTACCGGGCCGGTGAGACTGCACCGGCGATCGCCGCCTGCGACCGCTTCATCCGCACTTACCCCAATCATCCCAATGTCGACTATGCCTACTATCTCAAAGGCGTCGTGAACTTCCGCGGAGACCAGGGATTGTTCGGGTACGTGGTCGAGCAGGATCTTTCGGAACGCGACCCGAAGATGGCGAGGGAATCTTTCGGCGCATTCAAGGAGCTTGTCGCGCGCTTCCCGGAGAGCAAGTACGCATCCGACTCGGTCGAGCGCATGCGCTACCTCACCAACGCACTGTCCAGCTACGAAGTGCACGTTGCCGACTACTACTATCGTCGCGGCGCTTACGTTGCAGCCGCCAACCGGGCGCAGGCATCGCTGCTCAATTATCCTCAGACGCCGGCCAACGAGGATGCCTTGATCCTTATGGCGAGGAGTTACGACCGGCTCGGCTTGACGCAGCTGCGCGACGATGCGCAGCGCGTGCTCAAGGAAACCTTTCCCAACGGAAAGTATTTCATTGCCGAGGCCAGGCCCTGGTGGAACTTCTGGTCGCCTAAGGAGGAGGTGCCGCTGCCTCCTGGAGACTCGACTTCCACGAAGCCGTGGTGGAAATTCTGGTAAGCCACTCGGGTCGTAGCCCGGGTTGAGTCGTAGCCTGGGCTGAGCCTTCAGGGCGAAGCCCGGGGGACAAAAGATTCGCGTCGTCCCGGGCATCGCTTCGCTCAGCCCGGCGCCAAGGATTCGTGTCGTCCACCCCGAGCATCCCCGGGTCAAGCCCGGGGTCAGCCCGGGCTACTGGCCAGGCGGTGACTGACCGAAGAATGCGATCGCTTCATCAAGCTCGCGCGTCCGTCGCATCGGCGGCAGGGCTTGGAGAATCCGGCGGCCGTAAGGTTTGTCGGCCAGGCGGCGGTCGCAGATCATCAACACGCCGCGATCGGATTCGGAACGAATCAGTCGTCCCGCGCCCTGCTTCAGGCTGATCGCGGCCTGCGGCAGCTGATACTCGAGAAACGGATTGCCGCCCGCATGCGCGATATGATTCAGTCGCGCGGCGAACAACGGATCGTCCGGGGGCGCGAATGGGAGCTTGTCGATCACGACCAGCGACAGCGCCTCGCCCTGGACATCGACCCCTTCCCAGAAGCTCTGGCTGCCGAGCAACACCGCATTACCGAGCATGCGAAAGCGCGACAGGAGCTCGCTGCGCGAGCCTTCGCCTTGCACGAGCAGCGGATAGTCGAGACCTTCGCGCGCGAGCGCCGCGGCGATTGTTTCCCGGGCGCGGCCGAGAGCGCGCAGCGTTGTGAATAACAGAAACGCGCGCCCACCGCTCGCCTTCAGCACCGGCAGTGCAGCGGCGACGACGGCATCGGTATGTTCGAAGCTGTTCGGCTCGGGCAGTCCGCGCGGAACGTAGAGAAGCGCCTGGGCAGCGTAATCGAACGGGCTGTCCCAGCAGCCGGTCGCGGCATTCGCGAGCCCGAGCTCGCGCTGATAGTGCGTGAAGTCGCCACTGACCGCCAGCGTCGCCGACGTGAAAATCCACGAGCGTGCCGTATCGGCGACCTGCCGCGCGAAAATCTCCGCGATCGAGAGGGGCGAGGCATGCAACTGCCAGCCGCGGATCGTGACCTCGATCCAGCGGATCCAGTCCGGATCGTCGCCATTGCGCCAGCGAGCGAGCCGCGCCGCGGCGTCGGTCGCGCGCTGGGCACACAGCGCTAGCGCGTCGCTGCGCTCCGCCTGGCGCGAGAGCTCGGAGGCGAGAAGTTCGAGCGTCGCGGCGAGAGCGTCGAGCGCTTCGGGAAAATCGGGCCGGCGCAGCGCCTCGGCACGCGGCGACTTGCCGGGCGCCTCGCCGGCCGCAAGCCGCACCCTGCGCAGCACTTGCGCCACGCCCTGCGCGGCGTCGGGCAGCGGCGCGTAATCGCGCGCAGCCCTCAGTGCCTCGACTTCGGCGTCGCGTGCGAGCTCGGAGAGCGCTCCCGCGCTCAACTCCTCGCCGAAGAAGAGGGTCGCGGTATCGGGCAACTGGTGCGCCTCGTCCAGGATCACCGTATTGCAAGCCGGCAGCAGATCGGTGAGACCCTCGTCCTTCAGCACGACGTCGGCGAAGAACAGGTGATGGTTGATGACGACGACGTCGGCGGCGAGCGCCTCCTTGCGCGCATTCATCACGAAACACTCGCCGTAGTTGGGGCACTCGCCGCCGAGGCAGTTCTCGCGCGTCGAGGTGACCTGCGCCCAGATGCCGGCGTTGTCGGGCACGTCCGCCAGCTCGGCCTTGTCGCCGGTCGTCGACGTGCGTGCGAAGGATTCGATCCGCTTGAGATAGCGCGCATCGGCACGCGAGGCGAACGTACCCTCCTGCCGGGCGCGCTCGAGATGGTAGTGGCAAACATAGTTCGCCCGGCCCTTGAGCAGCGCTACGGTGATCGGGACTTTGAGCGCATCACGGACCAGCGGCAAATCGCGCTGGAAAAGCTGGTCCTGCAGCGTCTTGGTACCCGTGGAAATGACGACCTTGCCGCCCGAGAGCAGGGCGGGGACGAGGTAGGCAAATGTCTTGCCGGTGCCGGTACCGGCTTCGGCGAGCAACTGACCGCGCTCGTCGATCGCGCGCGCGACCGCGTCGGCCATCGCAAGCTGCTGGTCGCGAAAGCGATACGCGGAGAGCTCGCGTGCGAGTGGCCCCTCAGGGCCGAAGATGCGCGCGAGGTCAGCCACTACGTTGGACTTCGCCGTGACGCCCGAATGCCGCACGACGGCCCACGGCGTCGCGCCCGTCACGGAGCCGTCTTCTTGCGTTTGGACGCTGCGACAGGTTTGGCCGAGGCTTCGTGCAGAGTGCGAATGGCGCTGATCCGCGCGGTGAACTCGTCGTACGGGCGGGCGACGCGTTGCTTGTAGCCTTCGTCGGCCTCGTCGGGTGCCGGCACGAGCTTGGCCAGGCTCTCGAGCCATGCATCGTAGAGTTGACGCAGATTCTGCACCGTCTCCTTGCTACGCGCAGCTTCGCGCAGCGCCGCTTGGTACGGCCGCGCGATCGAAAGCTTGTGCTTGTCGATGCAGTACTCGGTCTTTGCACCGTGTACGCCTTCCTGTGCGCCCGTCAGTCCGAATTCGATGATCTCGATGCTCTTGATCTGGCGGCACATCGTGTAAGTTTGGGGAACGGCCTCTAGAAAGCACTCCATGCCGCTGCGCTGCGCAGCGGTGGGGCAGATATATGGGTCGACTTTGTCCAGCGCGAACGCCGCCGCGGCGGGCAGCGCCGTGGCCAGCACGAAGACGGGGAACAAAGCATGGCGGTGCATCGGAATGACAATGCTACCGTGGGGGCGCGGGCGGCTCAAGCGCGCAGCAGACTGCAATGAGACCGGATCCCCGCTTGCGCGGGGATGACCCGGCTGTTCCAATCGCGGCCCGTTCGTCGGCGGGCCGCTCTCGGCCATCCGCGTTAGATGGTGACGCCCCCGGACACCTCGATGACTGCGCCATTGACATAGCTCGCCTCGTCGGATGCGAGCCAGGCGTAGGTATTGGCGATCTCTTCGGGTCGTCCGAGGCGGCCCATCGGCACCTTCTCCTCGATCGCCCTCAACACCTTTTCGGGAATCGAGTCGAGGATCGGCGTTTCGATGAAGCCGGGGCAGATGGCGTTGGCGCGGATGCCCTTGCTGCCGAGCTCGCGCGCCCAAGTCTTGACCATGCCGATGACACCGAACTTGGTCGCGGCGTAGTTGGTCTGCCCGAAGTTGCCGTAGAGGCCGACGATCGACGAGGCGTTCAGAATGCAGCCGGAATTCTGCTGAAGCATGATGTCGACGACGGCTTTGGTACAGTTATAGACGCCTTTGAGGTTGACGTCGATCACGCGCTCGAATTGCTCGTCGGTCATCTTGGAAAAGCGGGCGTCCTCGACGATGCCCGCATTGTTGACCAGCGTGTCGATGCGATGCCAGGCGAACATCACGCTTTCGACCATCCGCGCGATGCTTTCCTTGTCGGTCACATCGACCTGAAACCCGAGCGCTTCGCCGCCAAAACTGCGGATCTCCGCCAGTGTTTCCGCGACCGAGGTCATGTTGATGTCGCAAACCGCGACCTTGGCGCCTTCCTTCGCAAACTTTATCGCAGTCGCCCTTCCAATGCCCTGCCCGCCGCCGGTGATGATGGAAATTTTGCCTTGAAGCCGTAATGAGCCGTTGCCGTTCAGACCATTGCCGTTGAGGCCCATGCTGTCCCTCTCGAACCCCCGATTTTTTGGGCTCAGGGTCGAGGCCCTGTTGCACCGCAGCGGATTTTGCTCTAGTTGGATGCAGCGCACAATATGGCAATTCGATGAAATATGCCGCGTCGGCATCGCTTGTTGTATTTTTGATAAACTACTTTCAATCAATGACATAGATCACTCGTGCGTCCTCGAAACCATCGCGCGGGATGAGCTTAGCCCCCAACTGAGTCTCAAGCGCGGCGCCTCTAAAGCAAGCGCCCACTTTCTAAATGATTAATTGGGTTCCCAGCGCTCGAGGACGAGCTGAAGCGAGGCGAGTCCTTGATAGAGACTGACCTCGGGCCGATACGTGGCCCGGATGCGCACGGGCAGTGGTCCCGGCTCATTGAAGACGATGGCGTCCAGACGTAAGCCCGTGGCTTTGAGCACGAGCCTCGAGTGGCTCTCGCCGACGCGTCGCTGCTCGATAACCGAGAATTCGCCGTCAAAGACCGGTAGCGGAAAGCCTTGGCCCCACACGAGCCCAGCCACTTCTTGCGCGAAGCCCAGCGTGAGCTCTGCGGGATCGAGTTCGCCGTCCGTCTCGAGCGTCTGCTGCATGGCTGCGGGCGATAGCCATTCCCGCGCCACACGCTCGAACTCGGCGCTGAATCGAGGCAACGCGGCTTCCGCCAGGCTCAAGCCGGCAGCGAACGCGTGGCCGCCGAAGCGCGCGATCGTTCCCGGCGCACGCTTGGCGACGAGATCGAGCGCGTCGCGTAGATGGAATCCGGCGATCGCCCGCCCGGAGCCGCGCAGCTCGCCATCGGCAACCCGCGCGAACACGATCGCGGGCCGGTGAAAACGCTCCTTGAGCCGCGACGCGACGATGCCGACCACGCCTTGATGCCACTCGGGCCGGTAGACGCACAGCGTGTAGCGATCCCCGGGAATCATTTCATCGAGTCCGGCGAGCGCCTGCTCGTGCATCGTTGCTTCGACCTCGCGCCGCTCGCGATTGAGCCGGTCGAGTTCCGCGGCGAGCGAAGCCGCGCTCGTTTCATCCTCGGCCAGAAGGCAGGCGATGCCCACGGACATGTCGGCGAGTCGCCCCGCGGCGTTGAGCCGCGGTCCGGCGACGAAGCCGAGGTCATACGCCGTAGCCTGTGCAGGGTCGCGCCCTGCGGCCGCGAACAGCGCGCGCAGTCCCGGCTGCGATCTTCCCGCACGAATTCGGTACAAACCTTGTCCGACGAGAATCCGGTTAACGTGATCGAGCTGCACGACGTCGGCAACGGTGCCGAGCGCCACCAGGTCGAGCAGCGCCGCAAGATTCGGCTCGCCGCTTCCCGCGAAGCGGCCGCGCTCGCGGAGCAATGCCCGCAGCGCGATGAGCACGTAGAACATCACGCCGACGCCGGCGAGATGCTTGCTCGGAAACGCGCAGGCCGGCTGATTGGGATTGACGATCAACCCGGTTGCGGGCAGTTCCGCTCCCGGCAGATGATGATCGGTGATCAGCACCTCGATGCCGCGTGCGCGCGCTGCGGCGACGCCGTCGACGCTCGCGATGCCATTGTCGACGGTGATGATCATCGCTGGCTCGCGTTGCGCGGCGAGCGCGACGATCTCCGGCGTGAGCCCGTAGCCGAACTCGAAGCGGTTGGGTACGAGGTAATCGACATGCGCGCCCATCGCCCGCAAGCCCCGCACGCCGACCGCGCACGCAGTCGCGCCATCGGCATCGTAATCCGCGACGATGAGCAGCCGCTCGTGCTGCTCGATCGCAGCAGCAAGCCGCGCCGCAGCGGCGTCGATGCCCTTTAACGTCCTCCACGACGGCAGGTTGCCGAGTTCGAGGTCGAGTTCGGAAGCTGAGCGCACGCCGCGAGCGGCAAAAACGCGCGCGAGCACCGGTGCGATACCGGACGCCGCGAGCGCCGCCGCGACCTCGGGTACGGAGCGCCGAACGATGTCCATTGTTACCCCCGTGTTGCCTCGGCGGCGAAACGGGCAAGCAGCGGTGCGATGCGCGGCGAGGAGAACCGCGAACGCCATCGCTGTATCAGCGCCGGTCGCGGCAAACGAAAGCCCAGCGCGAGCGCGCGGCCGGCGATGACGAGCTCGACTTCGCGAACAGCACCGCTGTGGAGCGCGCGCTCGGCAGGGGCGAGCCATGCGCGATCAAGCGCCGCGAGTTGCGCGACCGCAGCATCGACGTCGATCGCATCGAGCCAAAAGACCTGCGCCACGGCGCTCGGCACGGCGTCGAGCGCCGCCGGCAGCGGCGCAGGCGCGAGCCCGGCGCTCCGGCTCAGGTCGTAAATCAATCCACCATCGGCAAAGATCCGGACCGCGGGCGCATCGCGCGGGACGAGTTTGCCGCCGCCCCACAGCCACACGCTGTCGACCGGTGCGCTCCCGCTCTGCTCGCGACTGCGATTCACCGCGTGCTCGAACAGCAGCATTTGCGTTTCGCTTTGCCAGCGTCGCCAGCGTGCTGCATCCGGGCCGGCCGCTAGATAAGGAACAAGCGGCGCGCCGAGCGCAGTTTCGGGCGGCCAAGTGACGAGTCGCGGCGCATGCTCGACCCGCGCGAACCAGTGGGTCGGTCCAGGGGCGAAAAAGCGGATGCCGTCGTCGGCGAAGTGCGCGTTGAGCATTGCGATGAGCGAGTCGGCCTCGGCTCTCTGGAGATCGCCGACCAGCCCGGCGAGCCGAACGTCGGCCTGTCCTACAATGAATTGCGCCGGCTCGGCGCAAAGCCAATACGCGCCGTCCGTCTCGAGGCCAGCTGCAAGCGCGAGCCAGGGGGCGACGGGCCAGTCCTGTTGCTTCGCGATGCCGCAACAGCGGCAGGCGGTCGCGACCAGCCCGTCCTCTTCGATGGCGGGCGAAGGCGCGGCGGCGATCAGACGCGCGAGCGCCGGCGCCTCCTTTTCGACGGCAGCCAGCGCTAAGAGGGGCCAGTCGAGCAGACCGGGTACGACTATGGTGAAGTGCATGTAAGTCCGCTCGCGGGTGCGCGCCGAGTGTAGCACGCAAGCGTGTCCTCTCGGGTGAACGGTTTATGGCACACTGGCGCGCTCGCCGACACACTCTCACGCGCGAAGGAGGTCGTGCTCGGCTGTCTCGCCAACCGGATTCGCGAAGCTGACGTGCCCTACGAATTACTCGTCGGATTGCGCTACACCCGCGCCCGCCGCGGCTCGGGCCGCAACGGCTTCGTGTCCTTCATCGCCGCGGTGTCGATGCTGGGCATCGCCTTGGGCGTCGCGGCGTTGATCGTCGTACTGTCGGTGATGAACGGCTTCCAGGAGGAGTTGCGCACGCGGATCCTGGCGGTGGCGTCGCACATCGAGATACGCGGCCTCGCCGGCGGCATCGCCGATTGGCAGTCGCTCGCGAAGGCCGCGCGGACGAATCCGCGCGTTCAGGCCGCGGCGCCGTACGTCCTCGGACAGGCAATGCTCTCGGCGGGAGAAGTCAATCGCGGCGCGCTGGTCCGCGGCATCGATCCCGCGCTCGAGGACACGGTCGCTGATTTCGGCAGCCATATGCGCGTCGGCTCGCTCGCCGATCTCAAACCCGACGGGTTCGGCATCGTGCTCGGCGCGGAGCTCGCGCGCGCGCTGGGAGCGCTCGTGGGCGACAGCGTCGTCGTCATCACACCACAGGGCACCGTCACGCCGGCGGGAACGCTGCCCAGGGTGAAGAGCTTTCGCGTCGTTGGCGTGTACGAGATCGGCATGTTCGAGTTCGACAGCGGGCTTGCGCTGATCCATCTCGCCGATGCGCAGAAGCTCTACCGCCTCGGCAACGCGGTGACCGGCGTGCGGCTCAAGCTCGATGACCTGTTCGCCGCGCCGCGAGTGGCGCACGAGCTCTTGCCGGTGCTGCCCGTCGACGCCGAGGTGCGCGACTGGACGCTTAGCCACGCCAATTTCTTCCGCGCGGTGGCGATCGAAAAGCGCATGATGTTCCTGATCCTCACGCTGATCGTCGCCGTCGCGGCGTTCAACATCGTCTCGGCGCAGGTGATGGTCGTGACGGACAAGCAGGCCGACATCGCGATCCTGCGCACGCAGGGCGCATCGCCGGCGAGCATCTTGGCGATCTTCGTGATCCAGGGCGCGCTGGTCGGCACGATCGGCACGCTGCTCGGCGTCGCCGGCGGCCTCGCGCTCGCGTTCAACATCGACACAGTCGTGCCGTTCATCGAACGCGTTTTCGGAGTGCAATTCCTCGACA
>DASXQW010000231.1:0-10514 GCA_036506975.1 Casimicrobiaceae bacterium | reverse complement strand
GACCGGAAAGCGATCCAGACTCGAACGCAGGAGCTGCAAGCCCGGCGCAACGCGCTGTCCAGAGAGATCGGCGCCGCGAAGAGCAAGGGCGAAGACACGTCGGCGCCGATGGCCGAGGTCGGCGCGATCGGCGACGAGCTGAACGCGCTGGAGCGTCAACTCGCGAGCATCCAGTCCGGTTTGCGCGACTGGCTCCTCGCCATGCCCAACCTCGCGCACGGGAGCGTCCCCGTCGGCAGTTCCGAGGCGGAGAATGTCGAGGTGCGGCGCTGGGGCGCGCCGCGCTCGCTCGACTTCGAGGCGCGGGATCATGTCGATATCGGCGCCGCGGTCGGCGGGCTCGAATTTGCGTCGTCGGCGAAGCTTTCCGGCGCCCGCTTCTATAGCTTGCGCGGTCCCATCGCGCGCCTGCACCGCGCGCTGGCGCAGCTGATGCTCGACACGCATACGACCGAGCACGGGTACGCCGAGTGCTACGTGCCTTACATCGTCAACGCCGAAACACTGACGGGCACCGGGAATTTGCCGAAGTTCGAGGACGATCTGTTCTGGGTGGTCAAGGGGGGCGCCCCCGATGAGGCGCGCATGTATCTGATTCCGACTGCGGAAGTCTCGCTCACGAACTTGATACGCGACGAGATCGTGCCAGGCGAAAAACTGCCGCTGAAGCTGACCGCGCACACGCCGTGCTTTCGCTCGGAGGCGGGCAGCTACGGCAAGGACACGCGCGGCATGATTCGCGTCCATCAGTTCGACAAGGTGGAGATGGTGCAGATCGTGCACCCCGACCGCTCGTACGACGCGCTCGAAGAGATGACCGGTCACGCCGAGCGGATCCTGCAGAAGCTGGAGTTGCCGTACCGGGTGGTAACGCTTTGCACTGGCGACACGAGCTTTGCCGCGGCGAAGACCTACGACCTCGAAGTGTGGCTGCCCGGACAAGGCAAGTACCGCGAGATCTCGTCGTGCTCGAATTGCGAGGCTTTTCAGGCGCGGCGCATGCAAGCGCGCTTCCGCAACGCGCTGGGCAAGCCGGAGCTGGTGCATACGCTGAACGGCTCCGGGCTTGCGGTCGGGCGCACGCTGGTCGCCGTGATGGAGAATTACCAGCGCGCCGACGGCGGTATCGACGTCCCGCCGGCGCTACGGCCCTACATGGGCGGGGTCACACGCATCCCCCCCACCGCGTAATGCGCTAGAAGCCGTCTCAAGTGCGTGGCGCGCAGCAGCTATTGAGATGGCTTCTACGGCGTGGCGCGCAGCTGCGCGCCATAGTACGGCTTCTCAAACCGTAGCAGCACGTCGTAATACGCGCGCACGGTTTCAACGAACACGACTGCCTGGCCGCCGCGCGCAACGCCGTACTTGTTACCGTCGGCGAGATCGGCCTGTGCGAGCAGCGGCAGCGTTTTTTTGAGGTCGCTCCAGGAATCGGGATTGAGCTTCCGCCGTACCGCCAGCACGCGCGCGTCCTCGAGATGGCCGATGCCGATGTTGAAAGCGGCCAGCGCAATCCAGGTCCGGTCGGGCTCGGCGATCCGTTGCGGCAAACCGCGCTTTAGGTCGGCGAGGTAACGCGCGCCGGCATTGATGCTTTGCCGCGCGTCGAGGCGGTCGACGACGCGCAATCGCCGGGCCGTTTCCTCGGTCAGCATCATCATTCCTCGGACGTTCGTCTCGCTGATCGCCTGCGGGTTCCAATGCGATTCCTGATACGCGATCGCGGCGGCGAGCCGCCACTCGATGCCGCTTTGCTGCTGCGCCTGATGGAAAATGGCGGCGTATGCCGGCAGGACGGTGCGGATTCGCTCCTGAAAAACCGCGGCGTCGATGCGCTGGACCCGACGCGCATAGCCGAAATAGCGATCGATGAGCCGCTGCAGCGTGCCATCTTTACCGATTCGCTCGAAGAAGGCGTCGGCCTTGTCACGCAGTCCCGCCTGCGCGGCGGGCAACAGCCATACCAGATCCTGTTTTGGACCGACCGCGAACGCGGTCTCGACATTCAGAAAAACGTTGCGCGCCGCGGCGGCCTCGTTCGACGCGACGACCGCGTATCCCAGCGAGCCTTCGGATACCTGCTCGATCAACCCGTCCGCCGCCGGCAATGCCAGTGGACGCCATTGCACGTCGGGATGATCGGCGCGCACCTTCGCGAGCGTTGTCTCGAGCCCGGTACCTTCGACGATGCCCACGATCTCGCCGGTCAGGTCGCTCCAGGATTCGGGCTTGAAACCATCGGTGTTGTAGACGAGCACGGGCTCGATCGCGTAGTAGCCGCGGGTGAACAGCAGCGGCGCAAGGCCGGTCACGCTGCTGTTCGCGGGCCGGTAAAGACCTCCGGCGCCGATATGCGCTTCGCCGTTCGAAGTTTCGGCGATCAACTGCCAGGGGTTCTCGACCGATATCACTCGGAGCGCGAGTCCGAGCTCCTTGGCGAAGAGGTCGGCGAGATCGCGATCGAGACCCGCCGCGACGCCTTCGGGACCCACGAACCACGTGGTCGGTCCCGGCCGCATCGCGATCACGAGCTCCTGCGCCTGCTTTTGCGGCGCCGGCACAGGAGGGGAACCGCATGCGGTCAAGGCGCCGATGCAGCTCCACAGGATGAATTTGCGAGAGCCTCTGACACCATGAAGCGCGTGATGCGCTGGCACGATTTGGGCTCAAGCGCGCGAAGTAAGCCACGCCGCTTGGTAGGCCCCAGGCAAGTGGCATGCGACAAAGCGGGTGGGCCCAAATCGCGGCCAGCCCTTCGGGTTGCGACCAAAACCAGCAACGCACACGTGTTTCATGATGTCAGAGGCTCTTGCGCAATCCGGGTCCGATGGAAGATGCGCTCGGCGCGATTATAGCCTCGCCGCGATGTCATGCTTTGGATCGCGTCGACCTGCGGCACGCGATTTCGTTGCGCACGCAACAGGTCGCTTGCCGCGCAGGCGTCGTTCGCAGATAATGAGTGCGCATGTACGCTCGCACTGCAACGAACAACGGCGGGCCGCCCCGCATTGCATGGTGGTGAACCTGGTCAGATCCGGAAGGAAGCAGCCATAGCCAATCTCCGCAAGTGCCGGGGGTACGGCTCGCCACCCCTTCTTTCGCGTCAGTTCGATTTCATGCTTTGTTGCTCGCCCGGCCCAGACGCTTGTGTACTTCATTTGTACACGGCGCGCCTGTGCCGGTCTCGCGCCTCGCCTGAAACCGAACGCGACGCGAAATAGCTCTTCGATCAAGGCGACAAGCCGACGACCAGTGTTGCGCCATGAGTTATCAAGCCCTCGCCAGGAAATGGCGGCCGAAGACGTTCGCCGAGCTCTCGGGCCAGGAGCACGTCGTACGGGCGCTGTCCAACGCGCTCGAGCGCGGACGGCTGCATCACGCGTATCTGCTCACCGGAACGCGGGGGGTCGGCAAGACGACAATTGCACGCATCCTTTCCAAGAGTCTCAATTGCGTGAAGGGCGTCACGGCGATGCCTTGCGGGATCTGTCCGGCGTGCGTCGATATCGATGCGGGCCGCTTCGTCGATCTGCTCGAGCTCGATGCAGCATCGAATACCGGCATCGACAACATGCGCGAGATTCTGGACAACGCGCGCTATGCACCGACGGTCGGGCGCTACAAGGTGTATCTCATCGATGAAGTGCACATGCTGTCGAAGGCGGCCTTCAACTCCATGCTGAAAACGCTGGAGGAGCCGCCGGAACACGTGAAATTCGTCCTGGCGACGACCGACCCGCAGAAGATCCCGGTGACGGTGCTGTCGCGCTGCCTCCAGTTCAACCTCAAGCTTTTGCCTGCGCCGCTGATCGCCAAGCGGCTCTCCGAGATCATGCACGCGGAAGGCGTGCCGTTCGAGGATGCGGCGACGACCTTGATTGCGCGAGTCGCGCACGGATCGATGCGCGATGCGTTGTCGGTGCTCGATCAGGCGATCGCCTATGGCGCGGGCGAGGTGCGCGAAGGCGTTGTGCGCACAATGCTCGGCGCCGCCGATGCCGATTATGTCTACCGAATCGCCGATGCGCTGATCGCGCGCGATGGGCCCGCGCTGCTTGCCGAAGCGCGAGCACTGACCGAACGCAGCGTGTCACTCGTGAACGCGCTCGAGGAACTGGCCGCGCTGTTCCATCGCATCGCGGTCTGCCAAACGGTTCCCGAGGCAGTCGAGGCGCTCCCCGATGTGGCACGCGTGAAGGCGCTGGCGCGGGCATTCGTGCCCGAATCGGTTCAGCTCGCCTATCAGATCTGCGTGCAGGGTCGTGCCGATCTCGCCTTGGCGCCCGACGAACCGACGGGCTTTTCGATGACGCTGCTACGCTTGCTTGCCTTCGAGCCCGCGTCGGAGTCGAACGGGGACACGGCGGCGGCGCCGCGCGCCGCGCCCGAGATGCGGCAAGCCGGCGTCCCGATGGAGGTGGAATCGCCCGCTCCGGGGGCAAGCGCGCCGCAGTCATCGGTGCTGCGCCCCGCGGCCGCAGCAGCTCCCGCGCAGGCGCCTGGAGAAGCGCCGCAACCCGCCGCATGGCCGGCGTTCGTGGCCGGCATGAAACTGTCGGGTATGGCATTGCAACTCGCCGCACAAACCGAACTCAAAGCGGTCGCCGGCAACGAATTCGTATTGGCGGTTCCGGAAGCGTTTCGGCACTTGACCGATCGCGCGTATGCCGACAAGCTGAAGGCCGCGATCGAGCAAATCCTCGGACGTCGCGTGCGGTTGCGGTTCGAGATCGGCGGTGCGGCCGCAACGACGCTGGCCGCGCAGGAAAAGCGCGAGCGCGATGCGGCGCAGGCGAAGACCGAGGCCGCGTTCCGCGACGATCCGTTCGTCCAGGACGTCCTGTCGCGTTTCGACGCCCGCATCAAGCCGAATTCGATCAAGCCGGTCTGACTCAAGCGGAGTTGGCAACGATGATGAAAAACCAGCTGGCCGACCTGATGAAGCAGGCGCAGGCGATGCAGGACAGCATGAAAAAGGCGCAGGAGGCGATCGCCGCGATGGAGGTCGAAGGCGAGGCGGGCGCCGGTCTGGTCAAGGTGGTGATGACCGGCCGCCACGACGTCAAGCGCGTGACCATCGATCCCAGCTTGCTCGGCGAAGACAAGGATATGCTCGAAGATCTCGTCGCCGCCGCGGTCAATGACGCCGTGCGCAAGGTCGAAGCAGCATCGCAGGAAAAAATGGCCGGCCTGACAGCGGGCCTGCCGCTGCCGCCGGGGTTCAAGCTGCCGTTTTAAATGGAGCCGCTCGGGAGTCTCGAGGAATTGACGCAGGCGCTGCGCTGTTTGCCCGGCGTCGGCCCGAAGGCGGCGCAGAGAATGGCATTGCATCTGCTGCAGCACGACCGCGACGGGGCGCAGCGGCTGTCGCGCGCGCTCGAAGCGGCGACGCAGACGATTCGTCACTGCGAGCGTTGCAACACATTTACCGAAGGCGAGCTCTGCGCGCTATGCCGGTCGTCCAAGCGCGATCCCGCGCTGCTCTGCGTCGTCGAAACTCCGGCCGACTTGTTCATGATCGAGCACACGCAGGCCTACGGCGGGCTCTATTTCGTCTTGATGGGTCGCCTGTCGCCGCTCGACGGCATCGGCCCGAAGGAAATCCGCCTCGACCGGCTGCTCAAGCGGGCGCTGGACGGCGTCGTGCGGGAAGTCGTGTTGGCAACGAATTTCACCAACGAGGGCGAGGCGACCGCGCATTACATCGGCGAGCTGCTGGCGGCGCGCGGGCTCGCGGTCACGCGGCTCGCCCGAGGGGTTCCCGTCGGCGGCGAGCTGGAGTATGTCGACAGCGGCACGCTGGCGCAGGCGCTGCGCGAGCGGCGGGCGTTGACGGGGTAGCGCTTCCGGCCCTCGCTGCACTGCAACGGCCGCGCTGGACGAACCGCGCACCGCGCGTATAATCGATTGAAGATCGCCGGGGGGCGTTGCGGACCGAAATGTCTCGACGCTTGCCCCGAAACAAATGGCGCGACACGCAAAGCTTATCGCTTCGGCAGTATTCGCCACGCCTCAGGAGGACACATGACTCGCAAAACGCGTTCACCAGCCGGGCAACCGGCATCTGTTGCCAGCACTCGCCGGAAATTCCTGCAAGCCGCCACCGGCGTTGCCGCCGGCACGGCGCTCGGCTTCCCGATGATCGCCAAAGGCCAGGCCAGCCCGATCTCGATGCGCTGGCAGAGCACCTGGCCGTCGAAGGACATCTTTCACGAATTCGCCCTCGACTACGCCAAGAAGGTCAACGACATGACCGGCGGCGAACTCAAGATCGAAGTGCTGCCGGCGGGTGCCGTCGTGCCGGCGTTCGGTCTCATCGACGCGGTGTCGAAAGGCACGCTCGATGGTGGGCACGGCGTGCTCGTCTATCACTACGGCAAGCAGAATGCCCTGGCGCTGTGGGGCTCGGGTCCCGCATTCGGGATGGACGGCAATATGTTGCTGTCCTGGCATCGGTATGGAGGCGGCAAGGAGCTGCTGAACAAGCTTTACGCTTCGCTCAACCTGAACGTGGTCTCGTTCCCGTACGGACCGCACCCGACGCAGCCGCTCGGCTGGTACAAGAAGCCGATCACCAAGGTCGATGATTTCAAGGGCATGAAGTTCCGTACCGTAGGCATCTCCATCGACCTGTTCCAAGGCATGGGTGCTGCGGTCAACGCGCTTCCGGGCGGCGAGATCGTCCCGGCGATGGACCGCGGCCTTCTGGACGGGGCGGAATTCAACAACGCATCGTCGGATCGGCTGCTTGGCTTCCCGGACGTGTCCAAGGTGTGCATGCTGCAGAGCTTCCACCAGAACGCCGAGCAGTTCGAGATCACGTTCAACAAGACGAAGTACGACGCGCTGCCGGACAAGATGAAGGCGATCATTGCCTATGCCGTCGACGCAGCCAACGCCGACATGATGTGGAAGGCGATCGACCGCTACTCGACCGACTACATCGAGCTGCAGACCAAAGACAAGGTGAAGTTCTACAAGACGCCCGATTCGATCCTGCAGAAACAGCTCGAAATCTTCGACTCGGTCATGGACAAGAGAAAGGACAACGCGCTGTTCGTGGAGATCATCGAGTCGCAGAAGAAGTTCGCCGAGCGCGCGGTGCGCTGGGACCTCGATATCTACGTGAACCGGCGCATGGCGTACAACTACTACTTCGGTCAGAAGCCGGCGGCCAAGAAGGCCTGACACCGGACGTGATTGCAAAACACCATCCGGCAGCACCGGGTGGTGTTTTTTTGACCGCCGTCAGCAGCCTATGACGGGATTGCCGCGATAATCGTAGGCCGGTGCGATCACCAGCCGGGTTTCCGGGCATGCAAAAACTGTTGCTCTTCGTAGACAAGGTCAGCACCTGGGTCGGGCAGGCGTTCTCCTTCCTGATCCTCGCTCTCACGCTGCACGTCTCCTGGGAAGTGTTCTCGCGGTACGTGCTCGATGCGCCGCGCGCCTGGGCGTTCGACGCGATGATCATGATGTATGGCACGCTGTTCATGATGGCGGGCGCGTACACGCTGGCAAAAAACAGCCACGTCCGCGGCGACGTCATCTACGGTTTCTTCACGCCGCGCGCGCAGGCGACCCTCGACCTCACCCTCTACATCGTTTTCTTCATTCCTGGCGTGATCGCGCTCGTGTGGGCCGGCTACAGCTATGCCGCCGAGTCGTGGGCCATCAACGAGCATTCGAATATCACCTCCGAGGGTCCGCCGGTCTATCCGTTCAAGACGGTCATTCCGGTCGCAGGTGCGCTAGTGCTCATGCAGGGCATCGTCGAAATCATCCGCTGCATCATCTGCATCAAGCAAGGCAAGTGGCCGTCGCGCGAGGAGGACGTGCAGGAGGTCGATGTGGATAAGCTGAAGGAGATGGTCCACGTCAAGGACGAGGACATCCAGAAGCTAGACGCGCTGGTCGTGCGTCAGGAGTCCCGCAAGTGAAAATGCGCAGGGAGCTCTGGTTCGGCTTCTCCCTGATCGCGCTGATCATGACCCCGGTGATCGTGTTCACGCCCTGGACCCACCTTACCAACGGTGCCCTGGGCCTCCTCATGCTCGCGCTGATCTGCGTGGGCATCATGCTCGGATTTCCGACCGCCTTCACGCTCATGGGGATGGGCGTCTTCTTCGCGTGGCTCGCTTACCGCAGCGTGAACCCGGCGATCGCGCCCCGGCAGGTCCTCGACCTGTTCGTGCAGCGCACCTATGGCGTCATGTCGAACGACGTGCTGATCGCGATTCCGCTGTTCCTGTTCATGGGCTATCTCGTCGAGCGGGCGAAGCTGATCGACAAGCTGTTCCACAGCCTGCATCTCGCTACCGCGAGGGTGCCGGGAGCGCTGGCCGTCGCAACCATCGTCACTTGCTCGATTTTCGCCACCGCCACAGGCATCGTTGGCGCCTGCGTGACCTTGATGGGCTTGCTGGCGTTGCCGGCCATGCTCAAGGCGGGCTACAACATCAAGGTATCGGCGGGCGCGATCACCGCGGGCGGGTGTCTCGGCATCCTCATTCCGCCCTCGGTTCTGCTCATCGTCTATGGCGCCGTCGCCGGTGTTTCGGTGGTGCAGCTCTACGCCGGCGCTTTCCTGCCCGGGTTCATGCTCGCCGGACTCTACATCGGTTACATCATCGTGCTGGCCAAGTGGAAGCCTCATCTCATGCCACCGCTGGCGGAGAGCGAGCGGCGCGTAGAGCTTCCGACCTTCGCGCAGAGGCTCGCCAAGCATGGCAGCAATGCGTTGATCGGACTCATGCGTGCGCTCACCGGGAACCCCGCTGCTGGCGTCCCGAAGCAGACCGCATTTGCCCAATTGTTCGTCTCGTTGTTGCCGGCGCTCGCAATCGCCGCGGTGCTGGCCGTCACGTATCGCCTGGCAACCGCGCCGGAAGTCCAGGCCAGCACCGCCGGGTTGATCGAAGCGGGTGGTCTCGTCGCTGCACCCGCATCGGAAAGAGAATTGTCGACAGAGTTGATCGGTCAACCCGGAGCGGAGGAAAGGGAGCCGGCCACCAAGGAAGCCGCGCCTGAAGCAACGAAGCAGGCTGCACCTCCCGAGGCAAAAACCGAGACCAGCACGAAGGAGCCGCCGGTCGCGCCGCGCGCCGCCGAAAAGAAGACTCAGGAAACTGCCGCGGCGACCGAGGAAAGGCTGCCCGTGCCGCTCTGGCTGTGGATTGCGATCGCCGTAGCCATTGTTATTGTCGCGGTGATCTATTGGCTCTGGAGCTGGGAGCGGCTGGAGGTGTTCAAGATGCTCCTCACCTCGTTTTTTCCGCTGGCGCTGCTGATCATCGCGGTGCTCGGTTCGATTGTGTTCGGGCTGTCAACGCCATCCGAGGCGGCGGCGGTCGGCGCATTCGGCGGATTCATCCTTGCCGGGATCTATCGCTTTGTCGATCACTGGCAGAAGGCGCGACCCGCGGGCCCGAGTGCCGCCGTCGTGTGGGAGACGCTGAAGGAGCTCGGGACCATCCTCAAGGAGTCGTCATTTCTGACCGCCAAGACGAGTGCGATGGTCTGCTGGCTTTTTGTCGGCTCCGGCATTTTCTCGGCAGCATTCGCGCTGCTCGGAGGGCAGGAAGTCGTCGAGAAATGGGTGCTTTCGCTCGACATGACGCCGCTGCAGTTCATGATCCTGGCACAGTTCATCATCTTCATCCTCGGCTGGCCGCTGGAGTGGACGGAAATCATCATCATCTTCATGCCGATCTTCCTGCCGCTGCTGCCGCACTTCCACGTCGACCCGCTGTTTTTTGGGCTGCTGGTGGCGCTGAACCTGCAGACCGCATTCCTGTCGCCACCGGTGGCGATGGCGGCGTTCTATCTGAAGGGCGTCTCGCCGCCGCACGTGACCTTGAACCAGATCTTTGCCGGCATGATGCCGTTCATGGGGATCCAAGTGATCGCGCTCGCACTGCTCTACGTATTCCCGGATATCGGGTTGTGGCTACCTCGCATTCTCTACAAATAGGCCAGTTGCACCCCATACGACTACCGGAGTAATCTGAACGGGGCAGCGCGCGGGACGGCGCCCGAGGAGATACCGATGTTGGTCAGCGAAATCCTGCGGATCAAGGGTAATGCCCTGTTCACAACGCCGCCGAGCGGCACGGTGCTCGAGGCGATCAAGGTGATGGCGCAGAACGACATCGGCTCACTGGTGGTCATGGACCACGGGCAGATGGCGGGCATGCTGACATTTGCCGAAGTTCTGGAGGCACTGGCTGAGCGTCAAGGGCAGCTCGGCGACCTCAAGGTCAGCGAGATCTACGTGCGCGACCCATTGATCGCGACTCCTCACCTCGACGTGATGGAGCTGCGCCGCGCCATGGTCGAGCGGCACCAGCGTTATGTCCCGGTGCAGGAAGGCGCGACGCTGCTTGGCGTCATCTCGTTCCATGACGTTGCCAAGGCGGTCTACGAAGAGCAGAGCTTCGAGAACCGCATGCTCAAGAGCTATATCAAGAGCTGGCCCGACGAAGAAGGCCAGTAGGGCCGAATTCATTCGGCCG
>DASXQW010000230.1:0-7272 GCA_036506975.1 Casimicrobiaceae bacterium | reverse complement strand
TTCTGGTTCGACGTCGACGGTCCGGTCACGCCGTATCTGCCCGAGCGCTGGCCGATATTCATCTGGGAGCTGAAGGGCAAGAAGCAGGGCATCTACGGTTTTCCCGCGATCGACGGACCGCACGGCGGAATGAAGATCGCCACCGAGCAATACGAAGCCACGACGACCGCGGCTGCCGTCGACCGAGCCGTGAGCGACGAAGAAAAAAGAGCGATGTACGAGGATTACGTCGCTCCGTATATCGCCGGAGTGAGCAACCGCTGCCTGAGGGCGACGTCGTGTCTCTATACGGTCACGCCCGATTTCGGGTTCGTCATCGATACGCACCCCGACTCCAAACGGGTAATTATCGTTTCGCCGTGCTCGGGTCACGGCTTCAAGCATTCGCCGGCGATCGGGGAGGCGCTCGCGGACCTCGCGATCGACCGTGCGACGGCGGTCGATCTCAGCTCGTTCTCTTTGCGGCGATTCCTGTCCCGAACGTCCTGACGGCCTTGGGCTGTCCGAATAGCGTCCGCAGCGGACGAAATACGGCAGGCCGAAACCGCGGGCCGTGGGGATCTGTGCAGGCATGGGAGTTGCTAACTGAAGACGTCAGGTCGGCGACCGCCGCCTTCGAAATCGAGCCAGGGAGCAAGGCCATGGAAATGTACGATACAGAGACCCAACGGAACGAGGCGTTGCGTCGCCAACAGGAACGGACCGTCCACGCATGGATGCGGGCCGCCGCGTACGCATCGGGGACCGAAGCGGACGAAGGGATTTTCCAGCCGCGAGAGCCGGGCTTTGTGGAAATGGATCTCGGGCGGGCAGTCGAATCCAAAAAGCGCGACAACCTCGCACTCGGCGAAGCGTTGGTGAGCATCGGCTTGATCGGACATCGCGAAGTCTCGGAACTTCGAACCGCCCAGGCCGAAAGCGACGACCTCGTCGGCTCGTTGATGGCCGCCAGTGCTCTCCGCAGCCGGCTCGGCGAGATGCTGCTCAACGCCAAGCGCATCACGTCCAGCCAGCTCGAATTTGCGCTGGAAATGCAACGACATCAGGGCGGGCGGCTCGGCGAGATCCTGGTCAGCCTGGGGTGGCTCGATCAGCCGACGCTGGATGCCGCGCTCGTCGCGCAGGCACACCGCAAAGCTGCTTGACCGCTGAAAAGTTCCTATTCGTCCTTTGCGCCGCTCTTCGCGGGCAGAAAGAAGCACAGGCCGAAGGTCAGCGCGACCAATATCGCGGAGACGATGAATACGCGGCTACCGAGGGAGGCATAGAGCACGCCCCCGAGGAGCAGCCCCGCGATGCTCGCGACCGCTCCGGCGCTGCTCGCGAATCCCTGCACCGTTCCCTGCACGCTCCGCTCGGTCGTTCGCGACAGGATTGCCAGCAGTGACGGCCACATGATGCCGTTGCCAACGGCCAGCAGCGCGGTTCCGGAATAGATCATCGCGGCGGAGCTCGATATGAAGAAGGGAAAGCTCGCCGCGAGCAGCGCGCTGCCGCCGAGAACGAGCTTCTGCTCGGACCACTGCCGCGACAAGCGCTTCAGGACGGGGCCCTGAACGAGTGCCATCATCAACCCCATCGCCGCGAAATACACGCCGATCTCCGAAAGCGACCAATGGATGCCTGTCGCCGCGTACACGGGAAACGCCACGTAAAAGAGATTGAATGCGAAGAAGACGAGGAAATACACCCCGAGCAGCAGCTTCATCGACGGCAGCATCAATATTTCCGCCAGCGACAGCTTGCGCGCGGCGAGCATGCTGAAACATTCTTTTTGCTCCTGCCCGAAGAGCTTTCTAACGTTGATATGCTCGGGATCGGCGCCGAGCACGCAGGGTGTCGAATCCGGTAGTCCGAAGGCGATGATCAGGCATGCCGCTACGGAGATCAGTACCGCCGCGACGACAGTAAAGACTTCGCCCATACCGACCGCGCCGAGCAATCCAGCGAGCGCCGGTCCGAAGACAAATCCCAGATTCGAGGCGACCGCCATCTTGCCGAAGTTGGCGCTGCGATCGGCATCGTCGCTGATATCCGCCAGATAGGCGTTGGCGATCGATACATTCCCGCCGGTGACCCCGGCCAGCGCACGCGCGACGAACAGCGCGACAAGCGGGACGGTCAGCGTGAAGGCGCCTAACAGCTTGGAGTCGATGTTCGCGAGAGGCAGGTCCGGCAGTGTTATCGCGGTTAGAAATACGGCCCACGAGACGAGCGTCCCCAGCTCGCTCAGAAACAGGATCCGCCGTCGTCCATAACGATCCGACCAGCGGCCGAGCAGCGGCGCGCCCAGAAGCTGAAAGAACGAGTAGGTCGCGCCCATCAAGCCGAAGACGAACGCGTTGCCGCCGAACCGAGTCACGAGAAAGACCAGCGACGGCATCACGATGCTGAACCCGAGTGTGCCGGCGAAATTGACCGTCAGAATCGGGAAAATTGATACCTTTTGCTTTGCCTGGACCACGGTGCGAGCAACTTACCCGCTTGGATCGGATTTGTCGAAGACGTGCGAATAAATTCGTACCTACGACAACCGCTGCCATGGCGAGAGGTCGTAGGGCCGAATTCATTCGGCCTGTAGGCCTTCGACCGGTACGCAACAAAGCCCGGCACGAAGCGCGAGCTTCGGCCGGGCTTTGAGGGTGACGCGTTGCGACTTGCTAGCGCTGGCTGGTCTTGGCGCTCGAAGCGCGACTCAACGCCGCGGCAAGTCGGTCCGCCTGCGGGTTGTGCGCGCTTGCGCGCACGAGAATATCCGGCGGTTGGATATCGCGACCGTAATAGGCCCTGTTCCAGCTGTCGGCGACATGGATCACGGTGCCGTCAAGATTCAGGCCGCCGTAGACGCCCTTGGAGCGGCTGAACGCGACGAAGTCCGTGGTCACGTCGGCGTTTGCGCCTGCGCCGATCGGGCCCGCGGCGATGCTCGCGTCACCGCCGACCTTGACCGATGTGGCCAGCAGCGAATTAAGTCCCTTTTCGGTCATGACCAGCGTAACGGTCTCGGACACCGCGATGCCGGCTTGGAAGCCCACGCTCGCGGTCGCGAGGTTATAAAACGCCGGCCCTTCCCAGCGTCCCGTCTGGTCGTTGCGCGCGAACAAGACGGCGCGACCACCCGATCCGCCGAGGATCCAACCCGCCTTGAAGACCTGCGGCGCGATCAGTACCGCTTTCGCGCTGCCGACATGCCGCTGGAACCACGTCATGTCCGGATCGCGCACGAAGTTGGAAAACGTCGTCTCCGCGGAATTCACCAACTCCTGCTGCTCGCTCTGCGCCCAGGCCGGTCCGCTCACGGCGACGAACGACGCAAGCGCGACCAGCCCCACCCACTTGCGTGAAACGCCAGTTAAGACTGCTTTCGAAATCATGACTGCTCCTTTCTTCCCGATCGATGCGATTGCGAAGTGTCGATTGCACCAACTACCCGCGCTCCGCCAAAAAGCATCGATCAGGCCGCGGCCGGCGGATATCGGCGGAACGCTGATTCAGTTGTAGGAATTCGGTGCGCGCATGTAGGAGCTATCGGTAAGCGCCTCGCAGGCCAGCGCGCGAAGCAAACTGGCGTAATATTGACTTGCATCTTCAACCAAAAGTCGCTATTTCATCCATGGCCGAATCAACGGACTGGGCCTTTCCCGCCGAGCTGCAGCCTTCCGCGAGCGGCCTGCGTTTTGATCTCAGGCCGGTGCTCGACGCTGTCGTCTCGTTACGCTCCGAAATTCCGGAGGACGCATTCTCCGCGCCGGTACTCGGCACCGAGCGCGCGGGCAGCGGTGTGGTCATCCGCGATGATGGGCTGATTGTCACCATCGGCTATTTGATCACCGAGGCCGAGTCGATCTGGCTCACCGCGAACGACGGTACGGTCGTGGCCGGGCATCCGCTGGCGTATGACGCAGTAACCGGCTTCGGTCTGGTGCAGCCATTGGGCCGCATAGGCGCTCCCGCGCTCGCCCGCGGCTCATCGGCGACGGTAACGGTCGGCGACGATGTGATCGCGATCGGCCATGGCGGTCGCGCGCACGCGCTCAAGGCCCATCTCATCGCCAAGCGCGAGTTTGCCGGCTACTGGGAATACGTGCTCGACGAAGCGCTCTTCACATCGCCGCCGCATCCACAGTGGGGCGGTGCGGCACTCGTCGGCGACGACGGCAAATTGCTCGGCATCGGTTCGTTGCTGGTACAGGAGGCTCTCAACGGTGAGCCGATACAGGGCAACATGTTCGTCCCGATCGATCTCCTGGAACCCATTCTCGACGACATGTTGAAGCACGGCGTGCCGACGCAGCCGCCGCGTCCATGGCTGGGGATGTACACCGCGGAAGCGGAACAGCGCCTGGTCGTCAGCGCTCTTGCCGCGGGCGGACCGGCGGAAAGCGCCGGTGCGCGGCTCGGCGACATCGTCATCGAAGTCGCGGGCGAACGCGTGTCCGGCCTGGCCGACATGTTTCGCAAGGTGTGGCGCCTCGGGCCCGCGGGTGTCGAGGTTCCACTGACGATCGCTCGCGACGGGACGCTGACGCAGCTCAAGGTTCGCTCCGCCGACCGCAGCGATTTCCTGAAAAAGCCGCGCCTGCAGTGACACCGATGGACGTTAGCCACCTCCATCTTCACGTGCGCGACTGCGCGCGGGCCCAAGCGTTCTACCGCCGGTGGTTCGGGCTTGCGACCAAACGCTCGGACGACGCGATCACTTTCATGACCGGCGACCGCGATTTCCTGCTCGCATTGATGCACGATCTGGCACCGGCGCCGGTGCCGCCGTGGTTCCACTTTGGCGTGCGCCTTGATTCCGCCGACGGCGTGCGCGACTTGCTCGCGGCGATGCAGGCCGCGGGCGTGCCGATCGTCAAGCCGCTGTACCAGGACGATACGTTCGCATCGTTCCGATGCGCCGATCCCGACGCGCACGCGATCGAGGTTTATTGGGACGGCAGCTGAGACGCTCCGGCGCTGCGAATGAATTCGCACCTACGAAGAGCGCGGGTTTCGTAGGGCCGAATTCATTCGGCCGGGACATTACGTGTCGCCGCGCGTGCGAATGAATTCGCTCGTAGGGTCGAATTCATTCGGCGGCGATGTCGCTCTTGTACTCCCACCCGCCGCCCAGCGCCTTGGCGAGATCGACGACGGCGAGCCGCACGTCGCGCGCGGCGAGGATCTGCAGCGTCTGCGCCTGCAGGAGCTGGCGCTGCGCGTCGAGCACCTCGAGGTACGGAGAGTAGCCCGAGCGGTAGCGCAATCCGGCCAGGTCGAGCGCGCGTTCGAGATTGGTCCGGCGATCGGTCTGCGCCGTGAGCGCGTCGCGCATGGTCTGGTTCGCCACCAGCGCATCGTGCGTTTCCTTGAACGCGGTCTGCACCGTCTGCTGGTAGCTCACGACGAGCTGATCGCGCGCGGCGGTCTTGGATTCGACGTTCGCTTCGATCGCCTTGAGGCCGATCAGCGGCTGCGCGAGCGAGGCCGCGATGCTCCAGATTACGGCGGGTCCGCTGAAGAGATTCTTGAGCGCGCCCGATTCCGAGCCGTAGCCGCCCGTCAACGACAGCGACGGAAAGTAGTCGGCGCGCGCGACGTCGATGCGGCGATTTCCCGCCGCAAGCTGCGCTTCGACGTTGCGGATGTCGGGTCGGCGCAGCAGCATGTCGGAGGGCAATCCGGCGGAAGGCGTCGGCACATTGACGAGGCGCACGATCGCGGCGTCGCGCGCGAGCTTGGGCTCGAATACTTCGCGCGGCGAGCGGCCGAGCAGGACCGCGAGCGCCGACTCGAATTGCGCGACCGCGCGCTGCGCCCCGGCAACGTCCGCTGCGACCGCCGCGCGCTCGGCCTCCGCCTGCGCCAGATCGTAATCACCGATGACGCCGCCCTGGTAGCGATCGCGTTGCAGCGCCACCGTTTCGTTGCGTGTCTTGAGCGTGTCGCTGAGCAGGTCGAGCTGCGCGTCGGCCGCGAGGAGCTGGAAGTAGGTGCGGGCCACGTCCGCGGCGACGATCGTGCGCACCGTCTCCCGCGCATACCGCGAGGCCAGCAGGTCATCCTGTGCGGCGCGCGTCGCCGTGCGGAACTTGCCCCACAGGTCGACTTCGTACGAAGCGTTCAGCTCGACCTTAAAATCGTTCGTGGTCGGCGGGGCGCCGAACAGGGGGAAAGACCCGACTTCGGTGGCTTTGCTGCGTTTGGCGCCGACGCCGAGGTCTACGCTCGGGTAGAGGTCCTTCTGCGCGAGCTTGACTTGCGCACGCGCGAGGTCGATGCGGGTGATCGCGGCGCGCAGGTCCAGGTTGTTCCCCAGCGCCTCGTCGACGAGGGCGGTAAGCGTGGGATCGTTGAACGACGTCCACCAGCGCTCGAGCGCCGGATCGGCGCCGATACCGGCGGGCAGGTCGAGCGCGGGCGGCGCGGTCGGCGTCGTCGTGCAACCCGCGACGATGAAAGCGACAAGCGCGAGCGCGATGGCGGATTTACGCATGATCGTCTCCGTGCGCCGCGAGCGGCGGGTGGCCGGGCGTGTGCGGCGTGAGATGCGCCACGTTGCGTAGATGTTTGACCTCGTCGAGAAGCTCGTCGTGGCTGCGCCGCTCGATGAGCTTCCGCTCGACGATAACGCGATAGAACAGCGGCACGAAGAAAATGGCGAGGAATGTTGCTGCGAGCATGCCGCCCATGACGCCGGTCCCGGTCGAATGCCGCGATCCCGCGCCCGCGCCGGTGGAGATCGCGAGCGGCAGCACGCCCAGAATGAAGGCGAGCGAAGTCATCAGAATCGGCCGGAAGCGAAGACGCGCGCCCTCGATCGCGGCCGCCGACGGGCTCAGGCCCTCGTGGGTCTTCAGCACGGCGAACTCGACGATAAGAATCGCGTTTTTGGCGGCCAATCCCAGCAGGGTGACCAGCCCGATCTGGAAGTACACGTCGTTGGTGAGCCCGCGCAGCCAGATCGCCGCGAGCGCGCCGAACGTCCCGAAGGGAAGCGCGAGCAGCACCGAAAGCGGCAGCGACAGCTTCTCGTATTGCGCGGCAAGGATCAGGAACACCATGACGACCGCGAGCCCCAGCGCGAAGGTCGATGCGCCGCTCGCCTTCTTCTCCTGATACGATGTGCCGCCCCAGTCGTAGCTGAAGTCGGACGGCAGCACTTCCTGCGCGATCTGCTCGACGCGCGCGATCGCCTGGCCCGAGCTGATGCCGGGCGCGCCCTGGCCGATGATCTTCACGGCCGGAAGGTTGTTGAAGCGGTCGAGCGAATCCGCCCCCGACGTATAA
>DASXQW010000229.1:0-2105 GCA_036506975.1 Casimicrobiaceae bacterium | reverse complement strand
TTGACGTTCTTGATCTGCGTGCACGCGAGCAGCTCCTCGATCGATTCCTCGCGACCGATGCCCGATTGCTTGTAGCCGCCGAAAGGCACGCCGACCCAGTGCTGACTCGCGCCGTTGATCCACACGTAGCCGGCCTCGACCCGAGAGGCGAGGCGGTGTGCGCGGTCGAGGTCGTGCGTCCAGATCGAGCAGGTCAGCCCGACGTCGAGCGCGTTCACGCGTGCAAGAAGGTCGCTCTCGTCGGTCCAGCGCAGAACGCTCACCACCGGCCCGAAGATTTCCTCGCGCGCGATGAGCATGTCGTCGGTCACATCGGCGAATACCGTCGGCTCGACGAAGAAGCCGCGCGCGAGCTTCGGATCGGCCGGCCGCTTGCCGCCATAGGCGAGCCGCGCGCCGCCATCGACGCCGAGCTTGATGTAGCTCATGGTCTTGTCGAACTGAGCCTGGCTCGAAAGGCACGCCATCTCGGTGTCGCGTTCCGTGGGCAGCCCGATCTTGATGTCTCGCACGCGCTTGACGATCTCCGGCAGCGTAGCGTCGTGGATGTCGGCGTGCAGATAGACGCGGCTGGTCGAATTGCAGGACTGTCCCGTCACGTAGCGGAAATTCATTCCGCGCACCACGCCGTCGGCGACTTCGGCCGGCGCCGCGTCTGCGCAGGCGATCAACGCATTCTTGCCGCCGAGCTCCAGCGTCAGCGCCTTCAGCGTCGCGCTTGCGCCGCTCATCACCGCGCGGCCGGCGTTGACGCTGCCGATGAAGCCGATCTTGGCCACGCGCGGATGCGCGACCAGCGCCGCGCCCGCGTCGCGCCCGCCGGTCACGATGCTGAACACGCCCGGCGGGAAGACGCCGTCCCACAGCTCCGCGATGCGCAATGCCGACAGCGGCGTCTGGTCGGCGGGCTTGATGATGAGTGCGTTGCCTGCCGCGAGCGGCGCGCCGCATTTGCCGGCGACGAAGAGCAGCGGGTGATTGAAAGCGCCGATGCGCGCGACCACGCCCAGCGGCTCGCGCAGCGTGTAGTTCAGCGTGCCCTCGCCGATCGGGATCGTGCTGCCCTTCATCTCGGTGACGAGGCCGGCAAAATAATCCATGTAGTCGGCGCTGATCTCGACGTCATAGAGCATCGCGGTGAGCGGATTGCCGCCGTCGAGCGCATCGAGATAAGCGAGCTCCTCGGCGTGCTGGCGCAGGATGGCGGCCGCCTTGCGGATCGCCTTCGCGCGCTGCTGCGCGGGCGTGTCGCGCCAGAGCAGGAACGCCGCTCTTGCCGCGGTGACGGCGCGATCGACATCTTCAACCGTCGCGTCGACCGCGGTGCCGAGCGATTCGCGCGTCGCCGGGTTCGTCACTGCAATCTCGCGCCCGCCGGCGGACGCATGCCACGCGCCGCCGTAGTAGAGGCCGCGATGCTGCGGCAGGCGTTGATCGAGCGCTTTCTCGGCGGCCTGGAGCATGCGCGTATTCGCTAGCGCTGCGCCGGAACGTGCCGCAGCAGCGACGACGAGACCGCGCGCGAATATTCCGGCGCGACGTGCGCATCGACCACGACCACGGCACCCGCGCGCACGTCGTCCACCGCCTTCCCGATCGTAGCGGCAAGCTCGTCGACGCTGCGCACCGGACCGTAACCCGTCGCACCCTGACCCCGCGCCAGCGTCGCAAGATCGAATGCCGGATCGCTCATGCGCATGCCGATCCAGCGGTTTTCCACGGGGCGGCCGCGCAGGCGCGCCATGCGCTCCTGATGCAGCTCGTCGTTGAAGAACGATTCGTTGTTGGCGACGATGATGAGGACCGGCACGCGATAGTGAACGCCGGTCCAGAGCGCGGTGAGGCCCATCAGGTAGTCGCCGTCGCCCAGGACCGCGACCGGCAGCCTGTCGCTGTCACTGTCGCGCAGCGCCAGCGCCGCGCCCACCGCCATGCCCGGGCCCGAGCCGATGCCGCCGCCGCCGTCGAAGCCGATGTAGTCCTGCGGATGCGCGAAACGGCAGAGCTCGCCCGGCCAGCCGAGCGGAAGACGGATATACGAAGGGTTGTGCGGCGCCAGCGTCTTGGTTGTTACGCGCGCCATGTTCACGAGCGGCATGCGCTCT
>DASXQW010000228.1:0-3527 GCA_036506975.1 Casimicrobiaceae bacterium | reverse complement strand
TCGATCGCCGTACCGACGCCATCCTGGAATTCGCCGACGCGATCGGGATGGCAGGCGATCCCACGCTCCCCCGCCGCCCAGTCTCCCGCCGGCAGATTGTGCAGCACCTGCGTCAGCTTGTGCTTCGCGAGCCGCTCGACGAGCTCTTCCTTCGGATACGCATACGGAAACAGGTACTCGACGCCGGCGAACCCCGATTTCACGGCAGCGTCGAAGCGGTCCAGAAAATCGAGCTCGTTGTAGAGCATCGTCAGGTTGGCGGCGAGCTTGATCATTGTGTCCTCGCCTTCAGTCGAGCAGCGCGACGGCGGTGGGCGCGTCTTCCTTGCCTTTCGCGAGCTCCTCGAACTCGACGATGTTGTCGATCTCGGTGCCCATCGAGATGTTGGTGACGCGCTCGAGGATGATCTCGATCACCACCGGCACGCCGTATTGCGCCATCCACTTCTCTGCTTGTTGGACCGCGGGGTCGATCTCCTCCTGCTTGTGCACGCGGATCGCCTTGCAGCCCAGGCCCTCGACGACCTTCAGGTGATCGACGCCATAACCGCCGACTTCGGGCGAGTTGACGTTGTCGAACGCGAGTCCCACGCAGTAGTCCATCTGGAATCCGCGCTGGGCCTGGCGGATCAGGCCGAGATACGAATTGTTCACCAGAACGTGAATGTACGGCAGCTTGAACTGCGCGCCGACCGCCAGCTCCTCGATCATGAACTGGAAGTCGTAATCGCCCGAGAGCGCGACGATGCGCCGCGTCGGATCGGCTGCACGCACGCCCAGCGCCGCGGGTATCGTCCAGCCGAGCGGGCCCGCCTGGCCGCAGTTGATCCAGTTGCGCGGCTTGTAGACGTGCAGAAACTGCGCGGCGGCGATTTGCGACAGCCCGATCGTCGTCACGTAACACGTGTCGTGGTCGTCGAACGCACGGTTCAGGCACTGGTACACGCGCTGCGGCTTCATCGGGACGTTGTCGAAGTTCGTCTTGCGCAGCAGCGTCCTCTTGCGCTCGGTGCACTCGGCGACCCATTGCGAGCGATCCTTGAGCTTGCCCGCGGCCTTCCATTCGCGCGCGGCTTCGACGAAAAGCTCGAGCGCGGCCTTCGCATCGGACACGATACCGTAGTCGGGCGCGAACACGCGGCCGATCTGTGTCGGTTCGATGTCGACGTGCACGAATTTGCGACCCTTGGTATAGACCTCTACGGAACCGGTATGCCGATTCGCCCAGCGATTGCCGATGCCGAGCGCGAAGTCGGAGGCGAGCATCGTCGCGTTGCCGTAACGCTGCGACGTCTGCAGCCCGCACATCCCGGCCCACAACGGATGGTCGTCCGGAATCGTGCCCCAGCCCATCAGCGTGGGGATCACCGGCACGCCGGTGACTTCCGCGAACTGCACGAGCAGCTCGGATGCATCGGCATTGATGATGCCGCCGCCCGCAATGATCACCGGCCGGTCGGCGTCGTTGAGCATCGCCAGCGCCTTCTCGATCTGCTTCGCCGTCGCCTTGGGTTTGTAGATGGGCAGCGGCTCGTAGGTCTCCGGATCGAATTCGATTTCGGCCATCTGCACGTCGAATGGGAGGTCGATCAGCACCGGACCGGGGCGGCCCGAGCGCATCACGTGAAACGCCTGCTGAAACGCGCGCGGTACCTGCGCCGGTTCCATGACCGTGGTTGCCCACTTGCTGACAGGCTTGGCGATCGCCTGGATGTCCACCGCCTGGAAATCTTCCTTGTGCATGCGGGCGCGGGGCGCCTGCCCGGTGATGCACAGGATCGGAATCGAATCGGCAGATGCCGAGTACAGCCCGGTGATCATGTCGGTGCCGGCCGGACCCGACGTGCCGATGCACACGCCGATATTGCCCGCCGCGGCGCGGGTGTAGCCCTCGGCCATGTGCGACGCGCCCTCGACATGGCGGGCGAGAATATGGGTGATGCTGCCGCGCGCCTTCAGCGCCGAGTACAGCGGATTGATCGCGGCGCCGGGCACGCCGAACGCCGTGGTTACGCCTTCGTGCTCCAGCACGTGCACGGCAGCGTCGATGGCTCTCATCTTGGGCATAACACTCCTCCGGGCGGGGTGGGAAGGATTCCTTCCTCGATGGGAGCATCCTATAACCGAATTGGGCGTACGATAAGAGGACCGGAATTTAGTCGATCAAATACTTCAGGTATCGAATCGACATGGACAAGCTCAAGCAGATTGAGGCGTTCGTCGGTGCGGTCGACACCGGCAGCCTGGCGCGAGCGGCGCTGGTCGCTGAAGTCACGCCGGTGATGATCGGACGGCGGATCGACGCGCTCGAGCGGCGGCTGGGCGCGCGCCTGCTGCACCGGTCGACGCGCAGACTGGTGCTCACCGAGCAGGGCGCTGTCTATCTCGAATATTGCCGCAAGCTCCTCGACGACATCAACCACGCGGACAATCTGATCTACGAGGGCCGCCACACACCGGCGGGCCATCTACTCGTCTCTGCACCAGCGGGATTCGGGCGCAGGCACGTTGCGCTGCACGCCCCAGCATTCGTCGCCGGGAATCCGAACGTGCGGGTGTCGTTCGATCTCAACGACCAGGTTGTGGACCTGCTGCGTCAAGGCTTCGACATGGCGGTACGCATCGGCGGCGCGATCGATCCTACGTTTGTTGCGATCAAGCTCGCGGGCAACCGCCGGGTCGTTTGCGCGACACCGGACTACTTCCATCGGAACGGCGTACCGCGCACGCTCGACGATCTCGCGCGGCACAACTGCCTCGCGTTCAACCTGCAGGGTGGCCAGCAGAGTGGATGGCATTTCCGGGTCGGCGACAAGCCGGTCACGATCCGTGTTTCCGGCAATCTCGAATGCAACGACAGCGAGTTGCTGCATCGCTGGACCAGCGAGGGGCTGGGCATCAGCTGGCGCTCTACCTGGGAAATCCAGGGCCCGCTCGCGCGCGGCGAACTCGTCACCGCGCTCGACGAATTCGCGCTGCCTGCCTACGACATCATGGCGGTCTACCCGCAACAGCGCCATGTTCCGGCCAAGGTACGTTTCTTCATCGACCATCTGAAGCGCATCTACTCGGCGCCAGGTTATTGGACGAGCGCGAGCTAGCTCGGAAGCGAAGGCTTGCGTGAGCGCCGCGGAACAGAGATCCCGGATGACCGAAATGGACACCAAGGCGCGCGTGCAGGCGGTTGCGGCACACATCATCCGCGCCCACCAAACCCGCGCGCCGTTCAACCTTTCGGCCGGCGAAGTACCCGCCTCCACCGACGAGGCCTACGCCGTGCAGGACAGCGTCGCCGCGCTGTGGAGGCAGGCCGGAGACGCCATCTGCGCGTGGAAGACGGGTGGCCCGAACGCGGAGGCGACGCCGGTCGCGGCCCCGATTCCGCAGTCGAAGCTTTTCCGCAGCCCCGTCACGCTTCATGGAAAAGACTTCAACGTGATCGGCATCGAGGCCGAACTTGCATACAGCCTGGCGGACGACCTGCCGCCACGGGCGACCCCTTATACCGAGGCCGACGTGGTCGCGGC
>DASXQW010000227.1:0-7242 GCA_036506975.1 Casimicrobiaceae bacterium | reverse complement strand
GCAAGCGCGGCCGCGGGCAGCGCCGCCATGCCGAGCTGGTCGACAAGAAACGCATACACGTCCGCTTCTTCCTCGATGCGCGTCGCCAGCGCGGTGCCAATCCCGTGTCCGGCTGCGGCTTCGGTGCGGAGCAGAATCGGATTGGACGAGGAGGTCGCCGCCTGCAGGCGTGCGGTCATCTTCCGTGATTCGTAGGGAGCGACGCGTCCGTCGTTGTCGCCTGAGGTCAAGAGCACGGCGGGATAAGCCACGCCGTCGCGCGCGTTGGCGAAGGGAGAGTACGCGTACAGCGCGCGGAACTGCTCGGGATCCTTGACTGAGCCGAACTCGGTCGCATTGAACGCGCCGTTCGGCTGCAGCTCCCAGTGCAACGAGTCGTAGATGCCGACGCGGCTGACGACCGCGCGCATGAGCTCGGGGTGCTGGACGAGCGTCGCGCCCATGAGGAGCCCGCCGTTGCTGCCGCCCATGATCGCGGCTTTCTCCGGGCGGGTGTATTTGCGGTCGATGAGCAGCTGCAGCGATGCGGCGAAATCGTCGAACACGTTCTGCTTGTGCGTCAGATTGCCGGCCAGGTGCCAGGGCTCGCCGTATTCGCCGCCGCCGCGCACGTTGGCGACGGCGTAGACGCCACCGTAGTCGAGCCACAGTCGAAGCAGCGGCGAGAAGTACGGCGCCATGCTGATGCCATAGCCGCCGTAGCCATAGAGCAGTGTCGGGTTGCTTCCGTCGAGCGTGACGTCCTTGCGGTGGATGATGCTGACCGGCACGCGCGTGCCGTCCTTCGAAACCGCGAATTCGCGTTCGACTACGGCATCGTCGAAATTGAACGGGGATCGCCCGACAAGCCCGGTCGGCACGAGGCGGTTCGTGCGCGCCTCGTAGCGCGCGACCGCTCGCGGTTGGACGAAGCTCATTGTGTTGAGGAGCACGTCATCGCCCTCGAGTCGCGCCGCGACTGCGACGTCGGATACGGGCGTGGTGGGAAGCTCGCGCAAGAACTTGCCGGCGAGCGAGTACACGCGCACGACTGACGGCCCGCCGTCGCGATACGTGACGTAGAGCCGCGAGGCGGTCGGCTGCACGCCTTCGGTAACGATCTTGGTTTCCGGCACGACGACCTTCGCAAAAGCCAGCGACGGCCGGAGCATGGGAATCGCGATGATGCGGCCAAGCGGCGCGTCCTTGACGCTCATGCCGTAGAGCTTGCCGTCATCGCCCCAAGCCAGCCGCTTGACGCCGTCCTTGAACCCGGCGATTTCATGCCATCGGCCGTCCGGACCGCGCAAGTGGTACGCGATCTCGCCGCCGTCGCCGTTGCGAACCACAGCCAGCAAATGACGGCCGTCGCGGCTGCCCTTGAGCTCGATCTCGGCGATGCGGGGAAATTCTTTGCCGATCACATAACGATCCCTCGCCACCGGGGTGCCGAGCCGGTGAAAGTAGACCTGCTGGAAGAAATGGCGGTCCTCGGGCGGCCGCTCGCCGCCTTGAGGGTAGCGCGTGTAGTAGAAGCCGCTGCCGTCGGCGTTCCATTCGACGCTGCCGCCTGCGGTCGGATACATCACGCCGGGAATCACATCATCAAGGCGGCGGCCGGTCGCCACATCGTAAACATACGCGGTGCCGTCCTCGCTGCCGTTGGTCGAAAGCGACACCACGACACGCTTGCCGTCGTAGGACGGCCGGAAAAAGTCGATCGCGGTGCGGCCCGAAGGATCGAGGAGATTGAGATCGAGCACGACACGCTCGCCGCGGATGTCACCCGAAACCGGCAGCGCCACCAGTATGGGCTGGTTCTTCGGCGGCTGAAGCTTCAGCGCGAAGAGCCGCCCGCGGTACTCGAAGTCGTAGCGCCGCACGGGTGAGGTGCGCAGCAACTCGCCGACGCGAGCGGCGATCGCCGGGCGTTGGGGAAGCGCGTCGAGGTAGCGCCGCGTGAGCGCATTTTCCTCCGCCAGCCAGCGTTTGACTTCGGGACTCGCGTCATCCTCGAGCCAGCGATACTCGTCGACCACCGTCACGCCATGATAGGTCTCGGTCACGGGACGCTTCGCGGTCGGTGGGTAGTCCGGCCCCGCGGCGAGAGTAATTGTGCTCGTCGCGCCGAGCACGAAGCAGCAACAGCGCCGCATGGGTCCGCCACAGACCTTGGCCACACGATGTCTCGCAACGGGCAGTCGTAGCTGCATAGCCGCGAATTCTACATGCACCGCGGGCGGCGCGAAGCTTCGGCGCCGGCGCGACAATCGGAGATAATAGCGGCCGCCCCCGTCGCCGCAGCCCATCGTGACCGCTCCGCACTTTCTGCCGCTCTATCTCAGTTTCGCGGCCGCGTACGTGCTGTCGTACACGTACCGCACGGCCAATGCGGTCATCTCGCCGGAGCTCAGCGCCAGCTTGAACATCGGCGCGTCGTCGCTCGGTCTGTTGACCAGCGCGTATTTCGTCGCGTTTGCGGCGATGCAGATTCCCGCCGGGATGCTGCTCGATCGTTACGGCCCGCGGCGAGTCGAGCCGATCCTGCTGACGGTCGCCGGTTGCGGCGCGCTGGCCTTCGCGGCCAGCGACGATCTTGCCGGACTCGCGATCGCTCGCGCGCTGATCGGCGCGGGCGTCTCTGTCTGCCTCATGGCGCCACTCAAGGCAATCGCGACCTGGTATTCGGCGGAACGGCAGGCGTCGCTTGCCGGCTGGATGATGGTCGCCGGCGGTATCGGCGCCCTGCTGTCCACTGCACCGCTCGCCGCCGCCTTGACCTTCCTCTCCTGGCGCGGAATCTTCGTCGTGCTCTCGGTAGCGACCTTCGCCTCGGCGCTGTGCATCCTTTGGGTCGTGCCGGATACTCCCGCGCATTCGCGCGTGGCCGGATGGAAGGTTCAGTGGGCCGGAGTGAAGAAGGTGTTCGGCAGTGCGCGCTTCTGGTGGGTCGCGCCGTTGTGTGCGGTCGCGACGGGCTCGTTCATGGCCATCCAGGGCCTGTGGTCGGTACCGTGGCTGATGGAAGTCGATGGCTACGGCCGCATAGTCGCTGCCGATCATCTGCTCGTCGTCGGCATCGCCATTCTCGGCGGATATCTTGGTCTGGGTTTCTTCGCCACCGCGCTCAGGCGCTACGGGATAGGCGCGCGTCACCTGCTTGCGGCCGGCTTCGGTTTGAACATACTCATGTTGGCGCTGATCGTCATGCAGGCGCTGCCGTCGACCTATGTGGCGTGGGCGCTGTACGGTCTGGGCTCCGCGGTGAATGTTCTCGGCTTCACGGTCATAGGCGAAGGTTTTCCTCCGGAAGCGGCGGCGCGTGCCAATACCGCGCTCAATCTGCTGATGTTCACCGGCAGTTTCGCGACGCAATGGGGCATCGGCGTCGTCGTCGATGCGACGCGGGCGGCGTTCGGTATCGACGTCGCCGGCGCGCTGCGGCTTGCGTTCGCGCTGGTCCTCGCCGCCGATGCGCTCGCGCTCGCCTGGTTCGCGCTCGGTTGGCGCCGGCATGCGCATCCCGCTCCGCGCGCAAGCGTCGTGGCATGACGAGCGTGCGCGAGCTCCTCGACGAGGCGGCCAAGCGCGCCGCGGCGGGAGCCATCGACGACGCGCTCGCTGCGTATACCGCCGCGCTTGCGCACTCGCCGCAGCTCGCCGAAGCGCATTACAACGTCGCGACGCTACGCGTGAAGAAGGGCGATCTCGCCGGTGCGGAAGCGAGCCTTCGCGACGCGGCCAGGCTCAAGCCGGACTGGCTGCAAGTCCACCTCGGCCTTGGTCATCTGCACTTCAGGCAGCGCCGATACGCAGATGCGGAGCGCGCTTTCGATCGAGCCGCTACACTGGGTCCGACGTCGGTCGAGGCGCTGCTCAATCTCGCGAAGGCGCGCGACCGCTTGCGACGCTGGCCGGACGCGCTGTCGCCGCTCCGGCGCGCGCGTTTACTGGCTCCCAACAACCCGCACGTTTGGCTGGCGCTGCGCGGCCATCTGCTGCGGTTCCGACTCTACGAAGAAGCGTTCGAGGATTTCCGCGCTTTCGAGCCCTATGCCAAGCTGTCGGCGCCCGTGGTGATCGCCGGCCTGATGTCGGCGCGCATCGCGCCCGGCACGCAATACGAAGACAAGTATCTGCCCCTGGCGGTCGAGTGGCCGTATGGACGCGGTGAGGCGCGCTATGCGGGTGCTGCCGCGGCGCAGGCGGAGTATTTCGACGTGTCGCGCGCCGCGCTCAAGCGCCTGTATGAAACTCACGATCGGCTGCGCCAGGAAGAGCGTGCGGGTGTCGTGGATCTCGCGCCCCCTCGTGCGAACCGATCGCCGCCGATGCGCATCGGCTATCTTTCGGCCGACTTTCGCAACCACGTGATGGGACGCCTGATGCTAGACGTGCTGCGCCGGCATGATCGCGCCCGGTTCAGGGTCCACGCGTATTCGATCGGGAAGCGTGAGCTCGAAGACAGTCTGACCAGCGAGTTTCGCGCGTGCTGCGACGCCTTCGTACGACTTGACGATCTAGACAATCTCGGGGCCGCACAAAGAATCGCGGCGGACGAGCCGGACCTGCTGGTCGATCTGATGAGCCGCTCGGGCTCATCGCGGCCGGGCATTCTGCTCTACAAACCCGCGCCGGTGATCATCACGCATCTGGGCTCGCACGGCTCGATCGGCCTGCAGCAGGTCGACTTCAAGCTCAGCGATCGCTACGTCGATCCGCCCGACGCCGGCGAGTACCAGATCGAAACACCCCTGGCACTGGACTGTTGCGTGCTGCCGTTGCGCCGCGTGACTCCGGCAGCGCCGACGATCCTGCGCGAGGAAATCGGGCTCGATCGCGCCGCCGTCGTGTTCGGCGTCTTTGTGGGGCTGCCGAAGCTTTCGTCGCGCTGTCTAAAGCTGTGGCGCGCGATTCTCGAACGTGTACCGCAGAGCGTGCTGGCGTTCTCACCGGGCCGCGAGGCCGAGCGGGCGCTCTACCTGCGCCGCGTGCAAAGCTTCGGCATTCCGGGCGAGAGGATCTCGTTTATTCCGCGGACGATGGACGATGCCGCCGATCGCGCGCGCTATCGGCTCATCGATATCGTCCTCGATACGCTTCCCTACACGGGCGGCGATACGACCGCGGCTGCGCTCGACATGGGCATCCCGGTGGTGACCCGCGTCGGCGAGCGCGCTGCCGAGCGCATGACGTACAGCCTGCTGGCGCATCTTGGTGTAACGGAGACCGTCGCGAGCACGGACGAGGATTATGTCGCCATCGCCTGCCGGCTCGCAGACAATCCTGCCCACCGCGCAGCGATTGCCGCCGCGATCGTGACCAGACTTGCACCCTCCGGTATGGCCGACTTCAAGGCTTACACGCGTGCGCTCGAAGCAGCGTACGAGCGCGCCCTCGCGCTCAAGCTCGCATCCGTAGACTGAACCCGGAAGATGCATCTGCACATCCTCGGCATCTGCGGCACGTTCATGGGCGGCCTCGCCGCGATCGCGCGCGAGGCCGGCCACACGGTGACCGGTTGCGACGCCAACGTTTACCCGCCGATGAGCGAGCAGCTTGCGGCACTCGGTATCGAATTGATCGAGGGCTACGAGGCGGCGCAGCTCGACAAGGTCGCCAGGAACGCCGACGTATTCGTGATTGGCAATGCCATCACGCGCGGCAGTCCGCTGCTCGAATCGATCCTCGACAGCGGACGACCCTATACCTCGGGGCCGCAATGGCTGTCCGAGACCGTGCTGCACGAGAAGTGGGTGCTGGCGGTCGCCGGCACGCACGGCAAGACGACGACGACCGCGCTGCTCGCCTGGATCCTCGACCAGGCGGGACTCGATCCCGGATTTATGATCGGCGGCGTCGCCATCGACTTCGGCGTGTCGGCGCGGCTTGCCGACGGCCCGTTCTTCGTGATCGAGGCCGACGAATACGATACTGCGTTCTCGGACAAGCGCTCGAAGTTCGTGCATTACCGGCCGCGCACGGCGATCCTGAACAATCTCGAATACGACCACGCCGACATCTTTCCGGATCTGGCCGCGATCGAGACGCAGTTCCATCACCTGGTGCGCACGATACCGCGGCGCGGCAGGCTGATCGTCAATGGCAGCGACGACAACCTGCAGCGCGTGCTGGCTCACGGCTGCTGGAGCGAGCTCGAGCGGTTCCGCGCCGCCGACGTGCATGGTGCCGGTGCGGACTGGACGATCGCGGCCGACGGCGCGATCAGGCACGGCGGGGCGCCGCAGGGCACGCTTTCGCCCTTTGCGCTCGGCGGCCGGCACAATCAGTTGAACGCACTGGCGGCGATCGCGGCCGCGCGCCATGTGAGCGTGCCGGTGCGCGAGAGCCTCGCCGCGCTCGGCGCGTTCCGCGGCGTGAAGCGGCGGATGGAATTGCGCGGTACGGTCGGCGGCATTGCGGTATACGACGATTTTGCGCATCACCCGACCGCGATCGCGGCGACGCTGGAAGGCCTGCGCCGGGAAGTGGGCAAGGCGCGGATCCTCGCCGTGCTCGAGCCGCGCTCGAGCACGATGAAGCGAGGCACGATGAAGGACGCGCTCGCGGGAAGCCTCGAGCGCGCCGATCTCGTGTTCTGTTATGCGGCGAACTTGAGTTGGGACGCCGCGGCGTGGTTGCAACCGCTCGGCGACCGTGTGCATACGAACTCTGACCTCACTGCGCTCACCGACGCGATCGTTGCGGCGGCGCGGCCCGGCGACCACATTGTGATCATGAGCAATGGGGCATTCGGCGGCATCCACGACAAGCTGCTCGCGCAGCTCGCGAACGCGGCTCCGAATATTCCCTCGAGGGAAACGGGCTAGCGCGGGGTTGCAGACATTGCGGATCGTCTATTTGCACGGCTTCAACAGCGGGCCCAACTCGATCAAAGGACGGCAGCTTGGCCATGCCATTGCCGCGTTGCCGGAATCCAGCCCACGTCCGCGCTCGATCCGGAGCTCGTCGGTGAAGTGCTCAAGATCATGCTGACGCTGGCGCGCGAAGGCATGACCATGGTCGTCGTCACGCACGAGATGGGATTCGCCGCCGAGGTGGCGCGACGCGTCCTGTTTCTCGACCACGGCCGCGTGGTCGAAGAAGGCACGGCGCAGCAGATCCTGGCCGAATCCAGGCACGAACGCACGCGCGACTTTCTGCAGCGCGTGTTGAAGCCGGTGTGATGCGCGGAATTGTCTGGCGGTGTGCGAATAAATTCGCACCTACGAAGGACGCGGTGTTCGTAGGGCCGAATTCATT
>DASXQW010000226.1:0-30118 GCA_036506975.1 Casimicrobiaceae bacterium | reverse complement strand
AAGATCTTCTTCGTCTCCTCGCCGGATGCATCTTTCATCAGCCGCATCGTCGTCTCGAACCAGACGTAATGCTGGTCGGCGTGTCGCGCGCGATAGATGACCGTCGGCAACGTTTTCGCCTCGGTTGCCTCCGCAAATGCGGCGCGAATGACGTCGAAGTCCTCCGGGTGAACGAATTCGCATAATGATCGGCCCAAGAGCGCGTCATGCGCTATCCCCAGGACGCTCGACGAGACGGGGGAAGCATAGGAGATGACTCCCGTCGGCTCGTGCTTGGTAATGAGGTCGGTGGAATTCTCGGTGATGAGCTGGTATCGCTGCATCGTCTCGACGAGGGCGTCTTCTCTCTCGTGCAAGCGGGCGGTGAGGCGGTTGAACGCAGTCGTCAGCGCGCCGATTTCGCCGCTGCCTGCGGCACCGACTAACGGGGCGATTTCCTCGGTGGCGGCGTAATTCGAAAGATGCTTGGTCAGCGAGACCAGAGGCCGCATCAAGTACCGCATCGAGACCCAGATGGCCACCACCACGATGACGAAAGCCACTAGCAGAAACTCGACGAAGTGCCAGATCAGGTCATGAACGGCAAAGAATGCTTCGTCCTTCGGGTAGACGGCGGCGACGATCCAGTTCGAGGACTTGACGCGGTTGTAGGAGACGAGCGCCTGCCTGCCGCTCGTGTCGAAAGTCTCTTCCGTGCCCTCGAAGCCGTTGAGCGCGCGGTCGAAGAGAGGATTGGCGCGCGGCGAAAATGCGACCTGCGAGAGCCGCTTCCGGTCGGGATGCATGATGAGCTTGCCGTCCGCGGTCACGATGTAAAGGTATCCGGTCTTGCCGATGACCGTCTTGGCGATGTTGCCGAGCATCCCGGGATGCGTGAGCCCGAGGCTGCCGCTGAGGATGGCGATCATCCGGCCGTCCTTGGCTAATACCGGCATGGTCATGACCAGCACCATGTTCGCGTCACCGACATTCGTGAGGAACGGTTCCGAGATGACCGGTTCCTGCGTACGCATCGTATCCTTGATGTACGGCCGCCACGACGCGTTGTCGCCGCGCCGGCCGGGCCGGAACGGACGCTCGGCGAGCAGGATGCCTTGGTCGGAAAACAGGAAGATGGAGCGGTCAAATGCGGCGTAGAGGCCGCCGTTGGAGTCCAGGTACTCCTGCGCTGCGTCCGACGATGCGACGTCGGCCTCTGTGATCTCGATCGCACTGAGCAGCAATGCTCGTTGCAGCGCCCGCAGTTTTTGATCGAGATTGTCGGCGATGCGCTCGACCAAAGTATTCTGTTCCGCGATCATGACGTTCGTCAGTTGCGTCCGGAACGAATACAGGGACGCCATGCCGACGGCTAGGATGGCGAAAAGAAACAAGAGCGAAGTCGCAGTCGACGTGCGGGTGGCGAGCGTCGGCTGCCCCAGCTTTTGAAGCAAACCAGCCAGTTTCTGTGTAGCGTACAATGCCGTACCGCCCAATTGTTTGCCTCACCCGAGGCAGGCGAGGGTTCCCTTGCAAAAGATATGCCGTTTGCATGAGAACACGCGGCGGGGCCTGCGCCCGCGCCCCGCTATAGGGCGCGTGTCACCACCTATCCTTCCAGCAGACGCGAACGGCAATTCCTTCGGCCGGGCCGACGGGTCGTGTGATGGAACCGTGTCGCATGGGCCCCGGAGCGACGATCGATCGCCGTCCATACCCGTCACGGCACGGTCGTAACTGCCGCTGGGCGACACATCGCGGCGCTCGAGCGCGGGTACCGGGTTTTAGATGCGCACTCTTGTGCGCGGGTCGACACGCTTCCAGCGCCGGTGCACCCAGTACCATTGCTCGGGGTGGCGCAGGATCAACCGCTCCAGCGCGGCGTTGTACGCCCGCGTGTTGCGGCGGATTTCCTCGCCGACTTCGGCGCACGAGACTGGTAAAAGCGGCTCCTCGAAGCGCAGTACGTGCCGGCCATCCGGTTCGCGCCAGCTCGCCGCAGGCACGACTGCCGCGTCTGACGCAAGCGCAATCAGCGCCAGGCTTTTGAACGTCCACGCCGGACTGCCGAAGAAATCGACTTCGATGCCCTCGGGCGGCCCGGCGTGCTGGTCGAACGGAAACACGATCGCATCGCCGGCGGCGAGCCGATCGAGGATGGCCTCGAGCGAGCCGCGCTTCGGCAACACGCCGAACCCGGCGCGTTGGAAGCGCCAGTTGACGAATCGGTCGAGCCAGCGCGGTTTGATCGGCCGGCGCACGAAATGAATCCGCCCGCGCATTTGTGGAAACTTGCTCAGGCCCGCGACCGTCGCCACTTCCCAATTGCCGAAGTGTCCGGTCAGCACGAGGATGCCCTTGCCGCGCTCGAGCACGCGCGTAAACACGGCAACGTTATCGACCTCGACCCGCGCGGCCTTTTGCCGCTCGCTCATCGAGCGAAAGCGCACAAATTCGGTGAACAAGCGCCACAGGTGCGCGTAATGCGCCTGAGCGAGCCGCTCGATCTCCGCGTCGGCTACGCCGGCACCGAATACGCGGCGAAGGTTGTCGAGGACGACGCGGCGGCGAAACGGAAGCAGGTGAAAGATGAGCCGGCCCGACAGCGGTGTCTCCGTCGCGTCCGCGAGCGCCAAGGCGACCGATGACGCGCTCATGCGGTCGTGCGTCAAGGACAGCTCGATGGTCCGGATGCGGTTTTTCGCGAGCACCGCCGCGGCTCTCGGGCTCAAGATCACCCGGGGCGCGCCATAGGCATCGCGCGCGACCGAAAAATCTCCGGGCTCGATCTCGCCCAGCGCGGCTTCGCGAGGAAAAAGCTTGACGCAGGCCTCCTTGGCTGCGAAGCGTGCGGCAAGGCTCGCGGCGCGTTCGGCGCCCTCGCCGCTGTCGTCGAGTTCCTGCGCGGTGAAGAAGCGATGGAGGTCTTTGGGTGCGGTTTCGGACAGCAGGCGCTCGATGCGCGCGATCTCGACCGTATCGATGCCGCAGCGGGTTGCGGCACCGGGAATCGCCCCGCGGGCTTCCGCCATGCCGCGGATCAGATCGCGGCGCGCAGCAACAGCGCCGCATTCGTTCCGGCAAAACCGCGGCAGAGGACGAGCGCCACGTCGCCGCGCGGCGATTGAGGCTCGGCGGCGACAGGCACTCCCGCGCAACCAGGGTCGGCCACGGCGTAGGTTGCAGTACCCGGCACCACGCGCTGACGCAGGCTCTCCAGGGCGAGGACGGCCTCGATGATTCCGGCCGCCGCGATCAGATGCCCGAACGCCCATTTGAATGCCGTCGCCGGCGGTGCGCTTTCGCCGAAGACACGACGGATCGCGGCGGCTTCCGATGCGTCCGACTGCGGCGTGCCGTTGCCGTGCGCGGCGATCATGCCGACTTCGGCAGCACGAATGCCCGCGTCCGCGAGCGCAGCTTCGATTGCGCGCGCGAGAGCGTCGCCGTCGTCACGGATCGCGAGAAGGCCTTGCGCGTCGGTCGCGGCGCCGCCGCCGAGCACTTCGCCCAGGATCGGCGCATTGCGCTTCCGCGCCGATTCCTCCGTCTCGAGCGCGAGCGCAGCGGCGCCTTCGCCGAAGAGGCTGCCGTCGCGGCGCGCATCGAAAGGCCGGATCGTATCCTTCGCCAGCAATCCGACGTCGTGATAGTAGAGGACCATCTGCGGCTCGATGGGCGCATCGTGGCCGACCGCGAGCGCGCGATCCGCCTCGCCCGTGCGCAATGCCTCCATGGCCTCGATTACGGCCAGCGTGCCGCCGATGCTGTGGTTGGTGATGCAGGCGTTGGCTCCCTTGAAGCCGTGGCGGATGCCGATGTGACCGAGAACGTTGTTTGGCAGCGTGCGCAGCAGCCACATCGGATTGACCGTGCTGGAAAGCTCGCGGCCGAACGCCGGCAACTTTTCCTCTGCGGCGGTCAGCAGCGGAAAATAGTCATACTGACTCTCGTAGCTGCCGCCGCCGGAACCGACATAAACGCCGGTGCGATCGCTGTACTCGACCGCGGCCTCGGGCTCGAGCGCGGCACGATGCGCCGCCAGCCCGGATGCATCGGTCGCGCGGTCCGCGGCATACAGGCCGAACAGATCGGTGCGCCGGATCAGCTTGTGCAGCTTGCGGTCATCGACCAGTGCGCGGGGATTCAAGTCGGAGATTTCTCCCGCCGCCTGCATCGGCCACCCCGAAGCATCCCACTGCCGGATCGGCGCGATTGCCGAGCGTCCGGCGCGGATCGCCTCGAGGATCGAGGGTGGATCCCTGCCCGCGGCACAGACCGCGCCGGTACCGGTAATGACGACTCTGCGTTGGTTCATGGGGAACGCGGGCGATGCGTCAGGCGCGGAAGCCGGCGCCATCCACGGCGTCCGGTCGGCGCAAGGCGACGCAACTGTTGGAACCGCCGAAGCCGAAAGAATTGGACATTGCGACGCGCACCCGGCGCCGCTCGGGCACGTCACGCACCAGCGCGAGATCGCACTCGGGATCCTGTTCGCGCAAGTTGGCGTTGATCGGCACCTCGCCGTGATGGATCGTCAGCGCGCAGATCGCGACTTCGACGGCACCCGCGGCGGCGATGAGGTGGCCCATCGAGCTCTTGGTCGAGCTCACCGCGACCTCCTTTACGCGCGATCCGAACACGGCATGAATCGCCGCGCTTTCGCTGCGATCGTTCATGAACGTCGACGTCCCGTGGGCATTGATATAGTCGACGTCGTCGATGGTCGCGCCGGCGTCGGCGAGCGCCTGGCGCATCGACTGGATCGGACCGTCGCCATCCGGCGGCGAATCGGTGATGCGGTAGCTCGACAGCGAGTTGCCGTCGCCGGCCAACTCTGCGTAAATGTGCGCGCCGCGCCGCCGCGCCGATTCCCATTCCTCGAGCACCACAAAACCGGCCCCCTCGCCGAGCAGGAAACCGTTGCGCGTCATGTCGAACGGACGGCTCGCGCGCTCCGGCGTCTCGTTGTCCGCCGAGAGCGCGGACAGCAGGCAGAAACCGGCGACGCCGATCGGGCTGATCATGGAATCGAATCCGCCGGCAAGCGCGTAATCGACGGCCCCGCGGCGGATCAGCTTGAGCGCGGTGCCGATCGCTTGACCGCCGGAGGCGCACGCCGTGTGTACCGACGTCGCGTAACCCCGGATATCATGCCGGCGGGTGAGCAGCGACAGGCCGGTCGTCGACTGGCTGCGGCAGAAAACCAGCGGGTTGTTCGCCGACGCATCGGTAAGCAACTGTGTCGCATCGAGCTCGCCACGGGCCGCGCTGTGCGCGTGCACGGCCACCAGCTCCGCGAAATCGACGCCCATCATGCCCGTGCCGACCGCGCAGCCCCAGCGCGCGGCGGTTGGCGCCGTCGGGCGGACGCCCGCATCGGCAAGCGCCTCTTCGGCGGCCGCGAGCGCGAAACCGTGCGAGCGATTCGCGAACTTGAGGAGCTTGCGCTCGCCGATCGCTTCCGCGGGGTCGAATTGCTTGACCTCGGAAGCGATGCGCACCGGAAAACCGGACGCATCGAACAGGCTGATCGCTGCGCCACCGCTTTTGCCTGCAAGCAGCGCAGCCCAGGTCGAAGCCACGTCATTGCCGACGGGTGTGACGAGCCCCAAGCCGGTGACCGCGACGCGGCGTCTGGCTGCCATTCAATGCTCCCGCGCCGCGACGTCCAGCCGCGCCGTGGCGACTCTGCGACCGTCGATCGTGGCCGAGAGACGGACGGTCCCGCCGAGGTCGCTCGTCGCCGCCATTTCAGCGCCGAGCTCTACCGCCTGTCCGGGCTCGATGAACGAGCGCATCTTGACGTGTGTCATGCGCTGCGGCACGAGCGCTGCCCCTGTCGAACCGGCCGCCGCACGGGCGAGGCCCATCGCCAGCCGGATCTGGCTGTCCAGAAGCAGCGTCGCCGGGAACACGGGCCGCCGCGGAAAGTGATCGGCAAAGAACGGCGCGGACCGCGGGACCTGAAGCAGTGCGCGCGCCGATTTGCGAGTGCTGCCTTCGAGCGCGGTGAGCTCGGGCGTGGTGACGCCGCGGAAACGGCCGGCAGGCGCACCCGTCGCGCACAGCAGGCGGAAGCGCTCGCGCAACGCCTCGGGCGCATCGAAATCCTGCACCGGTAGCATCGGGCCGAGGCAATGCCTGAGCTCGATGACTGTCGCGCCGTCGACGCGCGCGGAGCCTCCATAGGCAACGGCATCCTCGTCCAGAGCTTCGATCTCGACGTTGAGCTCGAGCCGCGAACCGGGCGCGACGTCGCCGTGAAAGATCGTCTCGGTGGCGAGCGCCGCGACCGGCCGGCCGCGAAAATCGATCTTGGCCATCGCGACCCACGCGGCGAGCTGGCCGACCGCTTCGGCGACCAGACAGGCGGGAAACGCGGCCAGATTCTCCGGCACGGCGAACGTTGCGCGCGCGCGCATCCCGGGCTCGAGTTCGATGATCCGGTCGACGAAGGAAAAAGCGGCGAAGTGATCGCTCATGCGCGGCAGAAACCTGTGACTTCAGGCGGCCGTCTGCGCTTCCCGCTGGGCGTGGATCACCAGCTTGCAGAAGGTCTCCGGCGTGAACAGCCGGGGGATATCGGCGACCTTCATCGGATTGCCGAACCGCTCGGGCGGAATCTCCGACAGATAGCGCCTGAGCTGGGCGAGTCCGGCCTCGGTCAGCACGCCTTTGTGCTCGAACTCCGCCTCAGGCATGTCGCCGCGCGCGTTCTCGATGATCCTGCCGCGCGGGATCTTGATCTTGAACGCCCGCTCCAGGCGAAAGACCATGTCGAGAAAATCGATCGATTCCGCATCGAGGCCTTCGATCAGCGAGATGTCGAGCTTGACCTGATCGATGTCGCAGCCGAGGGCGTCCGCCATCGTCTCCGCGACCTTGGGGAAAATCGCCTGGATTTCTTCCTTGGTGATCTCTGTATTCGCCATTCCGCTCACTCCATTTTGAAGCCGCCATCGACATTGAATATCTGACCCGTCACGTAATCCGCGTACGGGGAGGCGAGAAACCAGACCGCATACGCAACCTCCTCGGGCTTGCCGTAGCGCTTGAGGAGGATCCGCGACTTGACCTCGTCGCCGGCCATCGCCCGCACGTCCCGCGACATTTCGGTGTCGATCACGCCGGGCGCGACACAGTTCACGGTGATCTTGCGCGGCGCCAGCTCGACCGCGAGCGCGCGCGTAAAGGCATTGAGCGCGCCCTTGCTTGCCGCGTAGTTGGTCTGGCCGCGCCCGCCTTTTTCCCCGGCGACAGAGCTCACGTTGATGATCTTGCCCGCACGCTGCACGATCATATGCGGGACCACCGCCCGCGCGACGTTGAACGCTCCGCCGATGTTGGTGTCGAGCACGTCGCGCACGTCGCCATCGTCGAAGGCGGCAAGCTGGTTGTCGCGGATGATGCCGGCGTTATTCACCAGAACGTCGATCCGGCCGCAGCGCTCCGCGACGCGTTCGACGGCGGTGGCGCATGCGGCGGAATCGCGGATGTCCACCTTGTCCGCGGCGATGCGCCGGCCCGCCGCCTTGCCCGCGCTGACGACCCCTTCGGCAGCAGCCGCGTTGTCGCGATAGAAGAAGGTCACGTCGGCGCCTTCGGCCGCGAGGAGCTCGACGATCGCGCGGCCGATGCCCCGGCTGCCGCCGGTGACGATCGCCACTTTGTCGGTGAGTCGCGTGTCCATGCTCATGCGAGTGCCCTAGCCCGAAATGCAGAACCCGCCGTCCACCACCAGCGTATGCCCGGTGATCATCGCCGCCTCGGGCAGGCACAGCAGGTAGACCGCGCCGGCGACGTCCTGTGGCGTGAGCACCGGGCCGGCGGGCGTGCGCCGGGCGAAATTCGCCAGCAGCTCTTCCCGGTTCGGAAAATAGCGCAGGGCATCGGTATCGACGACGCCGGCGCTGACCGCGTTGACGCGGATCCGCCGCGGGCCCAACTCCTGCGCGAGCGTGCGCACCAGCGACTCGAGCGCGGCCTTGGAAGCGCCGATGAAACCGTAATCGGGCATCGCGCGCGACGCACCCAGGCTCGACATGGCGATTATACTGGCGCCGTCCGGCATCAGCGGCACGGCGCGCTGCGCCAGCAAGTTCAGCGCCAGCGCATTGGTTTCCAGGCACCAGCGCCAGTGTTTGAGCGTCATTTCCAGCGCGGGCTTGAGCACGCCGCTGGCCGCGTTGCTGACCACGATGTCGAGATGATCGAAGTGCTTGCCGAGCTCGGAAAACATGTCGTCGACGCTGTCGGGGATGCCCACACTCGCCTGGAGCGGGCACGCACGCCGACCCAGGCTGCGGATCTCGACACAGAGCGCTTCGGCCTCTTCGGCGCTGTTATAGTAATTGACCGCGACATCGCAGCCGGCGAGAGCGAGCTTTTGCGCGATGGCACGCCCGATGCCGCGCGAGGCGCCCGTGACGAGCGCAACCTTGCCGGCTAACGAAGCTGACATCGATCGGTGGCTTTTTTAGCCCGGAACGTCCGGGCGCGGCGCCGGGCAGGCGGCAGCGGGACCATTAAGGCGCGGCCCTCCGGACAAACAGTAATTATCGCCCGCTTCGCTCTCCAGAGCAACGTTGCCCGGTCAGCAGCGACAGTTTAGTTCGCCGCCGCGCGCCTGGCGCGGACGAAGCGTTGTGCTTCGAGGGTCCAGTGCCGCTTGATGCTGTGCCAGACATCGGCAGCCCACATGATGTTGGAAGCGCCGTGCCCCTGCGGCGGCGAGCTGCGGGCCGGATCCTCCGGGTCGAAGGCATTGATCCAGTCGCGCAGCACCGGATCTTCGGCGAGTTGTGCGGTACCAGGCACGAACACGTGCGAGTACTCCGCCGGCAGCGTCACGTTGCGGACCTTCGCTTTCCCGTCCGCGTAAAAGGTTTTCACGCCCTCAAGTCCCGGTCCATCCCAGGCGAAGAAATCGATTCCTATGCGGTAGCCGGTGAATTCGTCGACGGTATCCGGGATCGAGCGTACGCGGCTCAACACCATCCAATGGATCGGCAGTGCCAACGCCCATCCTCCAGTGCCAACGGCGGCTGCGGCCGCAACCGAAACGCCTACGATGGGCCGCTCGCGTCCCGTCAGCGGATCGACGATCGTCGTGCGCTCCTCGAACTCTCCGGTGAGCGGATTGAAAATGCGCAGCTTGTCGCCGAACGAGCCGGCCAGCTCGTGCAGGATCTTTACCACCTGAATGCCGCCCTGGCTATGACCGACCAGGATGGCGCGCACGCCTTCGCGCTCGTAATACCAGGCGATCAGGCCGGCTTGCCGGTCGCTTGCCTCGTAAGGGCTGCGCGACAGGCTGCTATCGCCGGCATCGCGAATACGCTCTTCCGGATAGCCCATGCCGGTGAGGAAGCGCGAGAACGACTCCATCAACAGATGCACCGGGTATACGCCGCCGTGGAACAGCATGATTCTCGGCGTCGGCCCCGCAGCGAGCGTCGAGCGCACGTCCGCGTCGGTGATGTGCTCCGGATCGAGCGCAAGGATTCGTTCTTCGACCGAGGCGTCGAGGACGATCGACTTGACGACGCTGCCCGGAGCCGAGCGTTCACTCGTGGCAGGAGCGCGGTCTTGCCCTGACGCGTACGCCACGAGAAAAAAGCCGAGCGCGGCGGCGAGTGCGAACCGCGATGCGAGTTGCGGGCGATTCATTCGAGGTTCTCGATATGGCGGATGAATTCGGCAGTCACGCGCTCGACGGTATCGCGGCTGATGTCGGCGGCGCGGAACGAAAATCCGAGCTGCAGGGCTCCGTCCAGCGTGGTCGCGGCCACGACCAGCGGCGCGAGCGGCCCCGTGGGGACCGCCCGCAAATATTCCGCCGCCGCCGCGCCGGCGCGCGGACCGACCCATAGCGAGTCTATGTTCAGGCTGGTGATCCCTGCCCAGATCGGATAGTGCTTGGCGAGAAAGCATTGCCGCCGATCGGCTCCGAGAAAGCGCCACGCGAATGCCACCCAGCCCAGCGCCAGCAACGTCTGCAGGTAGAGCTTGTGTTCCTTGATGCGCGCGGTCTGCATGTGGATTTCTCGCGCGAGCTGGGACAACCCGATGCCGGGTGGAACGAGGTGTGAAACGCGAAGCGAAGTCAGGAACTGGCCAAACGTTTCGCCGGCGCTCGCCTCGAATTCCCCGCGCAGGTTGACGATCGACGCGACGGCGAGTTCCTTGCGGTGGTGCGCCTCCGCGCGCTTCGCAGCGACGGGCGCCAGCGCGAGCAGCAATGCCGCCAGAAACAAGTCGTTCACCGTCACACCCCAAGCCTTGCTCGTCCGCACGACCGCGCCAAATTTGCTGGACTCGATACGGGCGGCGAGAAAGCCGTTCGCGGGATCCCGCCCGGCGCGGCACGGAGCCCGGAACGAACGCCGGCAATTTAGCGCCAGCGAGGGCAGGCGCGCGAGGTTTGCAGCGGTACGGCGCAGATGCCGCAGGAAAAGCCGGCTGAAAGTGCGCGGGTAGCGCTGCGGAGTCCATGGTGAGGCGGCCTGCGTTCCATCGCTCGCATAGTCGTCGCAAAGCCTTTCGAGCAGGACTGCGATCGAATCGCCGCCGGCGATGAAATGGTCGTAGGCGAGACCGAGATAGAACGAGGCGCCGGCGTCGACGACGAAGAAACGGAAAGGGACGAACGCACCGTCAGCAGGAAACGGCAGGTTGAGCTGGCGCTCGATCTCCCGCTCCTTGACGCGGTCCGCGTGGTCGCCGGCGGCGAGGATAGTCGGCTCGATCGCTGCGGCCCCGCCGCGGAACTCGAACCGCCCGCGCCCGCGATCGAGAACGAGACCGGTCAGACCCGCAGTTTCAAGCCGGACTTCAATGCATCGCTTGAGGCGCGCGGGCTCCAGCGGCTGATCCAAGCGCACGATATGCACGGCAATATAGGGATGGAGCTCCCGCCAGCACAACATCGTTGTCTGAAACAAATTGAGCTTGCCGCGCAGCTTGCCCTGCCGGCCGGATTGCAGATCTTGCAAAGTATTCGCGCCGAGGGGAGCGCGCTGTACGGGACCGCCTGGAGCAGCCATAGCCCGATGAATCTTCTGCATGTCACTGCTTCCGGAAAGCGATAACCGTGCCATCTATTGTAGAGGCGCCGCAGCGCCCTTCCGCGCGCTGCGAATCAGGCGCTGCGCCTCGAGGCACCAGTGCTTCTTGACGCTGTACCAGATGTCTGCTGCATGCAACAGATTCGGCAGATCGGCCAGCGCTCCGGACGGAGGGTAGGATGTAGCGGGGTCGGGCACATAGCGATTGATCCAGTCGCGCGCAGCCGGATCGAGCGCGAGTTCCTTGGCGAGCGGCAGCGTGAGATGGCTCGCTTTGGGCGGCAGGATGACGTTCCGAACCCGCGCGGAACCCATTGCCCGATACGGTTCCGCGGAACCGAAGTTGCCCGCGATCGGATCCCACTCAAAGGAGAAACCGGTGAATTCCTCTGCCGTGTCGGGAATATTGCGCAACCGCGGGAGCATCGTCCACTGCCCCAGCAGGATTCGCGGCAGCTTGCCGGTCGCGAGCGCGGCAACGTAGGGAACCTCGAGTCCAACGACTGGGCGCCGGGCACCGGTCCGTGGATCGAGAATGGTGGTCCGCGCTTCGGCGGCGCCGGAGAGCGGGTTCCACACGGGAATCGAATCGCCGAACTCGCCTGCGAGCTCGTACAGGACGCGGATCGCGACCATCCCGCCTTGGCTGTGGCCGATCAGCATCGGCATCATGCCCTCGCGTTCGTAGTACCAAGCCATCGTGCCGGCGAGCCGCCGCGCGTCGACGGAGCTGCCATACGACAGCGCGCCGCCGTTCGGGTCGCGGATGCGCTCCTCGGGATAACCCATCGCCATCAGGAATTCGGCGAACGGAGCCATGGTGACGGGCACGCTGCCCTCCAGATTGATGATCCGCGGCGCCGGCGCGCGCGCGAGCACCTCCCTCAGGTCGCGCTCCGAGATGCGTTCGGGGACGAGCGCAAGGAGGCGCTCCTCGGCCGCCGTGTCGATCTGGGTCCGTTCGAGAGCGTGGCGCTCGCCCGCGTCCTGCGCGGCTGCGCCGAACGCGGCCGCGGCCAGCACGAGGGCCGTGGCGCGCCGCAGTTCGCGCGTGAGGGATAGCCGCGGGAACGGCATCGTTTTAGACGCTCTTGGGGAAGAACCGCCCCGTCCGGGCGAGATAACGCCGATACGCCTCTCCGTGCACGGTTAGAAGGTGATTCTCTTCATTGCGCGCCTTGAGATGGTTCAACACGAGATGCACGATGGCGATGACGACCATCGGCACAGTCGGCACGACGACGGCCGAACAGATCATCAGCAGCATCGACAGCGCATAGATCGGATGCCGGACATGCCTGAACGGACCGTCGGTGATGAGCTCTTCCTCGCCCTTGAGGCTGACCGCCATGCGCCAATGCGTGCCCATGCGGGCCCAGCAGACGCTGGTCAGGAGCAGGCAGATCACAGCGCAGACAGCCGCGATCCACCGCAGGGGGGCATAGCCGGCGCTTTGGTACGCGAACACCGGCATCGCCAGGACGGTATGCGTGCGCACGAGCGCGAGATAGGGCAATGCGATCCATGCGGCGACCAGCGGGACCCAGACGATCCACATGAACCGCTCCAACCGCTGCTCCGGGACGAGTCCGGCAAGGCGGTGTGTCTTGCGACGCGCGCGGATGATCATTAGGCCCACGCCGAGCCAATAGGCCCAGATGGTTGCGGTCAGAAGCACGCCCGGCAGATCTCTCATGACCGTTGCCGACGGCGATCGATGGACGCAAGCGCGCCGCCGCCGAGCGCGCCGCGCTGGGAGCGAGAGGATTTGTAAACGCAATAGAATGCTCCTAGAATCCCCGCTGCCGGCTGGCGCCCGCGCCTTGGCGGGCCCGCAGGGCTCGCCTCGTGCACACGCGATGCGCAGCCATCGCTCCGCGCCCGCATGAGGCCGTCCTCGATGCAACTTCCGATTCTACCGGCGGGCGTGCAAAGCACTGCCGACGATCCCCCTGCGCTGCGCGCGTTATGCCTCTGCTTCGGTGTGCTGCTGGCGATCCTGCCGCTGGCGCACGTCACGGCGCTGCGCAATGTCCTGGTCGGCTTGATCGTGGGGCTTGCGCTGCTGCATTTCCGCCTTGCGCCCTGGAAAAACATTCCCGGCCTGATCCCATGGCTCGTGTGGCTGGCGTTCGCCGCCGCTTCGATCGGCTGGTCCGCATTGCCCGACGCGTCGTTCCAGAGCTTCCGCAGCGACCAATTTTATCCGTTCGCCATCTTCCTGGTGAGCTTCCTCGTCGTGCGCTTCCTCGGCGGGCGCCTGGCGGTTGCAATCGGAACAGCAGCCGGCACGTTGCTCTGCCTCACGACGATGTTCGCGGCGGCGATGCTGGGTGTGGACCCGGACGCGACCGCTCCGGACCCGGGCTTGATGGGATGGCTCGCCTGGAAGGCCGGCAACGTCCCGGATTCGAGCACGTACCTCGCGTTCATCGCCGTACCGTTGTTCCTGATTCTGGTGACGTCGCGTCACGCATGGCGTCGCTCGGCTGCGGCGGTGTGGTTGCTCCTGTTCGCGGCGATCGGATTTTTGAGCGAGAGCCGCACGCTGGTCGCCACGCTATTCGTTTCGTTTGTCGGTTTCCTGATCGCGCTCGGGATACTGCGCGGACGCCTCCATTGGAAGTCGGTGCTGGTGGTCATCGCGATCGGCCTGACCGCTTCGGCCGCCTGCATCGAAATCATTTCCCGCGCGCGCCTGTCTTCCTTGCCGCCCGGCAGCCCCAGCGCCGCCGTGGAGATGATCATGGCCGATCCGCGGCCGGCGATTTGGGCGACCTACTTCGAGCTGGCGCGCAAGCGCCCGTGGCTCGGCATTGGCCTCGGAAGGACGGTGCCGCCTCGGGCCTATCGCCTGCATGACGACGTCGATCTGCGCCGGATCGACAGCCAGGCAGCGTCGCACGCGCATAACGTGATACTCGATCTGGTCCTGCAGGTGGGAGTGATTGGGCTCATCCTCTGGCTGTGGCTGCACGTCGAGATACTGCGGCTGGCATGGCAGCGGGCGCGCGAAGGAGGCGACCGCGAGAAGGCATGGGCCGCCGCGGCGGTAGCGCTGACGCTCGCGATGCTGGTGAAGAACTCGACCAACGATCTCATCGTTTACGGCAACGCCATTCTGTTCTGGACGCTGATGGGAACGATGCTCGGATTGGTCTGGTACGGTGCGCGTGCCGTCGGCGAGACGGTGCTCTCGGCCGAGCCGGCACCCGGCTGAAACCTTGTATCGTCTGCGGCTCGCGGACGCGGGCAAGAAAGCGTTTGTTCACTAAATTCCGAAAGGGAGCAGACGCAACTATCGTGTTCGATCGCGGCGAGCGGCGGCGACGCCGCTCGTCGCGCGTTGGCACCGCGCGGCAGCGGCGAAGAACCAGAAAAAAGCCGGGCGGAGCCCGGCTTCGTTGTGTCGCAGGGATGCGGCTTCAGACCGTCTGAATGTTCGATGCTTGCTTTCCCTTCGGGCCTTGGGTGACCTCGAAGCTTACCTTTTGACCTTCCTTCAACGACTTGAACCCCGGCATGTTGATCGCCGAGAAGTGGGCGAACAGATCTTCGCCGCCCCCATCGGGCGTAATGAAGCCGAAGCCTTTCGCATCGTTGAACCACTTAACCGTTCCAGTTGGCATGTTTTCCAATCCCATTAATCAAGAAAAAAATCGGGTCGCACCCGGCCGATGTTTCGATCTCAAGGACAGGAAAGTACGGCGCTTCGGCAACGGCCAACGAGCCGGACAGGTCGTGCTTTAGTACTTGAAATAAAACACAAAGGGGACTATACCCGGCGCCGGGCAATCGGTCAAACCCATCGCCGTAGAGCCCTTTGCGTCGCGGATCGATGCTACGAATCAGCCGCCAAGCTCGCGGCGGACCAGCGCTGCGCCGGCGCCAAGCGCTTCGAGCTTCTTCCGCGCGACCTCCCGCGAGAGCGGGACCATCCCGCAGTTGGTGCAGGGATAGATTCTCTCGGCAGGGACATACCGGAGCGCCGCGCGGATCGTCACCGCGACGTCCTCGGCGCTCTCCACACGGTCGGTTGCGACGTCGATGGCGCCGACGAGTACGTCCTTGCCCTGCAGCAGGGCGATGAGCTCGAGCGGCACGTGCGAGTTGGCGCATTCGAGCGAAACCTGGGCGATTTTCGAATTCGCGAGCAAAGGAAAGGTGTTCTCGTATTGTCGCCACTCGGCGCCCAGCGTCTTTTTCCACTCGATATTGGCCTTGATCCCATAGCCGTAGCAGATATGCACCGCGGTTGCACACTTCAGTCCCTGTGCCGCGCGTTCGAGCGCGGCGATGCCCCAGTCGCGGACTTCGTCGAAATAGACGTTGAAAGCCGGCTCATCAAACTGAATCACGTCGACGCCCGCCGCCTCGATCGCGCGCGCCTCGTCGTTCAGGATACCGGCGAATGCCCAAGCCAGCTTCTCGCGACTGCCGTAGTAGGCATCGTAGAGCGTATCAACCATGGTCATCGGCCCGGGCAGGGTGTACTTTATCTTGCGCTGGGTTGCGCCGCGGAGGAACTGCGCGTCTGCGGCGAACACCGGGTGCCGTCGCATCACCGGGCTTACGACGACTGGCACATCGGCATCGTAGCGGCTGCGAATGCGCACGGTCTTCTTGTGCTCGAAGTCCACGCCGTCGAGGCTTTCGATCAGCGTCGTCACGAAATGGCGGCGCGTTTGCTCGCCGTCGGTGACGATGTCGATGCCGGCGCGGTCCTGATCGTATAGCGCCAGGCGCACCGCGTCGCGCTTACCCTCGGCGAGGAGCTCCCCTTCGAGCAGCCACGGCGCCCAAAGCTGACCGGGACACGCAAGCCACGGCGGCTTGGGCAGGCTACCGGCGATCGTCGTCTGGAGCAGGGTCGGCATCGGCGTTCCTCGGGCCGGCGAGGCCGGCCGCAGCGATTATAGCCGCCCGCAGTCCGCACTCCTCTCGGCTTGACCGCTGCGCGACGGCAACGTACTTTGGCTTGGGCGCGATTCGTGCGCGCCGCATTGAACCGTCCTTGAGCGATGCCCAGGGTACTGCTTTCCGATCACGAGTTCCAGGATCCCGATCTCGAGCGCAAGCTGTTCGCGGGCGCGGGCGTCGAACTCATTATCGCGCAATGCAGAACCGAAGCCGACGTGATCGCGTCGGCCGCCGGTTGCGTCGGCATCCTGCTGCAATACGCGCCGATCACCGAGAGGGTCATCGCCGCGCTGCCGCAGCTCGGGATAGTCAGCCGGATCGGCGCGGGCTTCGATACCGTCGACATCGCGGCGTGCGCGCGGCACGGCATATGGGTGGCCAACTCGCCCGACTACGGCGTCGGCGAGGTCGCCACACACGCTCTGGCGCTGGTACTCGCGTTGATCCGGAACGTCGTCGCCTACCACCGCGATATCCTGGCAGGCCGTTGGCATTACCTGTCTTCCGGGAAGCTCAAGCGTGCCGGCGAGATGACGCTGGGCATCGTCGGCCTCGGTCGCATCGGCAAGCGGATGGCGCACGTCTCGCGCAATGTCTTCAAGCGTGTGCTCGCCTGCGACCCGTATCTCATCGATGGCGACTTTCCGGCCTACGTCGAGCGAGCGGCCGATCTCGCCGGGCTCTTTGCGGCGAGCGATGTCGTCAGCGTCCACACACCGCTCAGCGATGAAACTCGTGGCATGATCGACGCGGATGTTCTCGGCCGGATGCGCCCCGGTTCATACGTCGTGAATACGGCGCGCGGCGCAATCGTCAATACCGACGATTTGCTTGCGGCACTCGATAGTGGAATACTTGCCGGCGTCGGACTGGACGTATTGCCGGTCGAGCCGATTCCCGCCGAAAGTCCGCTGCTCGGCCACCCGAAGGTGATTCTGACGCCTCATGCCGCGTTCTTCAGCGTGCAGGCGGAGATCGAGCTGCGGCGGAAAGCGGCGCAGAACATCGTCACCTGGCTCAAGACCGGCCGGCCGGATTACATAGTGGTTGCTGGCAGTCGACGGCCAGTTTAGCTGCCGGGCATCGGGACTCGAGAGCAGCAGCTCACGAAGGAGGAAGATTGGCAGCGGTAGGAATCCGGGCGGTTCACAAGCACTTCGGCTCGACGCATGTCATTCGGGGTGTCGACGTCGACATCGCCGACGGCGAGTTCTGCGTGCTGGTCGGACCGTCGGGCTGCGGCAAGTCCACGCTGCTGCGCATGATCGCGGGGCTCGAGGAGATCAGCGAAGGCGAGATCGCGATCGGCGGCAGGGTGGTGAACCGTGTTCCGCCCAAGCAGCGCGACATCGCGATGGTCTTCCAGAATTACGCGCTCTACCCGCACATGACGGTGCGCGACAACATGTCGTTCGCGCTCATGCTGGCCAAGCAGTCCAAGGTCGAGATCGAGACGCGCGTGAAAAAAGCCGCCGACATCCTCGGTCTTTCCAGCCTGCTCGAACGCTACCCACGCCAGCTTTCCGGCGGCCAGCGCCAGCGCGTCGCGATGGGCCGCGCAATCGTGCGCGACCCGCAGGTGTTTCTCTTCGACGAGCCGCTTTCGAACCTCGATGCCAAGCTTCGCGTGCAGATGCGAACCGAGATCAAGGAGCTGCACCAGCGCTTGAAGACGACTTCGATCTACGTCACGCACGACCAGATCGAAGCGATGACCATGGCAGACAAGATTGTCGTCATGCGCGACGGCGTGGTCGAGCAGATCGGCGATCCGCTGTCGCTGTACGACAATCCGAACAACACCTTCGTCGCGGGATTCATCGGCTCACCGGCGATGAACATGATTCCCGGGACCGCGCGCGTGAACGGCGATGGCGCTTGCGTCGATTTCGGCGATGGCGCGACGCTGCCGGTGCCGCTGGGTGCACGAGCCGCCAACGGCCAGGGCGTCCTCTACGGCGCCCGGCCCGAGCACTTTCTGGTGACCGAAGGGGCGGGCCTGCCCGCGGAGGTCGTTGTCGTGGAACCCACCGGCGCCGACACGCAACTCTATTGCCGCTTCAACGGCCAGGAAATCACTTCGCTGGTTCGGGACCGGACGAACTGCCGCGCCGGCGACCGGATCAGCCTGAAGCCGGATCTCGGGCGCGCGCATCTGTTCGACGCCGGCAGCGGCGAGCGCCTGACCCGATAGATTTCACAGATTCGAGCCCGCACGACTTGCAATGACTCGAAGCGCAACATCCCTTGAGAGGAGACCATGAGCAAATTCAAGCGTCGCGATTTTCTGAAAGCCACGGCCGGCGTCGCTGCCGGAGGCGCGCTCGGTGCTGGATCGGCGTTGTTCGCCGCTGAGGCGCAAGCGCAGCAATACAAAGTTACGCCTGAGAAAGGCGCCAAGCTCCGCGTGCTGCGCTGGAAGCGCTTCGTCCAGGGCGACGAGGACATGTGGGCCGAGAACACCAAGAAATTTACCCAGGCGACCGGAATCGACGTGCGCATCGACGCCGAGGGCTGGGAGGACGTGCGGCCCAAAGCCGCGGTGGCCGCGAACGTCGGCAGCGGCCCCGACATTATCATCGGCACGTTCGAGGATGCGCACCAGTATCCGGAGAAGCTGGTCGACGTTACCGACGTCTGCAATTACCTCGGCGGCAAGTATGGCGGGTGGTACGACGTATGCAAGTCGTACTGCACGCACAAGGGCAAATGGATCGCGGTGCCCATGGGCTGCGCGGGCAATGCGCTCGTCTATCGCATCAGCGCCGTGAAGGCCGCGGGATTCGACTCGGTCCCGAAGGACCTTCCGGGGTTCCTCAAGCTTTGCCAGGGCCTGAAGGCGAAAGGCCTGCCACCTGGATTTGCGCTCGGCAACGCAACGGGCGACGGCAATATCTGGACGCATTGGCTGGTCTGGTCGCACGGCGGCAAGATGGTCGACGAGAAGAACAACATCGTCATCAACAGCCCGGAAACCGTTGCCGCGCTCGAATACAGCAAGCAGCTCTACGAGACGTTCATTCCCGGAACGCTATCGTGGCTCGATCCGAACAACAACAAGGCGTTCCTCGACGGCCAGATCGGGATCACGACCAACGGCATCTCGATCTACTACGCCGCGAAGAACTCGCAAGATCCGAAGGTGAAGGAAATGGCGGCCGATATCGGGCATGCCAACCTGCCGGTGGGGCCCGTAGGCAAGACCACGGAACTCAACCTCTTCTTCCCGATGATGCTGTTCAAGTATTCCAAGTATCCGAACGCCGCCAAGGCTTACCTCGCGTTCATGATGGAGAAGCAGCAATACGAACCGTGGCAACAAGCCTCGATCGGCTACGTGACACAGCCGCTCAAGGCCTACGAGTCGAACCCGATCTGGACCGTCGATCCGAAGCACACTCCATACCGCGACGCCATGAAGATCATGCTGCCGAACGGCTATGCAGGAGAGATGGGCTACGCGTCGGCGGCGGCAATGGCCGACTTCATCATCGTCAACATGGTTGCGGAGGCCGCTTCGGGCTCGAAGACTCCGAAGGAGGCGGCGGAGCGGGCGCAGAAGCGCGCAGAGCGCTACTACAAAGTTTGATAGTCCGTCACGCCGAATAGACGGTGAGCTTGGTATTGGCGTTGCACCGGCGTGACGGACTATCTGCGCGGATTGAAGCGGGCGCCTCATTGTCCAATTCGGCGCCCCTTAATCCGCGCAAAACCTGTCGCGCAAGGCTTGCCGCGCAAAACCAGTTGCGCGACCCATTGAGGCCGCATGCCGTCACCTTCTAGCGCGCTCTCGCGTGCCCTCGACAACCGCAACTTCCTCGGGCTTCTGTTCATGCTGCCCGCGGCGGCAGTGCTGTTGCTGTTCCTGACGTATCCGCTCGGGCTCGGCACTTACCTCGGCTTCACCGACACCAAGATCGGGCGCAGCGGCGTATGGATCGGCCTGGAGAACTACGAGTTTCTGTGGGGCGACGCAGTCACCCGCCTGGCGCTGTTCAACACGCTCTTCTACACGTTCATCGCCAGCGTCATCAAGTTCGCGCTGGGGCTCTATCTGGCGCTGCTCCTCAACAAGCACCTGCCGTTCAAGGCATTCTTCCGGGCGGTCGTGCTGCTGCCGTTCATCGTGCCGACGGCACTTTCCGCACTCGCGTTCTGGTGGATTTACGACTCGCAGTTCTCGATCATCAGCTGGGTCCTCCTGAAGATGGGGCTCATCGACCACTACATCGACTTCCTCGGCGATCCGTGGAACGCGCGATTCTCGACCATCGCCGCCAACATCTGGCGCGGCGTGCCGTTCGTTGCGATCACGCTGCTCGCCGGGCTGCAGACGATATCGCCGTCGTACTATGAGGCGGCGAGCCTCGACGGCGCATCGCCCTGGCAGCAGTTCCGCCACGTCACGCTGCCGCTCCTGACGCCGATCATCGCCGTCGTCATGACGTTCTCGGTGCTGTTCACATTCACGGATTTCCAGCTGATCTATGTGCTGACCCGCGGCGGGCCGCTCAACGCAACGCACCTGATGGCGACGCTTTCGTTCCAGCGTGCGATCTCCGGCGGCAATCTGGGTGAGGGCGCCGCGATCGCGACCGCGATGGTGCCGTTCCTGCTGGCGGCGATCCTGCTCAGCTACTACGGGCTGCAACGGCGCGCGTGGCAGCAGGGGAGCGGAGACAAATGAGCACGGCAGATACGGCCGCGGACCGGCCGGTCGATTCGCAGGGCATGAACTACCTCGTGTCCGCGCAGCGCCGCTTCTTCACCGTTTATCTTCCGCTCGGTGCGTTCCTGTTCGTGCTGCTGTTCCCGTTCTACTGGATGACCGTGACGACGTTCAAGCCGGATGAGGAGCTGCTGTCGCGCGAGGGCAATCCGTTCTGGGTCAACAACCCGACGCTCGCGCACGTCAGGAAGCTGCTTTTCGACACGCCGTATCCGGAATGGCTGTGGAACACCATCCTGATCTCGGTGGTATCTACCGCGCTTTCGTTGTTCTGCAGCGTTCTTGCCGCCTACGCCATCGAGCGGCTGCGCTACCGCGGCTCGCGCTACGTCGGTGCGAGCATCTTTCTTGCCTACCTGGTGCCGCCATCGATCCTGTTCATCCCTCTGGCGACCATGGTCTACCAGCTGAATCTGTTCGACACGAGGCTCGCACTGATCCTGACCTACCCGACTTTCCTGATCCCGTTCTGCACCTGGCTGCTGATGGGCTATTTCAAGACCATTCCCTACGAGCTCGAGGAATGCGCGCTGATCGACGGGGCGAGCCGGTTCCAGATCCTGGTCAAGATCGTCCTGCCGCTGGCGGTGCCAGGACTCATCTCGGCCGGCATATTCGCGTTCACGCTGTCGTGGAACGAGTTCATCTATGCGCTGACCTTCGTCTCATCATCGGAGGTGAAGACCGTTCCCGTGGGTGTGGTGACCGAGCTCGTCGAGGGCGACGTATATCACTGGGGCTCGCTGATGGCCGGGGCGCTATTCGGCTCGCTGCCGGTGGCGATCCTGTATTCGTTCTTTGTCGAGTATTACGTCTCCGGGCTGACCGGAGCCGTGAAGGAGTAGAGTGCGCAACTCGGTTGCCCGCGACGAGCAACTCTCGCAACGACGGTGCATACGTTTGCTCGTTCTCAGCAGCCGCCAGAGCGTTGGGGCAAAATCCAGACTCAGATAGAGCAATCGGGTCGCCAGCCAAGGCTTTCGGTCGAAGTCACGATAACCGCAGAGTCGTATCGTTGCAGACCGAAACTCTAGGCCTTGGGCGAGTAGGCGGTACACCAACCATTGCGATTGATGACCCCTTCGACAAGGGAGCATGTTCCAGCGTCGGCGCTCTTGCTGTCGGCGGAAAAGAATTTACATTCGTTACAGGATTGGCCGCCGTGAGGGCGGTCCTGATAGAGCAAATCGCTCTTAGCCGCCTTGGCCTGTGCCGGCTTGTTTGCCACTAAGGTCACGGTTAGCACAAGACCAGCGAGAACGCCTGCGCCTCGCATCAGCGTGGCGCGACGAGAGATGCGGTTCGCGGATGCTTGCATTGCGCTATGCTTTCATTTGATCTCGCGGGGCATGTGTGATCCGTTCTGTGATAATCGCGCGCCGCGGTCCGGTGGGATCAGCCGATTGCCGTTCCATGCTCGGGCCTCAGAACATGAACCACCCCAATACATAAAGCGTATTGTTGTCGTTTGCATTACGTCCAAATCCATCGTAGTTCGTTCTGCTCCCGTTGAAGTCCCTATAAGCCGTGTACTGCAATAGGAACCGCACATCGCGTCGCGGCAACCAGTTTAGCTCGATGATGTAGCCGCTCGTCTTGGGGCTGCCGGTCACACTGCCGGTAACAGCCTCTCCGGTGTTGTAGAGACTATCGTCAACACTCCCAGTGGTGCGAAAATACGCCAGAGTTGCCCCGTACTTCTGGTCGTAGTAGTAGGTGGTTTTGCCCTTGAATGCCCGCAGCTGGTTGGATGGATTGCTCGCGGCGCCTGCGCCAAAGGTCGCGTCCAGGTTCTGCCTTTCGTTGATCCAGTTGAGTTGCGAGGAGAAGCGATGGCGATCGGTGATGTATTGGTACTGCGCGTCGATCCCCACGTCGCGGAAGCGGTCGGTAGGTCCGGTAGGATCGAGGCTGTCAGGGAACTTCCGCACGTTGATCCCGTAGGTACCGATCATCGCGGAATGCGCTCCACCACCCCATACATGTTGGAGTGCCAAGCGCCAGTACGGTGCGTAGCCGTCGAGGACGGCGTCGGTTGTTTTATCCGTGCCCGCTCGGAACACGGAGAAAGCGCGGTCCGCAGTGCGGTAGCCGGCGACCTCCGCGTAAAGGGTTTGGTTCCAGAGCGAGTAGGCACCCAACCCGACGACCTGCTGTCCGAGACCACCATCAATCAGTGCCGCGGCATTAGGAGCCACGGCGACGCTTGATGAGGCGAAGGGGAACCCCCACGCGGGCGTCGTGTTGTAGATGTCCGAGACGGTCGGATTGTTGTTGACCGTCAGTCCGTAGGTAAGATCGGTGCCCTCGCGCTTGAAGTGATTGGCGTAGCGAAGATCGACATTATCGATCGAGCTGTGATGGGCAATGCCGTCGTAGGTCCATTGGGCGAAGGCGCCGACGTGCTCGGCGATCCGGCCGGCGTAGAACACGCTGAACTGCTGGAGCGCTAGACTGTCGTTCCTCGGGAAATTGCTCGGATCGGCTCCCGCGGTGCTGTTCGTATTGGTGGCCGAGAGTTGCAGCATCGCGGCCAACGGCAGCTTCGGAGGCGGGCCGTCGCTCTGCATGGGAAGCCACGGGCGCTCCTCTTTGGTGTCTTTCATGAGCGTATACCCGCCTAGCTTGAATTCCCTCCCGACCGAGCTTAGTTCGAGCCAACTGAGATGGCAGTTGCCGCAATCAAGGCCGGTCTGACGGGCAAAGCTTGGCACTGCGTGCGCAAGGGCAGGCGCTAGAAGCAGCGCCGCGACCATTACAGTCAAATGAGCGAGCTTCATATGCTCATAACCCTTTTTTTGGGCACGGGCGTTGGTTATCGTTGGCGCGGCACTCAACGATCCGACAAAGAGCGCGATGTGTTCACATCATCGTCAGAAACTCACAATAAAACCTGCATTCTGCCGACTGAACGAAACTCTACCTTCCGCGAGACGCCCGGAATTTGCGAGCAAGCCGTTTCGCTCAATGCGCCGCGGGGACGAGCGCACAGCAGCGTGTTATCGATTCCGTAAACTGGTTCGCCGGATAAAGTATTCCGGGCCAATGGCATTCTTGATGACGCCGGCAATATTTACACTCTCGCGTCGTGCACCCGGACCTTTACGCAGTCGATGCTCATGCGAGCTTCGGTTCAAGAGTGGCCCAACTCGCCGAGCGGTTCGGGAATAAATTCACGACAGACATGTTGCTAGGTCGTCGTTACTCGTCTCGCTCGCCACGCTGGCGACACCTTACCGCGCACCGCGAAGAGTCTGCCTCGGCGGTGGGCGCTACCACCCCACTTTGCAAGCCATACGCCCGGGAACCGGAGCGTGGAAAACTCGATAGCCCACGTGTCGCCCGACGAGCCAACGGCGCGGCATCCGCTGGCAGCGGGCTGCGCGCGCCAGCCGATTACGGTAGAATATGGGCATCAGGCAATCTGGAATATCCCGATGAGCACACAAGACACCATTCGCGATCAAGTGACCCAACATCCCGTCGTGCTGTACATGAAAGGCACACCGCAATTTCCGCAATGCGGCTTCTCGAGCGCTGCGGTGCAGATGCTGCAGGCCTGCGGCGTCGACCGCTTCTTCTCGGTCAACGTACTGGCGGATGAGGCGATCCGCCAAGGCATAAAGGATTATGCGAACTGGCCGACGATCCCGCAGCTCTACGTGAACGGGGAGTTCGTCGGCGGCTGCGACATCATGCGCGAGATGTACGAGTCGGGTGAGTTGCAGCAGTTGCTCACGAGGCAAGCCGCCTGAACGGCACAAACCTGCATTGCAGACGACGGCGGGAATCCCCCGCCGTTTTCTTTGCCGAGCAACCTACGCACCGACTGGGTAGCGCCCGACGTTGCAGCACCCCTGCATTAGCCCGTCAGGTGCGTGCGCGGTGCACGCGTTTGACTTCGGGAATCCGGCGCAGGGCGCGCATGACGTGGGCTAAGTGCTTGCGGTCCTGTACCTGAACGCTGAAAAACATGTTGACGACGCGGTCGCTGTCGGGGCGCTCCATCGACACGTATTCGATGTTCGCGCCGGCGTCGGCGATCGCGGTCGCGAGTCGGGCCAGAAGCCCGCGCTGGTCGTCGACCATAATGCGGATGCCGGCCTCGAACACGCCCTCGACCTTCGGCGCCCACTCGACATCGACGATCTGATCGTTTTCGACGCGGTTCTTGCGGAGCGTCTGGCAATCGCGGGTATGAACGAGCAGCCCCTGGCCGCGGCGGAACTGGCCGACGATTGCATCGCCCGGTATCGGCCGGCAGCACTTGCCGTACTGGATCGCGACGCCCTCGATCCCGCGCAATTGCAGCGCGCCAGCGCGGGGCGGCCCTTGCGGCGCGTCGTCGGGCGCGCGGGTCGCTACGCGCGTCAGCGCCTGCGCGACCACAAACGACAGCCGCTTCCCCTGACCGATGTCGGCTAGGATGTCGAGCCGACTCTTGGCGCCGTATTCCCGGGCGAGCGCCTCCCAGCGCTCCAGAGTGATCGACTCCGGCACGGCCTTGAGCGATGCGAGCGCTTGCTCGAGCATGCGCTCGCCCAGCAACGCGGATTCCTTTTGTTGCAGCGTCTTCAGGAAATGTCGAATGCGCGAGCGCGCCTTGCCGGTCGCGACAAAATTGAGCCAGGACGGGTTCGGCCGCGCCGTCGGAGCGGTGATGACCTCGACCTGGTCGCCGCTCTTCAATTCCGTGCGCAGGGGCATCAGTTCGTAATTGATTCTCGCCGCCGTGCAATGATGGCCGATGTCGGTATGCACCGCGTAGGCGAAGTCGACCGCCGTGGCACCGCGCGGCAGCGCCATGATCTTGCCCTTGGGCGTGAAGACATAGATCTCGTCCGGAAAGAGATCGCCCTTGATGTGCTCGAGAAATTCCTTCGAGTCCCGTGACTCCGATTGAATTTCGAGCAGGCTTTGCAGCCAGCGATGCGTCTGTTGCTGGGCTTCGGCAATGTCCAGCTTGCCGCCTGCCTTGTACAGCCAGTGTGCGGCGACACCGGCCTCGGCGATGCGATGCATGTCGTGCGTGCGAATCTGCGCCTCGAGCGGCGTGCCGAACGGTCCGAACAGGGTCGTGTGCAGCGACTGATAGCCGTTCGCCTTCGGGATGGCGACGTAGTCCTTGAACTTGCCGGGGATTGGCTTGTACAGACCGTGCAACACGCCCAACGCGGCATAGCACGCCGTCGCGTCCTTCACCAGCACGCGAACGCCGTAAATGTCGAAGACCTGCGAGAACGTGTAGTGCTTTTCGCGCATCTTCTTATACACGCTGAAAGCCGTCTTTTCCCTTCCCGTGACGGTTGCGGCGATGGCGTCCTGCTTGAGCCCGTCGCGAATGGTCTGCAGAATGCGATTCATCACTTCGCGCCGGTTGCCGCGTGCGGCCTTGATCGCCTTGGCCAGCACGCGATAACGAACCGGGTAGAGATGCTTGAACGACAAGTCCTGCAGCTCCTGGTAGAGCGCGTTCAAGCCGAGCCGGTTGGCGATCGGCGCGTAGATGTCCAGCGTCTCGCGAGCGATACGCTCGCGGTGGGCGGGCGCCATCGCATCAAGAGTGCGCATGTTGTGCAGGCGGTCGGCGAGCTTGATCAGGATGACGCGGACGTCCTGCGCCATCGCCAGCAGCATCTTGCGGAAGCTCTCGGCCTGCTGGTCCTCCCTCGACTGGAACTCGATCTGGTCGAGCTTGGACACGCCGTCGACCATGTCTGCGACAGGCTTGCCGAACGAGCTCTCGATCTCGGTCTTGGTGACTGCCGTGTCCTCCATCACATCGTGGAGGAGTGCGGCAGCGAGCCCCTGGGCGTCGAGCCGCCACTGCGACAGGATGCTGGCAACAGCCAGCGGATGCGAGATGTACGGGTCGCCGGATTTCCGGAACTGGCCCTGATGCGCGTGCTCGGAAAACGCGAACGCGCGCTCGACGAGCGCGACGTCAGGAGGTGGCAGATAGTGGCCGAGATGTCGGGTGAATTCGGCGATTTCCGACATGCTCGATCACCCGGGCGCCCGTAGCCTGATCAGCTCTGCGGCTTGAGCAGCATTTCTATTCCAACCTTGCCGGCGGCGATTTCGCGCAGTGCAATGACCGTGGGCTTGTCGCGATCCGCGTCGAGCAAGGGCTGCGAGCCCGCGCTGATCTGGCGCGCGCGGTTGGTCGCCGCGAGCGTGAGCTCGAAGCGATTGGGTATCTTGGCAAGAACGTCTTCAATCGTGATGCGGGCCATGGTTCTCCATTCAGGTCAGTTGCGCGAGCAGTCCCCCATACCGGACGCACTGTTGTGCGCTGCGCAGTCGGGACGCCCTCACGATGGCATCGAGGTCGGCGACCGCCGAAGCAAAGTCCTGATTAATAATAACATAGTCGAAATCTACGCAGTGCCGCATTTCCTCGCGGGCTGCACTCAGTCGGCGCGCAATGGTTTCCTCGTTATCCTGGCCGCGGCGTACCAGGCGTTCCCGCAGCGAGGAAAGCGATGGCGGCAGGATGAAGATATGGACCGATTCGGGCACGAGCTTGCGGACCTGGAGCGCACCCTGCCAGTCGATTTCGAGCAGCACGTCCCGGCCCGAGTCGACCTGGGCCTTGAGCCAAGTCGCGCTGGTCGCGTACCAATTCCCGTGGACGCGAGCGTGCTCGAGAAACTCGCCGGCGGACTTGAGCGCGGCAAATCGGTCCGCGGTGACAAAGTGATAATCGATGCCTTCGAGCTCACCGGCCCGCGGTGGACGTGTCGTGTATGAAACCGACAAGCGGATGCCGGGTTCACGTTCGAGCAGCGCGCGCGTGAGACTCGTCTTGCCGCCTCCCGAGGGCGCGGCGACAACGAATAGATTGCCTGTTGGGCCCGCCATTTCGATTATTCAATGTTTTGCACTTGCTCGCGCATCTGTTCGATCAGCACTTTGAGCTCGAGCGCGGCTTGCGAGAGCTCGGCGTCGACGGACTTCGAGCCAAGCGTGTTCGCTTCGCGATTCAACTCCTGCATCAGAAAGTCGAGCCGCTTGCCGCTGCTGCCGCCCTGGTCGAGGACTCGCCTCACCTCCGCGACGTGCGCGCTCAAGCGCGATACTTCCTCGGCGATGTCGATTTTGGTCGCGAACAGCGCGAGCTCCTGCGTGAGTCGTTCGGCGTCGGGATCGAGGCCGGCTTCCTTCAAGCGCCCGCGGAGCTTCTCTACGTACGCGTCATGGATCGCCGGAACGCGCGGCTTGACGCGCGCGATCTGCGCCTCGATGGCGCCGCAGCGATCTACGAGCATCGCCTTGAGCTTCTCGCCTTCCCGTGCACGCGACGCGGCGAGTTCGGCGAGCGCCTGCTGGACGAGCGCGACCGCACGCGCGGCAAGCGCCTCGGGTGGAAGCGAAGGCTCGGTGAGCACGCCGGGCCAGCGCAAGATATCGACAACCGTTAGCGGAGCGCTCTCCGGCGCGTGGCGCAAAACCTCGGTGGCAGCGTCCCGTAGCAGGGCGACGCGCTCGGCGTTGACCGCGAGCGTCGTCGCTCCCGGCAGGGCATGGCTGAGCGCGATGCGGCAATCGACCTTGCCGCGCTTGAGCTCCGCGGTGAGCAGCTCGCGCAACACCGCATCGAGCGCGCGCAGCTCATCCGGCAGACGCAGCTGCAGATCGAGATAACGATGATTGACCGAGCGCAACTCGACGCTCAGCGAAGCCCCGGGTAGTTCGGCGGCAGCGGCCGCGAAGCCGGTCATGCTCAAGATCATCGCTTCCGGCTCTGGGTGTGTTCCAAAACGGAAATCCGGAGGGAAATCGGCGGGAAAGTCAATGAAATCTTTACTTTATGCGCTAGCTTGCCGAGAATGTAGAGGTTATCAATCCCACGCGCAAGTACGGGCGGCACGTATTATGCGTGCCGTCGCCATCACTCATGGGCGTCACCAACCAAGCTCTTCCGTCCGGTTATCAGCTGCTCAATTACCGGATAGATCGTCAGATCAGTCGCGGCGGGTTTTCCATTGTCTACCGCGCCTTCGACGACAGCGGCGGTCCGGTGGCGATCAAGGAATATCTGCCCTCGTCCCTCGTGCTGCGGACCGAAGGCGACATCGTGCGCGCCAGCACGGCGGAGAATCTCACTTCGTTCCGCTACGGCATGAAGTGCTTCTTCGAGGAGGGGCGTGCACTCGCCAAGATCAATCATCCCAACGTCGTGCGCGTGCTGAATTTCTTCCGCGCGAACGAGACCGTCTACATGGTGATGCGCTACGAGCGCGGGCGCACGCTGCAGCAGCAAATCCAGATGCGGCAGGATCAGGTGTCGGAGCGGCTGGTGCGGCACGTTTTCATGCACCTGTTGAACGGCCTGCGCGAAGTGCACACCCACAAGCTGTTGCACCTCGATATCAAGCCTGCGAATGTCTATCTGCGCACCGACGGATCGCCGGTGCTGCTCGACTTTGGCGCGGCGCGGCAGACACTGACCAATACGCGTCCGAAGCTCGCGCCGATGTACACACCCGGGTTCGCCGCTCCGGAGCAGTATCGCGAGCCAGACCGGCTGGGGCCCTGGACCGACGTGTACGGCATCGGCGCGAGCATGTTCGCCTGCCTAGCCGCTTTTGCGCCGCAGGCCGCGGACGCCCGGCTGTCGGAGGACCATCTCGTGTCGGCGAAGAAGATCTGGGCCGGCGCCTACTCCGACAATGTGCTCGAGGTGATCGACTGGTGTCTGCGCCTCGATCCGCTCGAGCGCCCACAAAGCGTTTTTGCCCTGCAGAAGGCGATCCGCGATATCCCGCCGCGCAAGCGCAAGCTGACATTCCTCGATACGCTGAAAAAGAAACTGTTCAGCGAAGTCGTATAAGCGGGCTAGCAGGCTGATACAGAACCCCTCATGAGCCGCGTTTCGGACGAGATGGCCCCGGATGCAAGGCGCGAGCCGCGTCGAATAGCTGGTGCATATTCGCAAGGCGAGCAACGCCGCAGCCGGGGCCATCTCGTCGAAACCCGGACGGGCAGCGGCTTTGCGGGCGGGCTGCTTTGTCGCGGCTCGCTCGTGTGCGATCGAGCACACGTCGCTCCCCGCTTCGCGCATCCCATCCCGCAAAGCCGCTGCGCGGCCACGATGGGTTCTGCATCAGCCTGCCAGGCAACCTCAAGCTGACGCGGCGTTCAGGGCGGCATTCAACCGGAAAGAGCACGAGGACAAATCATGCAGTTGAATCCATCGGAAATTAGCGAGCTCATCAGGGGCAAGATCCAGAACCTCGACACCGGCGCGGAAGTCCGGACTCAAGGTACTGTGGTGTCGCTCACCGATGGCATCGCGCGCGTGCATGGGCTGTCGGATGCGATGCAGGGCGAAATGATCGAGTTTCCCAACAACACCTTCGGCCTCGCGCTGAACCTCGAGCGCGATTCGGTCGGCACGGTGATTCTCGGCGATTAC
>DASXQW010000225.1:0-2809 GCA_036506975.1 Casimicrobiaceae bacterium | reverse complement strand
GTGACTTGTTTCCTCTTGCGAGCGCCTGCCGCTCGTGCCGTCGAAGAAATGCTGCGCACCGCGCGACCACGACAGCCGCGTCGCGTCGCCCTGGGAAAGCCCTACCCGGCCGGGGACGCGCACCGCGAGCGTCTGACCCCCGACGCGGCAGGTGAGCAACGAATCGGCGCCGAGATACTCGATGGCGTCAACGCGCGCATCGACGCCGGCGTCGCGCCCAAGCGCGACGTGCTCCGGGCGTACGCCCAGCGTGCTCCCCGCGAGCACCTGCGGCGCGACCGCAGGACCCGTCGTGCCGGCGATCACGGCGCCGTTTTGCCCCGGCTCGAGCGCCAACAGATTCATCGGCGGCGTACCGATGAATCGCGCCACGAAGACGTTTGCCGGCGTCTCGTAGAGATCGACCGGCGCGCCGTTTTGCTCGATGCGTCCGGCGGAGAGCAGGATGACGCGGTCGGCCATGGTCATGGCCTCGACCTGGTCGTGCGTGACGTAAACCATCGTGATACCAAGCTCGCGCTGCAGGTTGCGGATTTCTTGCCGCATCTCCTGGCGCAGCTGCGCGTCGAGGTTCGACAGCGGCTCGTCCATCAGACACACGGGCGCCTCGGCGATGATCGCGCGGCCGAGTGCCACGCGCTGCTGCTGGCCGCCGGAGAGCTGCGACGGCTTGCGATCGAGAAGCTTGGACAGGCCGAGGAGCGCCGCGACGCGCGTGAGCCGGCGGTCGCGCTCGGCGTCGCCGACCTTGCGCACGCGCAGGCCGAAGACGATGTTCTCGGCGACGGAAAGATGTGGAAACAGCGCGTAGGACTGGAACACCATCGCGATGTTGCGTTGCGCCGGCGGCAAGCGCGTGACGTCGCGGCCGCCGATGAGAATGCGGCCCTCATCCGCCGGCTCGAGGCCCGCGATCAGGCGCAGCGTCGTCGACTTGCCGCAGCCCGACGGTCCAAGCAGGACGTTGAGCGTGCCTTCGTCGAGTGCAAACGACAGGCCGTCGACCGCGCGCACCTGGCCCTCGGCGGTCGTCCAGTGTTTGCTGATGTTTTCGACGGCGATCGCCGACACGCTTGCTCCTCGTGGGCGTGGCGGCGAGAGCGAAGCGAGCCTGCCACACCGGGCGGCAATGATACCAAACCGTCGCCGGCGCCAGCATCGGCTCAATACCATAGCCCGGGCTACGCGAACAGGCTGCGCAACGCCGCGCCGGGATCGGCGGCGCGCATGAACGCCTCGCCGACGAGGAAAACGTGCACGCCGGCCCCACGCATCCGGGCGACATCGGCCGACGCGAGAATGCCGCTTTCCGTGACGACGAGCCGCTCGCTCGGGATCCTTGGCAGCAGGTCGAGCGTGGTCTCGAGGGCGACCTCGAAGGTGCGCAGATTACGATTGTTGATGCCGATGAGCGGCGTCGCCAGATGCAACGCGCGGCCGAGCTCGGCCGCGTTGTGGACTTCGGCGAGCACGGCCATCCCGAGTTCGCGCGCGAAAGCTTCCAGCGCAGCGAGCCGCGCATCGTCGAGAGCGGCCACGATCAGCAGAATGCAATCGGCGCCCAGCGCGCGCGACTCGACAACCTGGTACTCGTCGAGCACGAAATCCTTGCGCAGCACCGGCAGCGAGCACGCCGCGCGCGCCGCGACGAGATGCTCGGGCGCGCCCTGGAAATACTCCCAGTCGGTCAGCACCGACAGACAGGTCGCGCCTCCCGCTTCGTAGCGGCGCGCGATTCCCGCAGCGTCGAAGATCGGCCGCAGCACACCGCGGCTGGGGCTCGCCTTCTTGATCTCGGCGATCACGGCGGCGGCACCCGCTGCGGTCCGGCTACGCAGGGCGCCAACGAAATCGCGTACGGCCGGCGCGGATCGCGCTTCGTCGCGCAACGCTGCGAGCGGCTTAGCCGCCTGCGCCGCGGCGACTTCTTTCGCCTTGGCAGCGAGAATGCGAGCGAGGATATCGCCGCCGACCGGATCGGCACCTTGATTCATGCACGTGCTCGCCTTGACCTGCCCTGAGCCTTGTCGAAGGAGCTTGACGAAGTATGTCCTGAGCAAAGTCGAAGGGCCTGTCCTGAGCAAAGTCGAAGGAAACTCATCGCACACGGCCTCGATCGGCTTTCGGTAGCGGCGGCGCTTCCAGGCCGACGTAACGGTCGCCAAAACCGCAGGCGCGCCAGAACGCCAGCGCCGCCGCGTTCCACGACATTGCCTCGACGAGCACGCGCTTGCCGGCGGGAAACTCGCGCTCGCGCAGCACTTGAAGCGCCGCGGCGCCAATGCCGCGGCGGCGCCACTCGGGAGCGACGTAGAACTGCCGCAGATGCACGAACTCGGGAAGATCCCGATAGAGCGCATATCCGGCGTCGATGTCGTCGCACACGAAAATCCGCGCGCGATACTCGCCGGCAAGCCACTCGCGCATGCGCTCGGTCAGCTCGGCGACGCTCATCGGGTTGTCATGGCCTTCGTCGCGGATCAGCCCCGCGTTCCATTCCCCCAGCCGCGACAGATCGGCGGCTATCGGCTGCCGCAGGACGACGCGGGCGAGCGTAGGCGCATAAGTAGGGTCAGAGACGACTTTCCCGTGAGCAATCATTTGGCTCCGTTCATGGTGCCGCATAGTCGTCTCTGACCCTATTTACCGCGCCGCGGCGAGTTTCTGCGTCGTGGCGACAAAGGCGTCGAGCTTCTTCTTCGCCGCGCCCGATGCGATCGACTCGCGCGCCCGCTCGATGCCTTCGGCGATCGATCCCGCGATGCCCGCGGTGTAAAGGGCGGCGCCAGCATTGAAGACGACGATCTCT
>DASXQW010000224.1:0-37705 GCA_036506975.1 Casimicrobiaceae bacterium | reverse complement strand
CACTGCGAACGGCGCAGTCGCCGGAGCGATCCTCGGGCTCATCGCGGGAGCAGCGTCCGGTTTACGTCATGGAAACCTCGGCCCGGTAGTCGCTGCAGCGGCAGACGACCTTAACTTCACAAATTCTTGAGCTATCTTATTCGCGCCACCGCCAGCCGATTTGAGTGACGGTGCCGGCGAAAAGCAGTGTGATCCCTGACGGCGTCATGAAATCTCGGTCCCAAAAAACATTGCTCAAGACGGGCGCGTTGCAGGACGCCATCTTCAACAGCGCCCACTTCTCCAGCATCGCCACCGATGCGAAGGGCGTCATTCAGATCTTCAACGTCGGCGCCCAGCGTATGCTGGGCTACACGGCCGCCGAAGTGATGAACAAAATCACGCCGGCCGACATCTCCGATCCGCAGGAAGTGATCGAGCGCGCCAAGGCGTTGAGCCTCGAGCTCGGAACCACGATTGCGCCGGGTTTTGAGGCGCTGGTGTTCAAGGCCTCGCGCGGGATCGAAGACATCTACGAGCTGACCTACATCCGCAAGGATGGCAGCCGCTTCCCGGCGGTCGTGTCAGTCACGGCGCTGCGCGACGCGGAGGACGCCATCATCGGCTATCTGCTGATCGGCACCGACAACACCGCGCGCAAGCAGTCGGAAGAGGCGCTGCTCAAGGCGGGAGCTCTGCAGAGCGCAATTTTCAACAGCGCCAATTTCTCCAGCATCGCCACCGATGCGAAGGGCGTGATTCAGATCTTCAACATCGGCGCCGAGCGGATGCTGGGCTACACGGCCGCCGAGGTGATGAACAAGATCACCCCGGCCGACATTTCCGATCCGCAGGAAGTGATCGCGCGCGCCAAGGCGTTGAGCCTCGAGCTCGGAACAACGATTGCGCCGGGTTTCGAGGCACTGGCCTTCAAGGCGTCCCGTGGCATCGAGGATATTTACGAGCTGACCTATGTCCGCAAGAACGGCAGCCGCTTCCCCGCGATGGTATCGGTCACCGCGCTGCGCGACCCGCAGGACGCCATCATCGGCTATCTACTGATCGGCACCGACAACACCGCACGCAAAGAAGTCGAAGCGGCGCGCGCGCGGGCCGAGCAGGCGGTAGTCGCTGCTAAGAACGAGGCGGAACAGGCCAACGCTGCCAAAGACACCTTCCTTGCCACCATGAGCCACGAAATCCGCACACCGCTTAACGGTCTGCTGGGTATGATGGAATTGCTCGCCCTCTCTCGACTCGATAGCGAGCAACGCGGGACGTTGGAAATCGCACAGTTTTCGGGCCGCGGCCTAGTCCGCATCATCGACGACGTTCTGGACCACTCCAAGATCGCGGCGGGGAAACTCGAGATCCGGTTGGAGCCCGTTTCTATCGCAGGACTTCTGCACCGGGTCGTGAATACATTCCACGCGGTGGCGAGCGCCAATGATCTCACGCTGAAGGACGCCGTCGATTCGCGAATCAGTCCGTCGCTGCTGACCGATCCGATGCGGGTGTCACAGATTCTCAACAATCTCGTGAGCAACGCCCTCAAGTTCACCACCCAAGGGTACGTCGAAGTCCGCGCGGAGTTGCTCGCGCGTGGCGGCGGCGCCGACACAGTGAGCCTGTCGGTAAAGGACACCGGAATCGGCATCGAGCCAGAAGCGCAAAAGCGCTTATTTCAGCCGTTCGAGCAGGCGGGCGCGATCACAGCGCGCCTGTACGGCGGGACCGGCCTCGGGTTGTCAATAAGCCGCCGCCTGGCGGAGATGCTGGGAGGCACCATCCAGGTGAAGAGCGCGCTGGGCGAAGGAACCACCATGAGTGTGACGCTCACGCTGCCGATTTCCGACGCGGAGCCGGCGAACCTTGTGAGCGGAGCGAAGCCAGTCGTCACACCCATATTCGTGGCGCCCGCACAAAGCTTAGGCCCGCTCGTGCTGGCAGTGGATGACCATCCGACCAATCGTCAACTACTGGCGCGCCAAATCGCGGCACTGGGGCTGCGCGTGCAGTCGGCCGCGAGCGGTGAGGAGGCGCTGGCACTGTGGCAGGCTGGCGGATACGCCCTGGTAGTCACCGACTGCAACATGCCACGGATGGACGGCTATGCTCTTTCGCGGACCATCCGCGAGATCGAAGCGAAGGAAGGCCGGCACCGGACACCCATCATTGCCTGGACCGCCAATGTGCTCTCGGGCGCGACCGCCCAGTGTCATGCCGCGGGCATGGACGATATTCTGACCAAGCCGGCCGAACTGACCGAATTGAAGGAGATGCTGTCGAAGTGGCTGCCGTCCGCCGCGACTGCGACGATCGACGCCAACGCTGCTGCTGACGCGCGCTTGGGTCGCACGCAAGTGTTGTCTTTGGACTTTATAGCGCTGGACAAAATCGCGGCTACTCCCGCCGAGCGGGCGGAGATCCTGCTGGATTTCATGACCCAGACCCGATCCGATATCGCCGCGCTGACGGCTGCGCTGATCATGCCGAGCCTTCCGGTTTGTGTACGCATCGCCCACCGCATGAAGGGATCGAGCCTGATGGTGGGGGCGCAAGCTTTGGCGGCGGCGTGCGAATCCATGGAGAGCGCCGCGAGACAAAGCAGCATGCAGGACGCCGCTGCCGCGAAGCCGGCGATCGACCGCGCGCTGGAGAAGCTTGAAGCGCATATTGCCAGCCCGGCCGGCGCAATCGGGATGCACCATGACGCTAGCTGACATTTTGACCGCGCTGGTCGTCGAGGACGATGGTTTCCAGCGCCGAACCTTGGCGCGCATGCTGCATTCCTTGGGCGTTCCGGAAGTGCAGGAGGCCGGCGATGGCAAGGAGGCGCTGGCATTGATTCAGGGCGCGAAGCCTGTGGACTTGGTAGTGTGCGATCTGGACATGCCGCAAATGGACGGCATGGAGTTCATCCGCCATCTGGGACGGGTGGACCGGAAAGTTTCGGTCATCATCGCCAGCGCGCAGCCCAACGCGCTGCTGAACTCGGTGGCAAAGATGGCTAGTGCTTACGATGTGCGGGTCCTTGGCACAATCGAGAAGCCGGTGACGCTTGAGGCGCTCAGAAAGCTGATGGTACTGCACGAACCGACACGGCCGCAGCCCGCGCAGGTGTCCGCCACTGCTCCGGCCTTCGGTCTCAAGCAAATTCTTCGCGGCTTGCGCGAGAAACAGTTTGAGCCGTTTTTTCAACCCAAGGTGGACCTGGCGAACGGCCGGGTGCTTGGTGCCGAGGCGCTGGCACGCTGGCGCCACCCCGACCACGGCGTAATTCCCCCTTATGCGTTCATTGCGCCGCTTGAGCAAAGCGGAGAGATCGACGTGCTGACGCTGCTCATGCTGGAGAAGGCGGCAGGCGCATGCGCGACGTGGCGCGAGCGGGGTTTGGAACTGACGATATCGGTGAATCTCTCGCTGGTCTCGCTGAGCGACACGACAATAGCCGAACGGATCACCGCGATCGTTCGTGCGGCCGGCCTCGATCCGCTCTATATGATTCTCGAGGTCACCGAAACGGCAGCCATGACCGAGATTGCGCCCGCGCTGGAAAATCTCACCCGCTTGAGGATGCATGGTTTCGGCCTATCGGTCGATGACTACGGAACAGGATTCTCCAGCTTGCGGCAATTGACGCGCGTGCCATTCACCGAACTTAAGATTGACCAGAGTTTCGTGAAGAACTGCTCGACGAACCCCTCGTCGCTCGCCATCGTCGAGTCGAGCGTCCAGATGGCGCGCCGCCTGAATCTTAAGAGCGTCGGCGAAGGCGTGGAAACGCAGGCGGAATGGGACGCGCTGAAAGCTATCGGCTGCGACATGGCGCAGGGATATTTCATCGCCAAACCAATGCAGCAGAGTTTGTTTCAGGAGTTCTGCAATGCTGAATCGACGCCACTAGCTGAAGTAATACCGACGGAACTTGCGAGTTGACAAAGCACCTGCACGGACCACGTGACATCCGCTCGTTGAGTGCCAATTTGACTGCAACGAGGGCACAGTTTCAATGTGGTTTGGGGCTTAGTGAGTACAACCACGATCTCGCATCACTGCCCATTTTGACACTCGGTGGCCGCTCATTTCTCACGTGAATCGGATTAAGTTTGCGTCGCAGTGCGAACGCACCGTCGAGCGCAAGAGCAGTGCTCCGGGAGGCGTCGCGTTTGATACGCTTGCGGGACAATGAAGGTCCGCTCTGTTCCTTGATATTGAGTACGGACGAAAGGCCGCTTCTGGCCGCACTGAGACGGAGGCGCTCCCCGACAGCGGACATTTCGGCGTGCGTCCGCTTTCGAGCGCAGCGACAGGCGGGTGTCGACCCCGAAGCGGCCGTTCGCACGCCCCGATGCGTCGTGCCTAGTCGAGGACGTCGAGTGCGGGCAAGCCACCAGATCCCGTCAGGCAGTGCCACAGATAGACCGCGAGCCCCGGGTCGCCGGTCCATAGCGAGTATCGTCGGCGCCCATGCTGCTGCCGCGCCCGTTCGCTCTGAGCGATTGCGTGCATCGCGAAACATCGCGCGCGCGCAAGCCAGATTGGGTCGCCGGTACGCTGGTGGAGCCTGAGAAAGGCATAGCCGTTGCCCGCCGTGCCGTGGCAGACGCCAGGGCCCTTGGCGAGCGGGCCGGCATTCCAGACCGCATTCCCGGCTTTTACCAGCATGTCGTCCATGTCCGCCGACCGCTTGACCGGAAAATCCGACAGGCCAGTCACGATGCCGGGCGCGCCGTGGCACCACTGCAGGAGAATCTTGGTGCGGCCGGCACTTGGCGCTTCGGCAACCGGAGGCCAGTTGGCACCATCATCCTCGAGAATCGCAGTGGCGCGAAGAGACTCGACGCAGCGATCGTAGAGCGCTTCGCGGCGATCCATGGGCAGCAATGCCGCGCCGCGCAGCAGCGCGTAGGCATTTCCCGCGAAGCCGTGAGCGGCGCCGAGCAGCTGCTCGATGCGGCCGCAGAGATCCTGCGTCCACAGGTGGCAGCGGGCGGCCTTGCTGGGAAGCCAGGTCCGCCAGAGCTGCTCGACGTTCTCCAGGTAGAGTTCGCGCCAGCGTGCTTCTCCCGTCCAGCCAAGCATGTGCAGGGCGCCGACCATGGTGCCCGGTGCCGCCCAGAGTGCCTCATTGGTCGGGTTCGGGATGTTCCTGGCGATCGCCCTGTGCATGCGATCGGCCGACTCGCGCGAGCCAGTCAGCCGCCACTGGATGAGCAGGATACCCACTTCGCCCAGGAAGTACGAAGGCACGACTTCGCCCGTATCCGGTTGGGCGAGGTAGGACTCGTAGACGCGATCGATCAAGTCGGGCGGCTTGATGCGCAGCGACACCGCACCGGCCCGCTGCAGGTACCACATCGCCCACAGCACGCCGGACGCGCCCAGATAGATCGACTTATGTGGTGGCTCGGGATCTTTCCCTTCATCGAGCGGGTGCCAGGGCCAGGTGATGCCGTTCCCCTGCGTCGCCTCAATCTCTTCGACGATGGCGGCAATGGCAGCACGGGCTCGCGTGGCCTCCCAGTCGATGTCGAGCAATGGTTCGTGCCGGGCGGGTTCGAACAGCATGGTGCCTCTCGGGAAGTTGAGAGGGTGGGACCGCGGGTGGCGCCGATCGTACACCACGCAGAGACCGTGCGTGCCTGTATCGAATTGCCAGCGTGACATGGCGCGGACGACCGCTATTGGCCCGCTTGCAGTCGATTGTTCCCGCGTCGGATCGAATGTGAGCCCAACACTTGGGCGTGGCTGCTTGATAACTGGGCATCGCAACCGGTAGACGCATTCGCGAACGCTTAAGGACATGGCGAAATTCGGTCATCGCTGGCTAAGCAAGACAGACAGATATCTGACTTAAGCCGCGCCACTAAGCGGCGTAGGCTTAAACAAATTGGTGGGCAATTCCTCCGGTCGCGGGCTTCGGTCACGTCGGGGCAAGGTCGCCGTACCAGTAGGCGGCTGTGACTCCGCCGTCCATGAGAAAGTCGCTGCCAGTGATAAACCAGTGTCATCGTAAATTTCGAGCCCTGCTGTCAGGATCCGTCCTCGTTTACCTTCGCCTCGGATCTGATGGAGCTGACATTTGCTTTCGACTCCAACCCTCAGTCGACAACGTTCTCGGCCTACCTGAACGGCGCCCTCGTCGACTCCAGTAGCTTCAATACCGTGGGACGTTGAGCGACGCACCCGCGCAAGGAGGCGCAGGCGCCCCTCGATAGGTCGCCTGCGTTTGCGGCAGCGGTACTGGCAACGAGCTCAGCGGCTGGCTGATACCGCGCGTCGACCGTTGCCCCGGGCGAGCAGGTCGTAGCGATCGAGGTTCATGACCTTGTTCCACGCCGCCACGAAGTCACGCACGAACTTCTCCTTCCCGTCATCGCTCGCGTAGACCTCAGCCAGCGCGCGAAGCTGGGAATGTGCCCCGATGACGAGGTCGGCGGCCGTCGCGGTCCACTTGGTCTTTCCCGTAGTGCGATCGCGGCCCTCGTACACGTTCTTGTCCGAGACCGAGGGTCTCCACGCCGTACCCATGTCGAGCAGGTTCACAAAGAAGTCGTTGGTCAACGTGTCGGGCCGGTCGGTGAAAACGCCGTGTTTCGATTGCCCGTGGTTCGCGTTCAGCGCGCGCATGCCGCCGACGAGAACTGTCATCTCGGGCGCGGTCAGCTTCAGGAGGTTGGCCCGGTCCAAGAGACGGGTCTCCGGCGACAGCGGATCTTCCGCTCGGAAATAGTTGCGGAACCCGTCGCCGATCGGCTCGAGCACATCAAACGTGTTCACATCCGTCTGCTCCTGCGAGGCATCGGTGCGACCTGGCGCGAACGGGACGGTAACGTTGTATCCCGCCTTTCTGGCCGCTTCCTCGACGGCAGCGCACCCGCCGAGGACGATCAGATCGGCAAGCGAAACCTTCTTGCCGCCGGATTGTGAGCCGTTGAAGTCCTTCTGGATCTGCTCGAGGGTCGTCAGGACCTTTGCCAACCGCGGCGGCTCGTTGGACTCCCAATCCCTTTGCGGAGCAAGGCGGATCCGCGCTCCGTTGGCACCGCCACGTTTATCGGTACCACGGAAGCTGGCCGCGGCTCTCCAGGCCGTGGAAACCAGTTCAGGGACGGACAGACCCGAGTCGAGGACCGTGCGCTTGAGGGCGGCGACGTCCTGTTCGCCTATCAGCTGATGATCAACGGGTGGTACCGGGTCTTGCCAAAGCTGGGGCTCCGGAACCCAGGGTCCCAGATAGCGTGAGCGGGGACCCATGTCGCGGTGAAGCAGCTTGAACCAGGCTTTGGCGAATGCGTCAGCGAGCTGGTCCGGGCTCTCGTAGAAGCGCTTCGCAATCGGCCCATAGATCGGATCCACTCTCAGCGACAGGTCTGTCGTCAGCATGGTCGGCGCGTGCCGCCTAGATGGGTCGTGGGCATCCGGCACGGTGTCTTTCGCCTCGGGATTCTTCGGCGTCCACTGCTTCGCACCCGCGGGGCTCGTCGTGAGCTCCCACTCGTACTTGAACAGGTTCTCGAGGAATCCGTTGTCCCACTTGATCGGGTTGTTGGTCCATGCGCCCTCGAGGCCGCTAGTGATCGCGTGGGGGCCCTTGCCGGTGCCGTACTTGTTCTTCCAGCCGAGGTTCTGCTCCTCGATGGGGGCGCCCTCGGGTTCCGGACCGACGTTCTCAACCGCCGGCGCAGCACCATGGGTCTTGCCGACCGTGTGGCCGCCCACGATGAGCGCAACCGTCTCCTCGTCGTTCATGGCCATGCGGCCAAAGGTCTCGCGGATGTCCCGGGCGGCAGCCACCGGATCGGGGTTGCCCGCGGGCCCTTCAGGATTCACGTAGATGAGGCCCATCTGCACGGCGCCGAACGGCTTGCCGAGTTCCCGGTCGCCGCTATAGCGCTCGTCTCCCAGCCAGGTGTCCTCCGGACCCCAGAAGATGTCCTCGGGCTCCCAGACGTCGGGCCGGCCGAAACCGAAGCCAAACGTTTTGAAGCCCATCGATTCATAAGCCACGTTGCCGGCCAGGATCAGCAGATCCGCCCACGAGATCTTTTGGCCGTACTTCTTCTTGATGGGCCAGAGCAGCCGGCGCGCCTTGTCGAGATTGGCGTTGTCCGGCCAGCTGTTGAGGGGCGCAAAGCGCTGTTGGCCTTCGCCGCCACCGCCACGGCCATCGGCGATGCGGTAAGTCCCGGCGGCATGCCACGTCATGCGGATGAACATCGGACCGTAGTGACCGTAGTCGGCCGGCCACCAGTCCTGCGACGTCGTCATCACCTCGATGAGGTCCTGCTTCAGGGCTTCCACGTCGAGGGACTTAAACTGTTCTGCGTAGTCGAAGTCCTCTTCCATCGGATTGGACAGGTGCGAATGGTGGTGGAGCACCGAGAGGTCCAACTGATTTGGCCACCAGTCGGCATTCGTCCTCGGCCGGCTTCGCTTCGGAGTCGGAGCGGGAATTGCGGGGTTCTCGCTTTCGCTGACACTTCGGGTGTGTTGTTTGTCGGACATATCGATCCTCCATCGTTTGGTGGCACTTCTTTGGAGCAGTTTCTGCGCATGAGTCAAGCGTAGGCCGCTGTCAATGACTGCGCAATAAATCTTTTTCAATTAACGGATACGGATAGAAACGTGCCGAAGGGCAAGGTCGCCGACATCGCTCGAATATTGAAGGCCATCCACGCCCAGGAGGGATCGCCGCTCCGCCGAGGACAAGGTGCGCGCAGTGATGGTGAAGCTGCGTGCGACGCGCCTAACCAAGGCGGCTGGGTTGGTCGAAGCCGCACGAGACGCTGACGTACTTCGCGTTTCCGAGCAATCACTGGCGCCAGGTGAAGACCAATAATCCACTCGAGCGGATCATCCGCGAGATTCGCCGGCGCACGCGCGTGGTCGGCGCATTTCCGGACGGACATTCAGCGTTGATGTTAGTCGCAGCACGACTGCGACACATTGCGAGTACGAGTACGAAGTGGGGCAAGCGGCGTTACCTGGCGATGGAAACGCTGCTCAACCCGCTTCCCTGAGGAGGCAGCCGCTTGAGATCGGATCAGGCTACCGCCGACGAAAGTGCGAAAGACTCTGACACAACCCCCTGGCCTGGCACGCGCCGTCCATGCCTGCCCCCTCGTCGAGCGTGCAGTCAAGCGTGGGTGGCGCGCGGGGCCGGTGGCTAGTGGCCGCTGGGATTAGGTCGTGCGGCTGAGGTACGTTGGCTGAGTACCCGGCAGCGGCTTCGGATCGCCAGGCGCCGGCGCCTCGTCAACGGCTGCTTCCCGGCAAAATGAGATGTGAGGGCGACCGTCTGGAACTGGCCGGTCAGCGTCCCTCCCGTCGGACGCTCCCCGGCGTCCCATTCCGCTAGACTTCAGTTTGCTCGGCTATCTCAAGGGCGTCGTCGACCTCGATCCCCAGATATCGAACGGTGCTTTCGAGCTTGGAATTCCCGAGGAGAAGCTGTACCGCCCGAAGGTTCTTGGTCCGCCGGTAGATGAGCGATCCTTTCGTCCGGCGGATTGAGAGCGGACAGTCGCGGACCGTAGCAGCGGAGGCGCTTGCTGTGTGTCACCGTCTGTGTTTAGGCGCTCGCGCGTTCCGGATCAGCGCAAATGCCGCGGCCACGCTAACGGCTGTGACCGTCAGTGTGAGCAGACGGTTTTCGATATTGTCCTCGATTGCTGCAAGCACCTTGTCCATGAAGCCTGTATCCGGCTTGCAGAACGGCGAATTGGCCAAGACCACCAGTTCCATGCCTTTGGGCAAGAAAAACACGTTGCTCTGCTCAACGAAGCGCCCATGGTCGAAGCTCCAGAAGCCACCCTTAGCGTAGATGCGGCCCAGCGCCATATCCCTCTTCACGTCGAGGCCAAACTGTCTGTCGAGCATCGTTTGTGCTCTGCCAGGGTCGACGATGGCGCCGCGCCGGCGAAACGCCGCCATCACGTTGAGGAGGTCGTCAACCGATAGATGCCAAGCGACACAGCCGCTCATCGTCGAAAGGTCGCCTGAGCTCCAACCGGGCACACTGGCCGGATACGGGTAGGCGAGCGCATTGTCTCCCGTATGCTCGAGAGTCGACGTCACGCCCGCAGGGGCGAAAATGTTCTCGCTGACATAGCGCACATAGTATCGAATCGTCGTGAGGTCCCAGTAAGCATCGGTGACACCCGGGCCTAGCAGGTCGAATAAGAACGGCGCATCGATGGTGCTAATCAGGATACGGCACAGTCCAAAGTTCATGTTCCTATAGCCCGGTTTGCCCACAGTGCCGATGGCGATCTGGTTCTTCATGAACTGGAAGTCGGACGGGCCAGGCTCATCGACGAGGACAAGCCCAGAAGTATGGGTCAGAAGTTGTCGGAAAGTGATCTTTTCAACGCCGGGCCCCTTGTGCCAATACTTTGGCAACCATGGCAAAACATGCGCGTCCGGGGAGATGTTGCGGCTGTGGAGCAGCTTGGTCATCGCCATCGCGGTGATGAGCTTGCTCACGCTTGCGATGTGCATCGGTATATCCGACGCCCAAGGAACGCCGCCGTCACCGGGCGTCTTCGACCAGTTCCATTGCCGGTCGAATATCGTTCGTCCGTAGCGCCGCAGCTGCATCGAGTATCCGACGACGCAGGGGCTCAGCAGATCGTGTAGATCACGGCTCAACTTTTGAACGTTGAGACGGTAGAACAGTCCCGAAGGGGGCGGTGGATTGCTGGGATCGTCGTCACCATCTCCCACATCGCGCAGCTCAATGCGGAGGGCTGCGGCCTTGACATGGTCGGGTCGGATGACATGGTCCCGCACCATTTGCTCCGTCAGCCCAAGTTTATGAAGGATTTCGACTAACCTGACATCGGCATGATCTTCCATGTCCCGCCTCCGGCGTACGTTGCAACAAACCAGGGACGCTATCACAGCGCGTTGTTAATCGACTGCTCCCTTACCACGACACGAAAATCGAGAACAGCTCGCGCAATTCACAGCTTGCGACGCTGATGCACGCGACGAATCACAGCTGGGTTCCGTCCACTTTCATCGCGCCGCGGCGTACGGCCGACACGATTTTCGACTGGGCGAAGCCCACGGATTGCGCGCCTTCGTCTTCGGGCGCGATCAACGATCGTCGGGCACGAGCAGCGCCAGCGGATAGATGTCGAGCGTCGCGGCGACGCTTAGTACACCGCTCTGGACGACGGTTGCGTCGACTCGCACTCCGGTGAGTGCGTTGCGCAGGCACGGCTGCGGCAACCCCGAAACATCGACGCTCGTGTCCTCCCACACATCGGCTCCAAGGGGCAAGCGTGATTCGCCTCCCATCAGCGTGCACGCGAGACGCGGCGCGATGACGATAGCGCAGTCTTCGCCGAGAACTCGCGCGTACGCGCATACATGATCCGCCTTGGCACCCGCCGCCGGCAGCGGCGTGTAGCCGCCGTCGCGGAAGAGCCCCTCACGCTCGCGCCGCAGCGCAAGCGCGCGCCAGATCACGAACTGCTTGATGCGGCCGTCGTCGATGTGCTGCAACAGATCGCCAGCGAGTGATCTGAGCGCTTCTTCAGTGCCCGTGGCAGCCGTGCGCATCGCGTCCAGCGCCTGCACGCGCGGCGCGTAGTCGACGCTCCGCCGGTTGTCCGGATCGACCAGGCTGAGTTGCCACAGATCGCAGCCCTGGTAGATGTCCGGCACGCCGGGCGCAGTGAGCTTGAGCAGCGTCTGCGCCAGGCTGTTCAGCATGCCGAACCACGCCACGCGGCGTTGGAACGGAATGAAGTCGGCCAGGAACCGCTCGTTGCCGGGCGGCGTCAGCAGCGCGCGCGCGAAATCGACGTAGGCCGATTCGTAGGCTTCGTTCGGATTGATCCACGAGCTGACCGCCTTGGCCTCGCGTACGACCTTGATCAGGTAGCGCTCGATGCGCTCGCCGAGCTCGGCGCAGACTGCGGGTTCGTCAGCATTCGCCGGCCACGCGCCCACCAGCGTCTGGTAGAGCAGATATTCGTCGTTGCGCGTTGGTGCCTCCAGCTCTTCCAGCTTGCGCTTGCGCGAGCGGTTGAGCCGGCGCCAGCGAGCGACGTGCAACCGCCACTCCGCGGGCATTTCGGAAAGCACGTTTATCCGTGCGCGGACGTCTTCGGAGCGTTTGCTGTCATGCGTCGACGTGGCGAGCATCGCATGCGGCCAATGCGTGGCGCGATATGCGTTGGCGTGATGAAACGCGGCAATGGACACGCCGAATCGTCGTGGATCGCCGCCGACCTCGTTCAACGAAAGCAGCGGGTTGTAAAGGTAGAACGCGGTGTCTTCCACGCCCTTGGCCATCACCGGGCCCGTGAACTGCTGGAATTTCATCGCCAAGCGCACGATGTGCGCGCGCTCCGCTTCGGGCCGCTCCTGCGCGAGATCGGTCGACAGCACTGCGTCTATAAAGTCGAAGACGGTCGCCTCCGAAGCCGCGGCCTTCTTCCTCGCCACGCGCACCGCCCAGTCGATGAAGCGCCGGTCCTCGCCCGACACCTGCGTCGACGTCACGTAAGTGCGATACACGGGAAAGCACGCCACGACCTCGGTCAGCGCCGCACGCAGGCTGTAGTGCGTGAAGTCGCAGGTGGCGCGATTGGCTTGCGCGATCCGCGCCAGGAGGCTCGCCAGCGCATTGAGCTCGGCCGCGAGGGTGATGTGCATGATGCGTTTTTTGGAGCGATAGACGATCTCATCGAATTCCGGCCGTTCCCGTATGAACGCGAAATAGCCCCGCGTGAGCTTCGCCTCCGCACCGGCGTCGACGAAGAGTCCGTTAACCAGGTTGGCGAAGTCGTAGCCCGTGGTGCCGGCGACCGGCCATGCCGTCGGCAGTTGCTCGAAGGCGGCGACGATCTTTTCCACGAGGATATACAGCGGCAAGGCGCGCTCGGGCGGCGCGGCGTCGCCGATCGCAGTCCCGGCGGGCAGCCGCTCCGCGGCACCGCGCTGCAGGCGCGCAAAATACTCCGCGGGATCGTAAAGCCCGTCGGGATGATCGACGCGCACGCCGCTCACCTGGCCGCTCGCCATGAGCTCGAAGAGCAAGCGATGGGTGGCCTCGAAGACCGCCGGCTCTTCCACGCGGAGCGCCGCCAGCTCGTTGATGTCGAAGAAGCGGCGATAGTTGATGTCATCGGCCGCCATCCGCCACGACGCCAGACGAAAGACCTGCGCCGAGAGTAGCTTGTCCAGGTTGTCGAAGCTCGCCGGATCGCCCGGGCGACCGTTGAGCTGCCGCACCTCTTCTTCGATGCAACGTACGACTTCAGCCGAACGAGCGCAAAGGCGCGCGAGACGCTGCGTGTACAGGGGCGCATTGCGCTGCCGTTCCGCGATGCGCGCCGGAGCAGTCTCGATAACCTTCGGCAATACTCCGAAGGCCAAGGCGAGGCTGTCGAACGCGTCGGCCAGTGCCGCTTCCTCTTCGGCCAGGCGCGGCCGCAGGCGCTCCGCAGCGGGCGCGAGGATGCGCGGATACGTCTGCGGATCGAGCGGAAAGCGATGACTTCCGTAACGGATGCCGAGCTCGCCCTGCGCGGCGTCGAATGCCAGCACGAGCTCGCCGCGCTCGAGCACCACGCCGTACGGCTCGCCCAGGACGGGCACCAACAGCTTGCCGTGCAGCCCGTCGCGCAGTCGCTCCCAATCGATGTCGAAGAAGCTCGCGTACGCCGCCGCGCGGCCGTTCTGCAACACGTCCTGCCACCACGGGTTGACGGCGCCGAGCACCCCGACGTGATTCGGGACGATGTCGAGCACCTGCTCCATGCCGTGCTCGCGCAGCGTGGCGCACAGCCGATCGAGCTCGGCTCGGCTGCCGATCTCGGGATTGAGCGCGTTGTGATCGACGACATCGTAGCCGTGCAGGCTCCCGGGCCGCGCTTTGAAATAAGGTGAGAGATAGACGTGACTGACGCCGAGCTCCGCGAGATACGGAACGAGCTCGGTGGCTTGCGCGAAGGTGAAGCCGCGATTGAGCTGCAGGCGATACGTGGCGCGCGGTACGTCGGGGCGAACCATGCGCTCGACTTACCGCGCGACGGCACCCGGCGCGGTCGGTGGCCGTTCCGCGCTCAGCCTGTCGATCAGCGCGCGCACGGCAGGATCCTGAGCCCAGTCTTCCAGATCGCGGACAAGCTTGCGGCGCCAGTTCGGGAGCTCGTCCACGGTCCCGGGCAGATTGACTTGGTCGAGCTGTTCGAACACGTCCTCCATCGCGATCAGAAGGATCTTCGCGGGTGAGCGTGCGAGATAGCGCTGCAGCGCGAGGCCGAGCTCGGGCGACCACTCGCCGCGCGCGGCGTGATACGGATCGATGCCGGCGGGGAGCAGCGCTTCGTGCTGCAGCGCGTGCAGGAGGCGCCTGCGCTGTCCCGTGCGCTCGACGTTCTGCGCGTAGCGATGCTCGGGCTGCGGGAACGGCGAGAGCGCCTCGCGTGCGTCGAGGTCCGCGCCAACCCAGAAACCCTTGAGGGTGGCGAGATCGTGCGTCCCGACGGAGACGACGGCATCGCGCGGATACGCCGCGGGCGGTATGAACTCGCCGTCGGCTTCCTGCGCAAAATACAGCGGCCGCAACGAGAGCACGCCGACGCGCGGAAGGCCCGCGCGGACTTCATCGGGCACGGTGCCCAGGTCCTCGCCGATCACCATACAGCGGTTGCGCTGGCTCTCGAGCGCGAGGATCCCGAGGAGATCTTCGAACGGGTAGCGCACATACGCGCCCGCGTCGCCTCCCGCGCCGGCAGGCACCCAGTACAGGCGCAGCAGCCCCATCACGTGGTCGATGCGCAACGCGCCCGCCGCGCGCATGTTCCGCCGCAGCGTAGCGATGAAGGGTGCATAGGCCGCATCGCGTAACCGCTCAGGGATCTGCGGCGGCAATCCCCAATTCTGTCCCGCAGCGTTGTAGGGATCGGGCGGCGCACCGACGCTGGCTCTCACGGCGTAGAGCGACGGGTCGGACCAGCTCTCCGAGCCTCCCGGGTTGATGCCGACGGCGAGGTCCTGCAGCAGCCCCACGCCAAGGCCAAGTGCGGCCGAGGCCTCGCCCGCGGTGTCGAGCTGCGTGTCGAACTGCCATTGCAGGTAAGCGTGGAACTCGACACGCTCAACGTGTGCCGCGGCGAAGGCCGCCACCGCAGGTGCATTGACGTCCCGCAACGCAACGGGCCATCCGCGCCAATCGCCCGCCGCCGCGATGCCGTCGCCGTGCATCTTTTCTGCGATCGCCTCGAACAACGCGTGCCGACGCAACGTCTCCCCGCCGCTTGCGAGATACGCCGCGAACGCGCGGTCACGCGCGTCCGCGCGCCCCCGGTGCTGTTCGCGGAAGCAGCGATAGAGCAGCTCCATGATCTCCCGTTTCGCGGCGAAGCTGACGCGGTACCCGACCAGCTCGCCCTCGCGCAGCCAGCGAAGCTTCGCCTGGAAGCCCGCGTTCGCCACCGCGCGGCGCGCGGCCTCGCAGTGCGCGAATTCGGGCACGGCCTCGACATCGATGTAGATCGGATTGCCGAACAAGCGGGTCGACGGGTTGTACGGGCTCGCATGCTGCGGCGCGACCGAAGAAAGGGCGTGCAAGGGGTTGAGGCCGACGATGCCGGCGCCGGCGGCGGCGGCGAATTCGGTGACGCGCTTGAGATCGGTGAGATCGCCGACACCCCAGTTGCGCCGCGAGCGGATCGAATAGAGCTGCACCGCCGGGCCCCAAACGCGACCTCCGCCCGCGAGCGCGGGTGGCTCGTAACAGCCCGGCGGCGCGACGATGAGCGTTGCCGCCACGTGGTCGGCATCGTCACCGGTTTGGAGCTCGAAGCGGTGATACCCCTGACCCAGCGTTGCTGCGGTAACGGGAAGTGCGAGCCGATAGCGCGCGAAGCTCGCGCCGACGATCGCTCGCGCCTCGATCTGCTGCAGAGCAGTCGGCACCACGCTGCCGCGCCAGCTCTCGCCACGCTCCGCCGTGAGCAACCAGGCGAGCGGCCGCTCGGCGCGCGAAGTCGGGACGGCGAGCTCAACCGACAGCGGCGTATCGTCGGCACGGAACACCGCGACCGGCGCGACGGGCCGCTGCAGCGCGCGTGCCTCCTGGGCGGCGAGCGCCGCAATCGCATCGGCGTCGCTCGCAACGGCGATGCCCATCGCGGCGAGCAGCGCCTGCTGCGTTTCCCTGGATGTCACATGGCGCTCGTTGCGAAGGTCGAGATACTCCGGAACGATGCCGGCGTATCCAGCCAGACGGCCGATCGCGTCCTCTGCTCCGACGGCACCGTTGTTCATGCCGCATCCCGCAAATACCACCGCGTCGACCATGGCTCTAACGTGACGGTTGTTTTTTCCGTTCCCTCGCCCGGCACCGCGTGGAGCAGACGGCCGCTGGCGGGCGGCGCCGCCACCGTGCCCTCGCCCAGATTCGCAACCAGCGTGAGCCGCACGCCGTTGTCGCACGACCACGCCACCGCGAATGCGGTGTCCGTGAGTAGATCGGCTTGCGCCGCTCCGCCCGGAAGCCGCGGCAAAAGCGGCATGACATCCCGACGCCGGATCGCCAGCAGCTCGCGGTGATAATCGAGCCAGGCGGCGTGCGCGACGTCATCGATCTCGATCCAGGCGAGTCGCGAGCGCTCGAAGCTGGCCACGTCGTTCGGATCGGGAATCTTCTGGCGCTCGGCGGGGCTCGCAAAGCGTGCGAACCGGGCGAATTCCGCGCGGCGCCCGCGCACGACCGCGGCAGCAAGCTCGGGCTCGAAATCGCAGAAGAACTGAAACGGCGAACCGGCGGCGAACTCCTGTCCCATGAACAGCAGCGGCGGCTGCGGCGCCAGGAGGAGTATGGCAGTGAGGCAGCGCACCACCCGCTCCGGTGCGAACGCCGTCACCCGTTCACCGAAAGCACGATTGCCGACCTGATCGTGGTTCTGCAGAAAGCTCACGAACGCGGTCGGCGGCAAAGAAGCGCTCGGTTCGCCGCGGCGGCGGCCGTCGCGGAATTGCGACGCCTCGCCCTGATAATCGAAGCCGTCGGTGAGACAGCGGGCGAGATGCGCCACGGGCCGTGGCACGTAGTCGGCGTAATAGCCGTCGGACTCGCCCGTCGCGACGACGTGCAGAGCGTGATGGATGTCGTCATTCCATTGCGCTCGAAACCTCAACGCCTTCCGAGGACGCAGGTAGTGAGCCGCGTTGTCGTCGTTTTCGAGCACCAGATGCACCGGCCGCTCGCGACCCGGTCCGGCGTGTGCTGCCGCGGCGATCTCCTCCAGAATGTGCCGCCGCGAATTGTCGCGGATTGCATTGACCGCGTCGTAGCGCAGGCCATCGAAGCGGTATTCCTCGAGCCAGTAGAGCGTATTGTGGATGAAGAAGTCGCGCACCTGCCGGCTGCCCTCGCCGTCGAAGTTGATCGCCTGCCCCCACAAGGTCCTGTAGCAGTCGCTGAAAAAGGCTGGCGCGTACGCGTGCAGAAAGTTGCCCTCGGGTCCGAAATGGTTGTACACGACGTCGAGAAATATCATCAGCCCGTGCCGGTGCGCGGCCTGCACGAGATGCTTCAGATCGTCGGGCGTGCCATAGCTCGCGTCGGGCGCGAACGGCAATACGCCATCGTAGCCCCAGTTGCGAGTCCCCGGAAAATCCGCAATCGGCATCAGCTCCACCGCCGTGACGCCGAGTGCCGCCAGATACGGTACGCGCTCGATGGCGGACAGAAAGCGCCCCGCCGGCGTGAACGTGCCGACGTGCAGCTCGTAGATCACGGCTTCGTGCCACGGCCGGCCCGACCATCCCGCATCGTCCCAAGCAAACGCACGCGCGTCGATCACCTCGCTCGCGCCACGCACGTCGTCGGGATTGGCGCGTGACGCCGGATCGGGAACTTCGATGCGGTCGTCGATGCGAAACCGATACCGGCTTCCGGCATTCGCCCCGCCGGTGATGAGCTCGTGGAAGCCGTCTTCGCAGCGTTGCATCGGCAGCGGCTCGCGCGCCGCGCGAGCGTGCGGCCCGTAGAGAACGAGCTCCACCTTCGTTGCGGCCGGTGCCCACAGTCGAAAGCGCACGCGGCCGTCGGCGCGGACTTCGGCGCCAAACGGCATCGCGTGCGCATACCTCACGCGGGTCTCCGGAACTGCATCAGCAGCGCGACCGATCGCCCTTGCAAAGGGTAGATCTCGCCGCCGCCGAGGCCCTCCGGAGCGAGCGCCGAATCCTGATGCGTGTCCAGCAACGCGTGCCACTGCGCGCCGTCGAAGGCGGGCAGCGTGAACGGGATCGCTTCGTGATGCGCGTTCATGAGGATCAGCAAATCGTCGTCGAGCAGCGGCCGGCCGCGCTCGTCCTGCTCGTCGATGGCGCGCCCCGCCAGATAGACGCCGAGGCAGCGAACGAACGATTGGCCCCATTCCGCGTCCGACATCTCATGGCCGTCCGGATTGAGCCAGACGATATCCTTGATCTCCGGACCGATGATCCGCCGGCCCTGGAAAAAGCTGCGTCGGTGCAGCAGCGGGTGCCGCCGGCGGATTTGCACCAGGCGCTGCACGAAAGTGGTCAATTCCTCGTTCTTGTCGCGCAGGCTCCAGTCGATCCAGCTCAATTCGTTGTCCTGGCAGTACGCGTTGTTGTTGCCGCGCTGCGTGCGCCCCAGCTCGTCGCCTGCGAGGAGCATCGGCACGCCTTGAGACAGGAACAGCGTCGCGAGGAGATTGCGCTTTTGCCGCGCGCGCAACGCAAGCACGTCGGGATCGTCGGTCGGCCCCTCAACGCCACAGTTCCAGCTGCGGTTGTGCGGTTCGCCGTCCTCGTTGTTTTCGCCGTTCGCTTCATTGTGCTTTTCGTTGTAGCTCACGAGGTCCTCGAGCGTGAACCCGTCGTGCGCCGTGACGAAGTTGATGCTCGCGTAGGGACGGCGGCCATTACGCGCGTACAGGTCGCTCGAGCCGGTGATCCGGTACGCGAGCTCGCCGATCAGCCCGCCCTCGCCTTTCCAGACCGAGCGCACGACGTCGCGGTACTTGCCGTTCCACTCAGTCCAGCGCACGGGGAAGTTGCCGACCTGATAGCCGCCCTCGCCGAGGTCCCAGGGCTCTGCGATCAGCTTCACCTGCGACAGCACCGGGTCCTGGTGAATGACGTCGAAGAATGCCCCGAGCCGGTTCACCTCGTGCAGCTCGCGCGCCAGCGCCGCCGCGAGGTCGAAGCGAAAACCGTCGACGTGCATGTCCAGCACCCAGTAACGCAGGCTGTCCATGATGAGCTGGAGCACGCGAGGATGCATCATGTTGAGCGTATTGCCGGTGCCCGTGAAATCCATGTATTCGCGCGGGTTGTCGGGCACGAGGCGGTAATATGCCGCGTTGTCGATGCCCCGGAACGAGAGCGTCGGGCCGAGGCGCCCGCCCTCGGCGGTATGGTTGTAAACGACGTCGAGGATCACTTCGATGCCCGCCGAATGCAGCGTTTTCACCATGGTCTTGAATTCGGCCAGCATGCCGTTGGCGGAATAGCGCGCGTCGGGCGCGAAGAAGCCGATCGTGTTGTAGCCCCAGTAATTGGACAGTCCCTTCTGTACGAGATGATGATCGTCGACGAATGCGTGGATCGGCATCAGCTCGACCGCGGTGACGCCGAGCCGCCGCAGGTGCTCGAGCACGGGCGGCGTGGCGAGCGCCGCATACTTGCCGCGTAGCTGCGGCGGTACGTCGGGGTGATTGATGGTGAAGCCTTTGACGTGCAGCTCGTAGATGGCGGTCTCGTTCCAGGGCCTGTTGGGCCGCCGGTCGTCGCCCCAGGTGAATGCCGGATCGACGACCTGGCACTTGGGCATGCCGAACGCGCTGTCGCGGTCGTCGGCCGCGAGATCCTCGCGCCTGCTGCCGACGCGATAACCGAAATGCGCGTCGCTCCAGCGCAGGGTGCCCGCGATCGAACGGGCGTACGGATCGAGCAGCAGCTTTTTCGCATTGAAGCGCATGCCGGCTTGCGGATCGTACGGCCCGTGAACGCGATAGCCGTAGAGCAGCCCCGGTCGCGCGTCGGGAAGGTAACAATGCCAGACCTGATCGGTCTGCTCGCGAAGCGCAATGCATTCGAGCTGGCGCCGCCCCTTGGGATCGAACAGGCAGAGCTCAACGTGCTCCGCATGCTCGGAGAAAAGTCCGAAATTGACGCCTTCGCCATCCCAGGTGGCGCCGAGCGGATACGGCCTGCCCGGCCAGACCGCCATGAACGGCTTCATCGAACCAGGGCTGGTCGCACCGCTCACGTTTCACCGGCTCGTTGGTCCTGGGTCGCTACCTGCGGTGTGCCACGGGTCGTCCGTCACAGCACCGACTTCGTCTGACCGCGTGCTCCCGACTTCTCCTCGACGCTATGGCGCGACCAACGCTCGATGAGTTCGGCGGCGCGCTTCTGACCGCCCAGGCCGAAGGCCAGCGCGAGGCCGAGCGCGATCGCCGCGACGATGATCAGGAACGCCTGGCGGATGATGTCGCCCAGGCCCATCTGGTCGAGCGCGATCATGATCACGAAGACAACGATCGCGTACAGCGCGAGCCGGCCGACCAGGCCCGCTTCGCCGACACCGATGTTGCGCAGATACGTCGTCAGAGCCGCGCTGACGAAGCGCGCGAAATATACGCCAAAGACCAGGATCACGACGGCGACCATCACCTTGGGCACGAACAGCACGATGCGGCCGATGAGGTCGGTAACGTACGCGAGATCGAGGCTGTTGGAGGCAACCATCAGCGCGGCCAGGATCACCAGCCAATAGGACAAGGCGCCGAGCACGCGGATCGTATCGATGTCAGCACCGCCCTCTTTCAGGAAGTGGTCGATCCCCGCTTTCTCGGTGACCACGTTGAAGTTGATCGCGCGCAAAGCCCGGATGATCGCAAAGCGTACCGTCTTTGCGATGAGCCAGCCGGCGATGAGAATGACGATCGCGAGGAGTAACCTGGGCAGGAAAACCCCGATCTGGTGCAGCGACTCCCTGATCGACTCGAGCAGCATGTTGACGTCCATCACGTTCTCCTCTTGAAGACGGCGCGAACTTGTGAGCCGCTTTCGCCTGCGCGCGGTTGCGGTCGCACGGGTTCAGCGGCTGCGCTTGAGGGTATCCAGCAGGCCGATGAGCGCAATCCGCACCCAGTCCGGACGATTGTCGACCTCGTACTTGAGCTCGTACACCGCCTTTTCGAGCACGAAGAGATCGAGCAACCCCTTCATTTCCGCACGCGCGGAAGTCAGTCCACTGGCGCGCGCGACATCGTCGTAACCGTCGAGGAAGGCCCCTGCCGCTCGCGCCTGCCACTGCCGGCCGGCAGGCTCTACCGCTTCGCGCGCGTCCGGGCGTTCGGAGACGAACTTGAACAACGCGGTGTGCATCGCATAGTCGAACGAGCGCAGCATTCCCGCAACGTCCTTGAGCGGAGAATGCTTCTGCGCCCTCTCCTCCATCGTGCGCGATGGCTCGCCCTCGAAGTCGATAATGACGAAATCGTTATGCACGAGCAGCACCTGCCCAAGATGATAATCCCCGTGCAGACGGGTCTTGATCCCTTTACCGTCGTCGTTCGCATGGGCTGCGATCCGAGCGAGCAACCGCTCACGCTGCGCAAGCAGGCGATCGGCGTCGGGGCGGACGGACTCCGGAAGCGTATCGCGCCGCTGCTCCAAGCGATCGATTACCGCCATTGCCTCCGCGCGTACGCGTTCGGTCCACGCACCGACATCGGCGGTTCCGTGCGGTACCGGGTCGAACGCCGGATCCCCGGTGCTTCGTGCGAACGCCGCGTGCAACTCGGCCGTCCGCATGCCGAGCGTGCGTGCAAGCGCGGTGTAGCCGTCATGCACATCCGGCCCGGCAGCTGTCGCCTCGCGCGAGGTGTCCTCGAAGAACCGGTCCAGGTGGTTGAGCGTGTAGTCCCAACCGCTGCCCTGGTTGTACACGTACTTCTGAATCAGTGCGAGTGTCGCGCTGCGTCCGTCCTCCGCGAGGTACTCGACGCTGCCCGCCACCGGAACGCAGTGGGCGAACTGAACCACATCGGTGAGATAGCGGCCGATCTCGACCTCCGGATTCACCCCCGCCTGCAGGCGCCTGTAGCCCTTGATGAACACTCGATCGCCGAGCGAGACAATCGTGTTGCTGCTTTGCGCGCTTGGCATCGTCGCCGGCAGCGCGCCGATGTCCGATCCGACCAGCCGTGCGAACGCGCTCGTCGGCTTGAAGTGCAAGCTTCCGCGCGCCGACTTGAGCTGCACGCTCTCGCCTACCGCGGCGACCAGCGCGCGAACGAAGGTCTCGTCGCCGAACGCATCCGCGAGTACGCCGACCTGTGCTTGTTGGCGAGCTTTGGCGATCGTGAAGCTGCCCAGCGCGTTCACCATGGACTCATCGATGTCTTCCCAGGCAAGGGTGAGTGGCAGGAAGTACGTCTGCGTTTCGCCGCTCGCGCCTTCCACGCGCGCCAAGGTCACGAGATAGCTGCGGTCGCGGGGCTTCCACTCGACGTGATCGGCTATCTCGACGCGCCGCACGGGCTCGCTTTTCGCCGCATACCAGCGACGCCCGGCGACGAACGCCGGCAGCGCCTCGGTCTCAACCTGCTTGCGTACCCTCTCCGACATCGTGATGCGCCACGGCACGACGCGATCGCGGAACAGGCTTGCCCAACCGTCGAACAGAACCAGCACGGGAAGCTCATCGCGGGGCAATAGTTCCTCGCGCCCACCCGGCGCTTTCTCGGCGGGTGCGAGGCGAAACCACAGGAAGTCGTGTCCGGAGAGCGTCAGGAGATAGGGCAGCTCCCCGATCGGTGGGAATGCTGTGCGGCCGATCAGCTCGATCGGAACGCGTCCCTTGTATTTGGCGAGATCGAGTTCGACCGGTTGTGCCGAGCGCGCAAGGTTGGCTACGCAGAGGATGATCTCGTCGCCGTACTCGCGCAGGTAAGCGAGTATCTTGCGATTCGCCGGGCGCAGGAACCTGAGCGTGCCCCGCCCGAACGCCTGGAAGCCCTTGCGGACCGCGAGGATGCGTCGCGTCCAGTTGAGCAACGACCAAGGTGCGCGCGTCTGTGCCTCGACGTTCACCACTTCGTAGCCGTAGATCTGGTCCATGATCGGCTGCAGATAAAGTCGCTGCGGATCCGCGCGCGAGAAACCGCCGTTGCGCTCCGGCCGCCACTGCATCGGCGTGCGGACGCCGTCGCGGTCGCCGAGGTAGATGTTGTCTCCCATGCCGATTTCGTCGCCGTAATAGAGAATCGGCGATCCGGGCATCGACAGCAACAAGCTGACCATGAGCTTGATGCGCCCGATGTCATTCTCGAGCAGCGGAGCGAGTCGGCGCCTGATGCCCAGATTGACACGCGCGCGCTTGTCGGCGGCGTACATGTTGTACATATAGTCGCGTTCCTTGCTCGTCACCATCTCGAGGGTCAGTTCGTCGTGGTTGCGCAGGAAGATCGCCCACTGGCAGCTTTCCGGAATGTCCGGTGTCTGATTCATGATATCGGTGATCGGATGCCGCTCTTCCAGCGCGATGGCCATGTACATGCGTGGCATCAGCGGGAAGTGATACGCCATATGGCACTCGTTGCCGTCGCCGAAGTACTCGCGCACATCTTCGGGCCACTGGTTCGCCTCAGCCAGCAGCAGCACGTTGGGATAATGCGCATCGAGGAGCCCGCGCAGGTTTTTGAGCACCGCGTGCGTCTCCGGCAGGTTCTCGTTGTTGGTCCCCTCGCGCTCGCACAGATAAGGGATCGCGTCGAGTCGGAACCCGTCGACGCCGATGTCGAGCCAGAAGCGCATGACACGATAGATTGCCTTCAGCACGTGCGGGTTGTCGAAGTTCAAATCCGGCTGGTGGCTGAAGAAGCGGTGCCAGTAAAATGCCTGTGCGACCTCGTCCCACGCCCAATTCGACTTCTCGGTGTCGGTGAAGATGATGCGCGTGCCTTTGTACTTGTCGGGAGTGTCGCTCCACACGTAGTAGTTACGCTTGTTCGAGCCCTTCGGCGCGCGTCGCGCCGCCTGGAACCAGGGATGCTGGTCCGAGGTGTGGTTGACCACCAGCTCGGTGATTACCCGCAAACCGCGGCGGTGCGCCTCGCGCACGAAATGGTGGAAGTCGCCGCGGCTTCCGTACAATGGGTTGATCTTGTGGTAATCGGCGACGTCGTAGCCGTCGTCGCGTAGCGGCGACGGGTAGAACGGGAGCAGCCAGATCGCGTTGACCCCGAGGTCCTGGATGTAATCGAGCTTCTCGGTCAGGCCCCTGAAGTCGCCCATCCCGTCGTCGTTAGAATCGAAGAACGCCTTGATGTGAAGCTGATAGATGATGGCGTCCTTGTACCAGAGGCGATCCTTCTCGGGCTCGGCTTCGCTGCTCGGCGGCGATACTGGCTCGGTCGCAAGCTGGTCCATGCGGCAATAGGGTCAGGCGAAGTAATCGAAATCGCGCTCGGTCCGCAGCCGGCGGCGCAGGCGCAATACGTGCGCGGGACAGACTTGCGGATTGAGCTCGACGTAGTTGCGCGGGCCGCGCCAGAGGTAGCGCGCGTCGGAGAGCAGATCGTGCGCCTGGAAGACCTCGCCGGCATCGATGCCTAGCTCGGCGAGGTTCAGTTCGACCCAGCCCGATTGCGTATGATGCGGATCGATGTTCACGACCATCAGCATCGTGCCCGCGCGATCGGCCGTGGTCTTGCTGTAGCAGATGAGCTGGTCGTTGTCGACGGCGTGAAAGCGCAGGTTCCAGTCGAACTGCAGCGCCGCGTTCGCGTGCCGCGCCGCGTTCACCCGCGCGATGAAATCGCGAAGGCTGTCGGACCGGTCCAGGTCTCGATGGCGGATCTCGTATTTCTCGGAATCGAGATACTCTTCGCTGTGCGGCTCGCGCGGACGATTCTCGCACAGCTCGAACGCCGGTCCGTAGATGCCGTAATTCGCGCACAGCGTCGCCGCGAGCACGAGCCGGGCCATGAACGCGGGCCGCCCCCCGAACTGCATGTATTCGGTCAGGATGTCCGGCGTGTTCGGCCAGGCATTGGGTCGGAAATACTCCCGCGCTTCCGTCGCGGTCAGCTCGGTGAAGTAGTCGATCAGCTCGGCCTTGGTATTGCGCCAGGCGAAGTACGTGTACGACTGGCTGAAGCCGAGCTTCGCCAGGCGATGCATCACGCGCGGCCGCGTGAACGCTTCGGACAGGAAAATCACCTCGGGGTGGTCGCGCTTGATTTCGCCGATCAGCCATTCCCAAAGGGCGAACGGCTTGGTGTGCGGATTGTCGACGCGGAAGACGCGCACTCCCTGCGCGATCCAGTAGTCAAAGATGCTCTTGATCTCTTCCCACAACGCGGTTGGATTCGGCGTCGCGAAATTGAACGGATAGATATCCTCGTATTTCTTGGGCGGATTTTCCGCGTATTGAATGCTCCCGTCGGCGCGCCGCCGGAACCATTCCGAATGCTCCTTGACGTAGGGATGGTCGGGCGCGCATTGCAGCGCGATGTCGAGCGCGATGTCGATCCCGAGCTCCCTTGCTGCGACCACGAGCCGCCGGAAATCGTCTAGCGTTCCGAGCGCGGGATGAATCGCCTTGTGCCCGCCCTCTTTGGCGCCGATCGCCCAAGGGCTGCCCGGATCGTCGGCGGCCGGGACGAGCGCGTTATTGCGGCCCTTGCGCTTGACGCGCCCGATCGGATGGATCGGCGGAAAATACAGAATGTCGAAGCCCAGCGCGGCGATGCGCGGCAGCAGAGCCTCGCAATCGGCGAACGTGCCGTGCCCGCTCCCCGGCGGACCGCACGAGCGCGGAAACATCTCGTACCAGCTCGAAAAGCGCGCGCGTTCCGGCTCGACGGTGACGGAGAGCGGCGGTTCGAGCGTGGTCGCCGCGCGACGATCCGCATTCGCCTGCATCAGCAGGGCGAGCTCGTCGCCGAGCGCCAGCTCGCGGCGGGCGGAAAGCTTGCCGTTGGCCGCGAGCGTCCGCGCGATCTCGCGCAGGCGCTTACCCGCATTTGCGAGGGCGCGCTTCGCGGCGTCCTGCACCAGCGCCGCGCCGGTCAGCAGCGCCAGCGCAATATCGGCTTCGTCCGCGGTACCGCGCCGCACGAAGTCGTGGCGCCAGGACAGGAACGCATCGACCCACGCCGTGACCTGATATTCGTAGCGGCCGAGCTCGGTCACGATGAACCCGGCGCGCCAGCGATCGTTGCCGAGCGCCGTCATCGCCGTCTCGAACCACTCGCGCGCGCCGGCGCGGCGATGGCGAAGCAGGCAACGCAATTGGTCATGTCCGTCGGCAAATACGTCGGCTTCGACCACGACCGTCTCGCCCGGCGTGCGTTTGATCGCGAACCGCCCCTGATCGACCTGCGGCTTCACGCTTTCGATGATGACCGGCCGCAGGCCGTTATCGACTTCGAGCGCGCGGGCTGCGACGTGTTGAGCCTGTACTCGGGCCATCAGCCGCCCTTGAAGACCGCGACGCCCAGCGGCGGCAGCGTGGCATTGATCGAGTGAAAGCGCCCTGCCGCTCCCATCGGCGCGGCGTCGATACCGCCCAGGTTGCCCTGCCCGCTCCCGCCGTAGCAGATCGCGTCGCTGTTGAGAAGCTCGCGCCAGAAGCCGCCCCCAGGGACCCCGACGCGATAATTGTGGCGCGGCACCGGCGTGAAATTGCACACGACGAGGATTGTCCCGCCATCGCCCCCGCGCCGCAGGAAGGAGAGCACGCTGTGCGCCGCGTCGCCGCTGTCGATCCACTCGAAGCCTTCCGCGCGACAATCGGCGGCGTGCAGCGCGGGCTCGGCGCGATACAACCGATTGAGATCGCGTACCCATTGTTGCAAGCGCTGATGCGGCTCGAGCGCGAGCAGATGCCAGTCCAGGCTGTGGTCGTGGTTCCATTCGCGCCATTGCCCGAACTCGCTACCCATGAACAGCAGCTTCTTGCCCGGATGCAGCCACATGTAGCCCAGGAGCAGGCGCAGGTTGGCGAACCGTTGCCAGTCGTCGCCCGGCATCCTGGACAGCAGAGAGCGCTTGCCGTAGACGACTTCGTCGTGCGAGAGCGGCAGCACGAAGTTTTCGCTGAAAGCATACCAGATGCTGAATGTTATCTCGTTCTGATGATGGCGGCGGTACAGCGGATCTCGCGCCATGTACGCCAGCGTGTCGTGCATCCAACCCATGTTCCACTTGAGGCCGAAGCCCAGGCCGCCGACGTATGCGGGCCGCGAAACCATCGGCCACGCCGTCGACTCCTCGGCGATCGTCTGCACGTCAGGGTAATCGCGGTAGATCGATTCGTTCAAGTGCCTCAGGAATTCGATCGCTTCGAGGTTTTCGCGGCCGCCGTACCGATTCGGCACCCAGTCGCCGCCCTGCCGTGCGTAGTCCAGATAGAGCATCGACGCCACAGCATCGACGCGCAGGCCGTCGACGTGATATTTGTCGAACCAGAACCGGGCGCTGCTTGCGAGCACCGCCCGGACTTCACTGCGACCGTAGTTGAAGATGTAACTGCTCCAATCGGGGTGATAGCCCTGCCGCGGATCGGCGTGCTCGTAAAGATGCGTCCCGTCGAAATACGCCAGCCCGTGCTCGTCGCCCGGGAAATGCGACGGAACCCAGTCGAGAATGACGCCGATGCCGTTGCGATGCAGCTGCTCGACGAGAAACATGAAATCCTGCGGCGTGCCGTAGCGCGCCGTCGGCGCGAAGTAGCCCGTCGTCTGATAGCCCCACGAACCATAGAACGGATGTTCCGTCAGCGGCAGGAATTCGACGTGCGTGAATCCGAGATCGGCGAGATACGCGGGAAGCTCCTGCGCGAGCTCGCGATAGCTCAGAAAGACGCTGCCGTCGCGTCGTCGCCACGAGCCCAGATGCATCTCATAGATCGACAGCGGTGCAGTCAACGAGTTGCGCGCGGCGCGCGCTGTCATCCATTCCCCATCATCCCACGCGTAGCCCAAGTCCCATACGCGCGAGGCCGTTTGCGGCGGCGATTCCCACGCGAATGCAAACGGATCGCCTTTGTCGGCGCGGTAGTCGCGATAACGCGAGGCGACGTGGTACTTGTAGCGCGCACCGGGCCCGACGCCGGCAATGAAGCCTTCCCACACGCCCGAGCCGTCGGGTCTAGGTACCAGCGCATGGCGCTTGCGCTCCCAGCCGTTGAAGTCGCCGATGACCGACACCGCTTCGGCATTCGGGGCCCACACCGCGAACGCAGTGCCGCCGGCGGCGCAGTGCGCCCCGAGCTTTTCGTAGAGGCGCGTGTGCGTGCCTTCCCGGAACAGGTAGATGTCGTGATCGGTGAGCGCAGCGCCCGTGGCGAGCTCGCGCACCTGGCTCGGGACTGCGGTATCAGCCACGGGACAGTTCCACCCCGAGCGCAGCGCGACACGATCGCGAGCGCGCAGGGACGGCCGTGCGAAAATGCCGCCTTTGCGCGTTGTGGGAGCCTTCGAGCGCGATATGCCCGTTCTCCCGCGCGCGTGGCAGACTTTGTTGTAAGAAATACAAAGCCACGCCTGCGCACAACGGCTCGGCGCTTTGCAAATCTTGGCGATGAAATCGACGCATTACCGCATCACCCCTCTCGATCCCCATGCCCACCTCTTCGAGGTTGCATGTACCGTGCCCGACCCGGATCCCGCAGGCCAGGCGTTCCGATTGCCGGCCTGGATTCCCGGCAGTTATCTCATCCGCGAATTCGCACGCCATTTTGTCGCCGTACGGGCCGAATGCGCCGGCGCCCCAGTCGCCGTGCGCAAGACGGCCAAGGATATTTGGCAAGTGGCCCCTTGCGCCGCTTCGCTCTCCCTCATCGCCGAGGTCTACGCCTTTGATCTGTCGGTGCGCACCGCGTATCTGGACCAGACCCGCGGCTATTTCAACGGGCCAGCGGTGTTCGTCTGGCCCGTCGGGCACGAGGATCGGCCCTGCGACGTCGAGATTGTCGCTCCGACGAGCGACGCATGCCACAACTGGCGCGTCGCGACCAGCTTGCCGCGCAGCGGCGCGCAGCCGTATGGGTTTGGCCGTTATGCCGCCGCGAACTACGACGAGCTGATCGATCATCCGGTCGAGATGGGCAGCTTCGTGCTCGCGCATTTCGAGGCCGGCGGCGCACGCCATGACATCGCCGTCAGCGGGCGGCATCGATGCGATCTCGAACGCCTCGCGCGCGACTTCGCGCGCCTTGCGCAGAGCCAGATCGATCTGTTCGGCGGCGCGCCGGCCAGCCGAGCGCCGTTCGACTATTACCTTTTCCAGGTACTCGCGGTCGAGGACGGCCACGGCGGGCTCGAGCATCGCGCGAGCACGAGCCTCGGCTGCAAGCGTGACGAGTTGCCCCAGCCCGGCGCGCGCGGCGTCAGCGACGAATATCGCGAACTGCTCGGGCTCGCCAGCCACGAATATTTCCATGCCTGGAACGTCAAGCGCATCAAGCCCGCGACATTCATACCCTACGAACTGACGCGCGAGAGCTACACCGCGCAGCTCTGGGCATTCGAGGGGATCACTTCCTATTACGACGATCTCACGCTCGTCCGCTGCGGCCTGATCGGGGTGACCGATTACCTGGAGCTCGTCGGCCGCAGCATCACGACGCTGCTTCGCACGCCCGGCCGAGCACGGCAAAGCGTCGCGGAGTCGAGCTTCGACGCCTGGATAAAGTACTACCGCAGGGACGAGAACGCACCCAATGCCGTCGTGAGCTATTACGTCAAAGGCTCGCTGATCGCGCTGGCGCTCGATCTCACGCTGCGGCTTTGCAGCGCGGTCACGCTCGACGACGTGATAAGAGCGCTATGGCGGCGCTATGGACAGACAGGCACCGGCGTTCCCGAGGATGGCGTCGAGGCGATCGCCGCTGAGCTTTCGAGCCTCGCACGTAATCGGCAAAAAACGCGGAGAGATACGCGCGAACTGCCCCTGGCAGAGCTGCTACGCTCCTTCGCCGTCGAGCTCAACCTGCGGCCGCGGGAAAAGGACCAAGACAAAGGCGGCCGCCCGGCGCGCAGCACGCCCGCCAGCGTCTGGCTCGGCATGACGCTCGCCAGCGGCGGCGACGCACGCCTGCAGCACGTGTTCAGCGGCGGGCCGGCGGCCCGCGCAGGACTGGCTGCGGGCGACGTGATCGTCGCCGTCGACGGATTGCGCGCGTCATCCGAAAGCCTGGAGCGGCTGCGCCGATCGCGCGCACCTGGAGAGCTTGTCAGCGTGCAGGCATTCCGCCGCGACGAGCTCATGAGCTTCGCCCTGACGCTTGAAGCAGCCCCCGAAGATACGTGTTGGCTGGCGCTCGCCGACCGCGCGGATGCGGCGGCGATTGCCCGTCGCGGCGCTTGGCTCGAGGCTGGCTCGGCAGCCGACGCGACGGGTCAACCGCGGTGACGCCGTTTACCGTTGCTTACTTCTTCACTATCGGCGCCTTGTTCTTCTGGAAATCGGCCCATTCCTTCTTGTCGACCTTGCCGTCCTTGTTCGTATCCGCGGCGTCGAAGTTCGCCAGCAGGCGCGGTTCCAGAATGGCTTCCTTCTTGTCGAGAAATCCGTCCTTGTTCGCGTCAAGCCTCACGAATTCGGCGGCGTCGTCGTCGGTTTTCTTTGCTGCGGGCGCTGCACTCGGCGAAGTTTGCGCAGCCGCCGGAAGCGACGCGATCAATCCCGCGCCACTCAGGATTGCCAGCACCAAGCCGGACCGTACTAATATTTTCCTGGCTTGCATTGTGGTACTCCTCTTAGGGTTGTAGACGGCGACCGCAACCGCAGCCGCCATCAGCGCTACGATCAAGTAGCGTGCCATGGATAAAAGACACAATATAATCAGCTACTTACACTTATATGGTCGCAGATCACGCGCGCGCATCGCCGGAGCGAACGCGTAAGAACTACACGCCGAAGTACAACGCGCAGGCGCGGCTCCGGCTAAAGCCCGACCGCAGGATTGAGCGTGTAGACGCCGGTCAGCGTCGCCTGCGCGAGGATGTGCCCGGTTATGGCCTTGCGCGCGTCCGATCCTGAGAAAGCAGACGCTAGCGTCAATTGCGGCACGTCCAACGCGTAGAGCGTGAAGACGTAATGGTGCGCGCGCTCGTCGTTCCAGGGCGGGCACGGCCCGTCGTACCCGAAGTAGTTGCCGGCCATGTCCTTGTCGCCGGCGAACCATGCCGTGTAGTCGTTGATGCCGTGCTTGGCGCCGCGCGGCGCGCCGGGGCCTAGCTTGCCCCGCGGCGTGACGCCGCGCGAGAATTCGCCGCGCGCGATCGGCGCGCTGTCCGGCGGCAGATCGACCAGCACCCAGTGAAAGAAGTCCACGCGCGGCAGCGTTGCGGGAACCGTCCGGCCCTCTTTGTTTACGTCGTCGCCGCGCGACGGCACGTCGGGGTCGTGGCAGATCAGCGCCAGCGACTTCGTCCCCGCCGGCACGTCGCTCCAGCGCAGATCCGGATTCATATTCTCCGACAGCTTGACATGCGTGGCGGGATCGGGCGCACAGAACGCGAGATCCGCCGGAATGCGGCCACCGTCGGCGAATGCAGTACTGGTGAGGCGCATCGGAGCCTCCCGTTAGGGCCGGATTCATCCGGCCCGATGTCATTTCACCACCGCGTCCGAATAAATTCGGACCTACGCTTCCTTCCAATGCGGCGGAATCGTCTTGTCGAAATACGGCAGCGCCTCGATGCGCTCCTTCCACCGCTTGAGCTCGGAGGGCAGCAGGCCGTCGGCGTCGAAGTCCGGGAGCTTGATGCGGGAGCGGAACATGAACGCAACCGGCGGATACAGGGAGAAGTCCGCCGCCGACAGCGGTCCGACGAGAAATTCGCCTTTCATGTACCGCGTCATCTGCGCGAATTCCTCGCTAACTGCCTTGCGCGCCTCGGCGAGCTTCGTCGGATCGCGCTCCTCGGGTTTGGTCCAGAACGCGTACTCGGCCACAACGTCGGTTGCCTTGGCGACATAGTTGTCGACCTCCATCATCAGCCGCCACACCGTCGCGCGCGTCTTGGCGTCGCCGGGGAACAGCGGCGCGCCCCGGCCCGGATAAGCGTCGTCCAGGTACGCGGTGATCGCATTCGACTCGTAGAGCACGAAGTCGCCGTCGACCAGCGTCGGCACCGTGTGCCTCGGATTGAGCGCGACGAATTCCGGCTTGCGCGTGTCGCCGGCGGAAAACGAAAGCAGCTTGCGCTCGTACGCCAGCGCCTTATGCTCGAGCGCGAGCTGAACGCGCCAGGCGAAAGGCGAACCCGATCCGTAGTACAGCGTGAGACTCATCCACCCTCCTTCGCTTTGTGTTTTTTCGGCGCTGCTTCGGACGCGGCGGCCGCACCGGCATGCAGGGCCTCGAGCGAGGCCTTCTGCAGCTCGAGCGTCTTGATGCTCATCTGCATGAAGTTGAGGCTCATCGTCAGCCAGTTCTCGATGACACGCAGCTCGCCTATCTTTTTGTCGATTTCCGCCGGATCGAGCGTGGCAAACATCGCCAGCGGATTAGGAAACGGCGCAGCGGCAGGCGCCACCCCCGGCGCGGGCGGCGGTATGACACCCGGCATCGACAGGCCGAAAGGATTCCACATCTTCTGCATGAACTCGAGCGCCTGCTGCGGCGTGAACGGCGATGGCTTGTCGGACATATTCCTCCTCTTCGCTCCGGTGGCGAGGTCTTTTCGGCTAATATAACGCACCATGGCGGAATCTGCCGCTCCCCTGCTGGCCACGCTGAAGGCCATCGTCGGTGAGGCGAACGTTCTGACTTCCGATGCCGACGTCGCTCCCTACGTCACCGACTGGCGCGGCCGCTATCGCGGCAGCGCGCGTGCCGTCGTGCGCCCGTCGACCACCGCGGATGTGGCGGCGGTCGTGCTCTGCTGCGCCGAGCATGGCGCGCCGGTGGTTCCCCAAGGCGGCAACACCGGACTATGCGGTGGCGCGACGCCGCGCGAAGACGGTGGTGAGGTCGTCGTCTCGCTGTCGCGTCTGACTCGCGTACGCGCGCTCGACGCCGGCAACGCGACGCTCACGGTCGAAGCGGGCATGCCGCTCGCCTCCGTCCAACAGGCGGCGGACGACGCCGGATTGCTGTTCCCGCTCTCGCTCGCGGCCGAGGGCAGCTGCACCATCGGCGGGAACCTGGCGACGAACGCCGGCGGCACCGCGGTGCTTCGTTACGGCAATGCGCGCGAGCTCGTTCTCGGTCTGGAAGTCGTGCTCGCCGACGGCCGCATCTGGGACGGCCTCAAAGGCCTGCGCAAAGACAACACTGGCTACGACATCAAGCAGCTTTTCCTCGGCAGCGAAGGCACGCTCGGCATCATCACCGCGGCGGTGCTGAAGCTCTTCCCCAAGCCCCGCACTTCAGCGACCGCGCTTGCGGCGCTCGCCGACGTCGACGCGGCGATCGCGTTGCTTGGCCTGCTGCGGCAGGCGCTCGGCGATCGGCTCACCGGTTTCGAGCTGATCTCCGGCGATTGCATCGCGCTCACACGCAAGCAGTTCCCGGCGCTGCCCGATCCATTGCCGGGCCACCCCTGGTACGCGCTGGCGCAGGCCGACGACCCGGCGGCAGACTCTCCGCTCGCGGAGCAGATGGAGGCGGCGCTCGCCGCCGCGGTCGAACAACATGTCGCGGGCGACGCGGCGATCGCGCAATCGGCCGCGCAGGCCGCTGAGCTCTGGGCGCTGCGCGAGCACATTCCGGAAGCGCAGCGCCTCGAAGGCGCGAATATCAAGCACGACATCAGCTTGCCCGTGTCGCGGATTCCCGCGTTCCTCGCGGATGCGCAAGTCGAGCTCGGCACCGTTTTCCGGGACGTTCGTTACATCGTGTTCGGGCACCTGGGCGACGGCAATCTGCACTACAACCTGTCTGCGCCCGCCGGGACGACCGCGGCGACGCTCCTCGGCGAGGCGGCCCGTGCCAACCGCATCGTCTACGACCTCGTCGCACGACTCGGCGGCAGCTTCAGCGCGGAGCACGGCATCGGACAAATGAAACGCGGCGAGCTCGTGCGTTACAAATCCGCCGTCGAGGTCGAGCTGATGCAGCGGATCAAGCGTGCGCTCGACCCGGACGCTCAGCTCAACCCCGGCAAGGTCGTCGGATGACCAAGATCATCGCCTGGCTGATCCTGATCTTTCTGGTGCTCTTCGCGCTGCGCCTGATCAATGTTCGCAACGCGCGGATCCGCCGTAACGCGGCGCGCGATGCGGCTCCGAAACCGGCGGCCGAGCCGATGGTGCGCTGCGTGCGCTGTGGCATCTATCTCCCGCGGACCGAGGCGAGAGAAATCAGCGATGGCTATGCCTGCGCGAGCGGAGGATGCGCATCCAATGGCTGAGCCGCTGCAGCCGCGTGCCGCGGTTCCGCCTTTCGAGCCGCCGGCGCTGCCATCGCTGATCACGGAGTCAAGCCGGCGGATCCTTTGGATCGTCGGCCTGTACCGTGCCGTCTGCGGTGCGCTTTTGCTGGGCGCGGCGCTGTTCTTCGACCTGCGCGCTCTGTCCATCGCCGCACCCAATGCCTTCGTCACCGCGGCGGGGCTGTATTTCCTCTATGGGCTGCTCACGCTGTGGTGGGTGCAGCGCGACGCGCCGCTGCTTCCGCTGCCGGCATTGCTGCTCTCCCTGCTCATCGGCGACCTGTTTTTCCTCGCGTTGCTCATCTCTTCCGGCGGCGCGGCCGGTGGACCGCTGTCGATTCTCCTGTTTCCGCAACTCGCCGCCAGCGGCTGGCTGATGCGCACGCAAGTCGCATTCTTCCACGCCGCGCTCGCGAGCTCGGTATTGCTCGCGCTCGACGGCTGGCGGCTGCTTCAGGGCGTCATCGCCGGCGCCCAGCTATTCCAGACCGGCCTGGTCGGATTCGGCTACTTCGCGACCGTCGGCATCGCGCTCGCACTCGGCCGTTATGCCAAGGCGAGCGAGGATCTCGCGGCGCAGCGCGGTATTGACGTCGCCAATCTCGAACAGGTCAACCGTCTTATCATTCAGGACATGCAGGACGGCGTGTTGGTCGTCGACCTGAACGGCGTTGTCCGCGGCCACAACGCGCAGGTGACGCGGCTCCTGGGCGGCTTCGGGCGCATGCGCGGCGGGATGCGGCTGGCCGAATTCAGCTCGACTCTGCACGATTACTGGCGCCGGTGGCAGGAGGATTTCGCCGAGGCCTTGCCGCCGTTCAAGGTCGATGCGACGCAACGCCTGCTGCGCGTGCGCCTGGTGCGCATCGGCGCCGGCTTGAACGGCGGCACGCTCATCTACCTCGAGGATCTGGGACGGGCGCAGAGCGAGGCGCAGCAGATGAAGCTCGCAGCCATGGGCCGGCTCACGGCGAGCATCGCGCACGAGGTGCGCAACCCGCTGTCGGCGATCAACCAGGCCGCACAGCTTCTCGAGGAAGATGGCGCGGTCGCGCCGGAAGGCGAGCGGCTGCTGTCGATGATCCGCAACAATGCCAAGCGCATCGACCGCATCGTCGGCGAAGTACTGCAGCTCAATCGCCGCGACCGCCAGCAACCCGAGGTCGTGCCCATGATCGACTTCATGACCTCACTCATCGAGGACATCGTTCAGGCCGAGGCCATTCCGCCGCGCGGCATCAGCATGCAGGTTCCCGACGACCTGCTGGTGATCTTCGATCGCGGCCACCTGAATCAGATCGTGTGGAACCTGGTGCGCAACGCGTGGCAGCATTGCCAGAAGAAGGAGAGCAGCATTCGCATCCTGGCGCGCCCCGGGTATATGGGCGATGCCGTAATATTGGAGCTCAACGACGACGGGCAGGGAATTCCCGCGGAGCTGCGCGGGCAGATCTTCGAGCCGTTTTTTACCACGCGACCGGGCGGCACCGGCCTGGGGCTCTACATCGCACGCGAACTGGCCGATGCGAACGGCGCCGCGCTGGAGCTGCTGTCGAAGGGGCCTGGGGCGCACTTCCGCATCACGATGAAGCGCGCGCTCAGCCCTGCAGAAAAGTAAGAGCCTCTGACACGGGGACATCGAGGGGAGCGATCATGAGCCGGAGACCACGCGAGCGCGGACAGCCCAAAGTGCTCGTCATCGACGACGAGCCCGATCTTCTGGAATTGCTCGAGCTCACTCTGTCGCGCATGGGGCTCGACACGACCCGCGCGCAATCGGTGGCTGAAGCCATACGCCTTCTCGACGCCCAGGCATTCGACCTGTGCCTGACCGATATGCGCTTGCCCGACGGCGAGGGCTTGCGCGTGGTCGAGCACATCACCGAAAAAGGCCTCGACGTTCCGGTCGCGGTGATCACCGCCTTCGGCAGCGCGGAGAACGCGGTGGCGGCGCTCAAGGCGGGCGCGTTCGACTACCTCGCGAAGCCGGTGGCGCTCGAGCAGTTGCGGGCCCTGGTCAAACAGGCGCTGAAGGTGCCCGAGAAGCCCGCGGCGCCCTCGTCATACCAGCTTCTCGGCGAGTCGCAGGCGATCATGCAGGTGCGGCAGATGATCGACCGGCTGTCCAAGAGCCAGGCGCCGGTATTCATCACGGGAGAATCCGGGAGCGGCAAGGAGCTCGCGGCGCGCATGATCCATCTTGGCGGGCCGCGCGCCGAGCAGCCCTTCGTTCCCGTGAACTGTGGCGCGATCCCGGAGAACCTGATGGAAAGCGAGTTCTTCGGCTACAAAAAGGGCGCCTTTACCGGCGCCGAAGGCGATCGCGACGGCTTCTTTCAGGCCGCGAACGGCGGCACGCTGTTTCTCGACGAAGTCGCCGACCTGCCGCTGCCGATGCAGGTGAAGCTCTTGCGCGCGATTCAGGAAAAGCGCGTGCGCAAGGTCGGTTCGACGACGGAAGAGCCGGTCGACGTACGCATTATCAGCGCGACGCACAAGAAGCTGCCGGCGCTGGTCGAAGCGGGAGAGTTCCGCCAGGACCTTTTTTACCGGCTGCACGTGATCGAGCTGGCGATGCCATCGTTGCGCGAAATGCGCGAAGACATCCCGTCGATCGCCGATGCGATCCTGCGTAAGATGTCGCGCGCCGCGCCCGCGAAGCTCGACACCGAGGCGGTCACCGCGCTGGAGTCGTACCCGTTTCCGGGCAACGTGCGCGAGCTGGAGAATATTCTCGAGCGCGGCCTGTCACTGGCGGCGGACACGCAGCACATCACCGCCGACGACCTGCACCTGACGCCGCCGCCGGAAGAGACCGACACGGCGCTTCCGACCGGCGACAAATGGCCGCTGCAGGATTATCTCGATCGCGTCGAGCGTGCCGCGATCAACGAGGCGCTGGAAAAGACGCGCTACAACCGTACCGCGGCGGCGAAGCTCCTCGGCATCACTTTCCGGGCCATGCGGTACAGGATGGAAAGGCTAGGCATCAAGTAGTTGTCGTCCACGTTTCCCTATAATAGCCCCACAAATCTCCACGCACAAGCTATACTGTTCCATAACCGCCTTGGCACAACCGTGGCACAAGGCGCTCCATCCGATAACCGGAGAACGGGAACAGCGTGGCGACGTTCTACAAGCGCCGGTTGGCGAAGGGCGTGCGCTGGACGGTGCGCGTGCGGCTCAAGGGTCGCGAGGCGACCGATACCTTTCCGACACGAGCGGCGGCCGCGAAGTGGGCGCGGGCGCAAGAGCGCGCCATCGAGACTGGCGAATTTGTCGCCATCGAGCCCGGCAAGGGTCCGATCTTCGCC
>DASXQW010000223.1:0-1670 GCA_036506975.1 Casimicrobiaceae bacterium | reverse complement strand
TCGTGGCGAGTCGAGAATCGTGAGCACCGCTCGCCGCTGAGCGTTGGGCGGCCCGCTTTTGGGCGATATCTCAATGTTAGCTTACCGCTGCCTGCAATGACGGGTCAGGGTCGACCGGAGCCGTTCGAGCATTTCGCTCGGTGCACGAGAAACCCCAGTCTGGCATGAGGCGATCAATCGCGCTAAAGCATACGGAACCGATCCGGCGCAAGCTGCGTGTAATGCACGAGACCGATGCGCTGAATCGGATGGAAAGTCACGGTGCTATCCTAGCTTTGTGGTTTCAATTGTAGACAAACTGCTGGCCAGCCGATGAACGCCCGTCTGTGTGTGCTTGCCGCCGCGGTCGCGCTCGCGGCGGCGGTCGCGCTCGGCGCGTTCGGCGCGCACGCCGTCAAAACGCGGCTCGCGCCCGAATCGTTCACCGTTTATCAGACCGCGGTTCAGTATCACTTCTGGCACGCGCTGGGGCTCCTCGGCGTGAGCATCCTCATGGCACAATGGCCGACAGCGCAGGGACTCGTATGGACCGCGTGGCTGCTGATCGCGGGCCTGTTTCTTTTCTGCGGCAGCCTCTACGCGCTGGCGCTGACCGGCACGCCCTGGCTTGGCGTGCTAACGCCGATCGGCGGCGCGGCATTCATCGCGGCATGGTTGATCCTCGCCTGGGTTGCATTGAGGCAGTGAAACGGGGTCAGGAACTCGCTGTCCAGTGAGTGCGGCGCCCGATGGACGCGCGAACGACGCCGCCCTCGAATACCCTTCGCCGTCGAGCAACGAATTCGCCAACGGACGGGAAGCGTAGCGCACGCGCTGTCGATGCGCCTGGACTCGCTCGAAAGGAGTCAGCACCTGTCGCCGGTTCCCGCATGACGATATCCCGGCGGCGTCATTCTCGGTGCGGCGAGAAGATCTTCTTTCGGTCGGTCCTTCACGCTCTGCGCGCGCTTGGTTGCGGCGCGGCACTTCGCACGACGGCAACATCGCAGCGAGGTCGGCGCACCGCGTTAAGCAAGCGCCGTAACATGACAGGCTGCCAGCGTGTCGCGTACACGTTGCCGAGTGCCAACATCGCAGCAGGCAACGCGAGAATATTCCTTCGTCATATCCACAGAAATGACCTGTCATCTACCGTCAGGTACTACGTTTCATAGGTGAATGCAGTCGCTTGGATGGAGCGCGAAGATTGCGCGCGCAAATTGCTCCCAACGTTTTGTAACCAATCAACAAAGCGGTGGCTGCGGATTGGCACCAAGCTTGCATCGGCGTGGCTCTACACGGAATCACAGGACGACGCCAAGACCATGACCACTACAACTTCGCGACACCGGGATCCGCAGGAAGCGGTTCCGCGGATCAACGCGTGGCCCGCGCGGGCCGACCAGGGCACGGCCAATGAACGCCGTTGGCTCTCCTTGATTGCCCGGATGCTGCTCCCGACGATGCTGTTTGCGATCTCCCTGCTCGGCGTAGTCGTCAGTCCGGTGCAGGCTGCTGCGCCGGCGCAGGCGAACGCGCAGAGCAAGGTAGCGCGCGACCTGCAAGCCGGAATCGCCCTGGGCACCACGCCGGCGGTCAAATGGGCACGCGACATCAAGGGCGTGCGCTACGTGCAAGTGATCTTGGTCAGCAACTCCGCCGACCCGGAGATGACCGATCTGCGCGCGTTC
>DASXQW010000222.1:0-1909 GCA_036506975.1 Casimicrobiaceae bacterium | reverse complement strand
ATGAAGGCGCCGACGGATAGTGTGCGCCGCGCGACGGAGGCGGCGCGTCCGCGCTGGATCGTGCTCCCTCACTATGAGAGCGGTGCGGCGGCGCGCCTGGCGCCGTTGTCCAAAGCACGAGCGTTCATGCACCTGGCCGATCACGCTTTCAATTACGACGTGCACGGCCGCCGCGGCTTCGAGCTCCTCGGCCAAGTCATCACGAACAGCGATTGCTTCGAATTCCAGTACGGCGCGCTGGAAGATGCAATCTCCGTGTTCGACGACGCTGCGCGCCGCGCATGAGCCCCGAGCGCGCAGACCCTGTCGTTCTCGCGCTGCGCGACCCGGCCGCCTTGCCGGGGCCGAGCCTTACGCAGTGGGAAACGCTCATCCGCCAGGGGCGCCGCACCAACCTCCTCCCGCGATTGGCCCTGGCCCTCGACGAGCTCGGGTTGCTGCCCCAGGTGCCACCCGCGCCACGCGCCCATCTCGAGGCGGCGCGGACGCTTGCGCAAGCGCAAGCCGACGCGGTGCGGCGCGAGGTCGCGTACATCGACCGCGCGCTCGCAGCCGTCGGCGCTCCGATCGTCCTGCTCAAGGGCGCTGCCTACCTGATCGCCGGCCTGGCGGCCGCGCGCGGCCGGGTGTTTTCCGACATCGACATCCTGGTCCCGCACAGGGCCCTCGGGAACGTCGAGGCAATGCTGATGCTCCACGGCTGGCACACGAGCAAGACCACCGCGTACGATCAGCGCTATTACCGCCGATGGATGCACGAGCTGCCGCCGCTCAGACACATGAGCCGGCAGACGGTACTCGACGTGCACCATGCGATCCTGCCGATCACCGCGCGCCTCAAACCCGACTCGGTAAAGCTGTTGGCGGCTTCGCGGCCGATCGCGGACAAGCCGCGACTGCGCGTTCTCGCGCCGGTGGATATGGTCCTGCACAGCGCCACGCATCTGTTCTGCAACGAGGACGTCGGCAACAGTCTGCGCGATCTCGTGGACCTGGACAGCTTGCTGCGCGAATTCGCGAGCGAAGAGGGCTTCTGGCCGAGGCTGACCGTGCGCGCCGGCGAGCTGGATCTGACGCGGCCGCTCTTTTATGCGCTGCGCTACGCGGTGCGTATTTTCGATACACCCGTGCCTGAGCGCGTGGTCGGCGCCGCCGAGATCGGCCGGCCGCCGACCTTGCTGCGCGGCTTGATGGACGCGCTTTTTCTGCGAACGCTGCAGCCAAACCCCGCCAGCGATGGTCTGAGCTCGTTGGCGCGCGGATCGCTGTACGTGCGCGCGCATTGGCTGCGCATGCCGCCGCTGCTGCTCGCCCAGCACCTCGCGGTCAAGGCGTTGCGCCGGGAAGAACAAAAAGCGGGCTGACCGTGAATCAAACATTCGTCGATCGAGATACCGCAATTCGGACCGTGTCCGCGGATGACTCCGGCGGTCCGCGTATCGCGCCGACGTCCTGTTCCCAGCAAGCCCTGTGGGTGCTGGGCCAGGTATTGCCCCAAGAGTCTGTGTACAACGAATCGGACGTCTTCCGGCTGAAAGGGGTGCTTGATATCGAAGCGCTGAAAGATGCAGTGAACGAGATCGTGCGCCGGCATGACGTGCTGAGGACGCGCTTTGCGGTAGAGGATGGTGAACCGGTGCAGGTGATCGCTCCGGAGCTGAAGGTGTCGCTGGAAGTGACGGATCTGAGTGCGCTGCCCGATGGCGAGCGCGAAGCAGAGGCGCAGCGACACACCCGGGACGACGCGCGAGCGGGATTCGATCTGGAGCATGGTCCATTGATTCGCGTGCGGCTGCTCCGCTTGGAGAGGGACGAGCACTGGTTGCTCCAAACGATGCACCACATCGTCAGGGACGGTGGGTCGATGGTGGTGTTCGCAAAGGAGCTGTCGATCCTTTACGGAGCCTAC
>DASXQW010000221.1:0-14643 GCA_036506975.1 Casimicrobiaceae bacterium | reverse complement strand
CATCGACGACGTGCCACTGGTGGTCAACTACGACATGCCCCATGTCCCCGAGGATTACATTCATCGCGTCGGCCGCACGGGCCGCGCGGGCAACGCAGGCGAGGCCGTCTCGTTCTGTGCCCCCGACGAAGAGAGAATGCTCGTCGAGATCGAGCGGCTGCTCAAACGCTCGATTCCGGTGATAGCGACGGGGGCTATCGTTGCTGGGCGCCGGCCTCCGCGCGACGCGCGCGAAGCGCGGCCGCCGAGGGAGCCGCACGATCGCGCAGCGACCCGCACGCATCACATCCCGCGCCCTGAACCCATCGATCGCAATCCCGACCAGCGTCACGTTCCGCGCGCTGAACCGATCGATCGAAATCCCGACCAGCCTCCACGACCGCAGGCGCCGCACCGCCCGCAGCCGACTGCGGTGCTGACCGCGACAGCGAGCGCGCCCGGACGACACTGGCATAAGAAGCCCGCTCCGGTTCCCGCGCTGTTGATGAAACCTCGGGTGGCCGAGCCCGAAAGCGTGTAGCCGTTCGCGGCGCTTGGTCGCCGTGGAACGGAGCATCGTCGCGCACTGCCGTTCCGGTTTCGAGGCGGAGTGCATTTCCGACATCCTGCGCATCGCCACACGCGCGCGCACTGAGGTCGCGTGCGACGCCGCCGCCGGCGGCGCCTTGGTGATCGGCGCCTGCGGCGCGCTCGACGACGCGCGCTGGCAGAGCGCATTGGCAGCCAATCCACCCTGGTTCGCGCGCTCGACATTCGTCGGCGACGGGCCGCACACGCTTCCCGAGCGCGACCGCATCACGCCGCTGCTGGCGATCGCGACCGAACACGAGCCGCCGTTTCGCGCGATCTGGTTGGAAACCCCGGACACGAATGAGGGGAAGACGCGTTCGGGCCTGTGCCGCCGGTTGTTCGTGCCGCTCGCCGCGGCTGCACACCGCGCGGGGCTGCTCGCGCCCGACGAACCTCGCGGCTTACGGTTGCACGTCGTTTTCGTCGCCGCAACGCTCGCGTGGATCGGCACGAGTCGCGCTGCGACGGGAAGTCCTTGGCCGATGGGCGTTCCCCGGCTCGCGCTGCCGCGTTCGGCGCCTTCGCGCTCGACGCTAAAGCTCGCCGAAGCCCTGATGACGTTCTTGACCGAGGACGAACGCTTAACCTTGCTCAAACCGGGCATGCGCGCGGTCGACCTGGGCGCCGCACCGGGAGGCTGGACCTGGCAGCTCGCACAACGGGGTTTGAGCGTCACCGCGATCGACAATGGACTCTTGCGCGGCGGGGTCGCGCACGACCCGCTGGTCGAGCACCTGCGCGCCGATGGGCTCAACTGGCGGCCGCGTCGTCCCGTCGACTGGATGGTCTGCGACATCGTAGAGCAACCTTCGCGCATCGCCGCGCTCGTCGCCGCTTGGGTTGCCGACGGCGCGTGCAGGCGTACGATCTTCAACCTCAAGCTGCCGATGAAAAAACGTTACGCCGAGGTCGAGCGCTGCGCGACGCTGATCGGCGATGCCCTGTCGCGCCGCCGCTTACGTCACACGCTGCGATTCAAGCAGCTCTACCACGACCGCGAGGAGATCACCGGGTATTGCGCCCGGCTCGACTAGATCGTAGCCCGGGTTGCGTAGGTGCGAATTTATTCGCACGCAGCGTAGCAATGACCGCCGCGGCCGAATGAATTCGGCCCTACGAAGACCGGTGGGTAACGACCCCCGGGCTCCGATTTCGCGTCGCGCACACCACTTCGACGGCGCGGTACAATTTTTACCCGAGTCGCCCGTTTCCAGATTTGTCAGTTCCGCCATTCCGCGCCTTCGAGGAGACAACGCATGAACACCTGCAAACGATTCACGCCCCGAGTCTGCGCGGGCATTGTGCTGGCCTTCGCGCTCGCCGCCTCCCTGCCAGCGTCGGCGCAGGGCAAGGACGACCTCTGGGAAGTCTCGACCAAGATGGAGATGCCAGGCATGCCGATGGCTATGCCGGCGCAGACGAACCGCTTCTGTATCGGCAAGAATCGGAAGGACGAGGAATTTGTTCCCAGGCAAGGCGACTGTCGCATGGTCGAGAGCAAGCGCGTGGGCAACAGGTTCACCTACAAGATGGATTGTGCCGGCAAGCTTTCTGCGATCGTGGACGGCGTGATTACGTTCGGCAACGAAGCCTACGACGGTCAGATGCGCATGGCGATGAAACAGACAAACGACACGATGAACATGACGTTCACCGGCAGACGCATCGGCGACTGCGCTGCCGCGACAAAGTAGCGGCCTGCGGTAGCAAGGCCGGATAGATTCCCGGGCATCCCCCGGATCAAGTCCGGGGTCAGCCCGGGCTACACTCGTCCCGGACTGCGCTTAGCCGGGCTAAGCCGAAAGCCGCTCGAGCTGTGGCTTGAGCTTTTCGAGGGTGGCATGAAATCCAGCCAGGCGCTCGCGCTCCTGGGCGACGATCTGTGCAGGCGCGCGAGCGACGAATGATTCGTTGGCGAGCCGCGTGCTGGCCTTCGCAATCTCGGTCTCGACCCGCGTAATCTCCTTGGCGATGCGTTCGCGCTCGGCTGCGACATCGACCTTGATGTCGAGCATGAGTTGAAAATGCTCGACGACTTTCACCGGAGCTTCGCTCCGCGGCAAGATGTCCACATAGCTCACGTGCGACAAGCGCGCGAGCGGCTTCACGAACGGTTCGTACCGTCGGGCAAGCTCGGTTCCGCCTGCGACGAAAAGGCCGACCTTCTCCCCCGGCCCCAGCTCGGCGTCGCCGCGGAGCTCTCGAATCGCATTGACCAGCTGCTGCAGAACCCCGATCTCCCGCTCGACCGCGACGTCTTTCTTCTCCGGTTGCATCTCAGGATACGGCTGGTCGGAAATCGAGACGCCTTTCTTGCCGGCAAGCGAAGACACGCTCTGCCACAGCTCTTCGGTGATGAACGGAATGAACGGGTGCGCAAGCCTCAGCACGGTTTCCAGCACGCGTACCAGCGTCCGCCGCGTCGCGCGCTGCGCTTCGTCGTCTCCGGTGGCAAGCTGCACCTTGGCGAGCTCGACGTACCAGTCGCAGTACTCTTCCCAGACGAATTCGTACACGGCCTTGGCGGCCAGGTCGAAGCGATACGCCTCGAGATGCCCGGCGACCGACGCTTCGGCGTCCTGCAGCCGGCTGACGATCCAACGATCGACGACCGATGGGCTGAGCGGCTTTGCCTCTTCGAGTCCAACGTCCTTGCCCTCGACGTTCATCAGCACGAAGCGCGCCGCGTTCCACAGCTTGTTGCAGAAGTTGCGATAGCCCTCGCAGCGGTTCAAATCGAAGTTGAGCGTGCGGCCGAAGGTCGCGAGGCTCGCGAACGTGAAGCGCAGCGCGTCGGCGCCAAACGCCGGAATGCCCTCCGGGAACTGCTTGCGCATGCGATTTTCGATGCTCTCGCGCTGCTTCTCAAGCATCAGACCGGTCACGCTCTTGGCGACGAGGTCCTCGAGATTCGTGCCGTCGATCAAGTCGAGCGGGTCGAGGATGTTGCCCTTCGACTTCGACATCTTCTGCCCTTCGCCATCGCGCACGATCGAATTGATGTACACGTCGCGGAACGGGATCTTGCCGGTGAAGTAGGTCGTCATCATGATCATGCGGACGACCCAGAAAAAGATGATGTCGAAGCCGGTGACCAGTACCGACGAGGGCAAAAAGAAGCGCAGCTCCCGCGTTTCCTGCGGCCAGCCGAGCGTCGAGTGGCACCACAGCGCGGAGGAGAACCAGGTATCGAGCACGTCCTCGTCCTGCCTCAATGCGCTGGCGGGCTTGCCGGCTTTCTTGGCCGCTTCTTCCGCATTGCGCGCGACGAAGACATTGCCCGCGTCGTCGTACCAGGCCGGAATGCGGTGGCCCCACCAGAGCTGGCGCGAGATGCACCAGTCGTGCACGTTGTCCAGCCAGTTGTTGTACCACGACGCCCAATGCTCGGGAACGAACCGGATGCGGACCGGCTCGCCGGTCTCCGGTTCGGGGAGACTCGCATTGACCGCCGCCAGGCAGATGTCCCGGAACGACTTGCCGGCGAAGAAGGAATGACCGGCCGGCGCAGCCTTGGTCATCGCCACGAACCATTGGTCGGTCAGCATCGGCTCGACGACCTCGCCGGTGCGCCCGCAGCGCGGCACGATCATCTTGTGCGGCTTCTCGGCTGCGACCAGACCCGCGGCGCGGAGGTCGGCCAGCACGGCTTTTCGCGCTGCGTAGCGGTCGAGGCCGCGGTATTTCTCCGGCGCGTTGGCGTTGATCTTCGCGTCCAGGGTGAAGATCTCGAGCGGGTCGAGCCCGTGACGCCTGCCGATGTCGTAATCGTTGAAATCGTGCGCGGGCGTGATTTTCACGCCGCCGGTGCCGAATGCCTTGTCGACGGACGCATCGGTGATTACCGGAATCCGGCGCCCGGTGAGCGGCAGCTCGACTTCCTTGCCGACAAATCGCGCGTAGCGTTCATCATCCGGGTTGACCGCGACCGCGACATCGCCCAGCATCGTTTCCGGTCGCGTCGTCGCGACGGTGAGGTACCCGGACTTGTCGGTCAGCGGGTAGCGAATCTCCCACAGCGTGCCGTCCTCTTCCTCTTTCTCGACTTCGAGGTCGGACACCGCGGTGCCTAATACGGGGTCCCAATTGATGAGCCGCTTGCCGCGATAGATGAGGCCATCGTCGTAAAGGCGCACGAAGGTTTCGAGCACCGCGTTGGACAGGCCTTCGTCCATGGTGAAGCGCTCGCGCGACCAGTCTGCCGATGCGCCGAGGCGGCGCATCTGGTTGGTGATCGTCGAGCCCGATTCCTGCTTCCAGTTCCAGACTCGTTCGACGAATGCGTCACGTCCCAGCTCGCGGCGCGATCTGCCTTCGGCTTTCAACTGATTCTCGACGACGATCTGCGTGGCGATGCCGGCATGGTCGGTGCCGATCTGCCAGAGCGTGTTGTCGCCGCGCATGCGATGCCAGCGGATCAGCACGTCCATCAGCGTCTGCTGGAACGCGTGCCCCATGTGCAGCGTGCCGGTAACGTTCGGCGGCGGGAGCTGGATGCAGTACGCGGGAGCGTCCTCGCGCAGCGATGGCTTGAACAGCCCGTGCGACTCCCAGTACGCGTACCACTTGCCTTCGATCGTGCGCGGCTCGAAGCTTTTCGCGAGTTCCATCGGCGAGACCGTCAGCAAACCGGGAATTATAGCGGATACGCGCGGCACGTCCGGGCGCAATGCCCCGGGGGCGTTGGCTGCGGTGATCGAGAGGAACTAGCGTTACGGCGCCGCGACGGGCTCGGCGTCGGTCATGCGGTAGAGCACACCGGCCGGATCGTCTTTCAGCACCGCGAACCTGCCGGCGACGACGATCGGCTCGAAACCGTAGGCCAGAGGCTTTTTCGCGTGCACTTCGACGATTGAGTCGGGCCCGGCCGGAAGACAAAACGGACAATGCGGAGGCACGGCCGAGAGCAGGAAATGCTTCTGCTTGTCGCCCATGTCGAGCGGAATGATGAAGCCCTGGACGCGCACGTCCTTCTTGTCCAGGCCCATGATGTCGCGCGAGAACTGCGGCACCATCTTGCCACCCTGCTTGACCGGCTCGACTTGCGCGAGCGTCTTCCACGACACGACCCCGCGCACCTCCGGGAGGACCTGCGAGGAGTAATCGGCCGCGCTCGGCAGTCCCGTCGAGGGCACGGTGTTGTCGAGGGCGAGCACGGGCAATGCCGCGACGAGGATCGCGGCGCCGATGACGCAAGCAAAGCGGATAATCATTGCAATCAACCTTTGGCCAAGGTCGCTGCCACGTCGAGACGATACGCGCGCCAAGCCGGCAGCAATGCCGCCATTATACCTCCGGCCAGCGCGAGTGCAGCCACGCCAAGCTCACTCGGAAGGAGCGTCGACGCGCCGGTCGCGAGTGATGCCGCGGCGGGAAGCCATGCGCCGATCGCTGCGAGCAGCGCGTGTCCTAGCGCGATCCCCAGGAGCGCGCCCGCAGCCGACAGCAGCAAGCTCTCGAGTAGCAGCACGCCGCATACGCGGCCGCGGCTCGCCCCCAAGGTGCGCATGATGGCGAGATCGTATTGGCGTGCATCCATCGCCTGGTAGAGCGCGATGAACATCCCCAATGCGGCGGCGGCGATGAGAAACAGCGCAAAGCCGCGGATGACGTCGGTCCCGACGCCGAACACCGTGAACAGCCGCGCCGACTCGTATGCAGGTGACGCAGATTGCAGCGAGGATTCCGCGTTGATCTGCCGCGGCAGGCTGGCCGCGGCGAGCGGCGTCGAGTAGCGGATGAGCGCCATCGTGACTTCGCGTCCCGACGCCACGGCGGGTTCCTCGGTATGCGCTTTGGCGGAGCCCGGCGGGGCCGCCGCCGCGCTTTCTTGCGCGTGCTCTTCCTGCGCTTCGTGGTCGTGCACCTTCCAAACGCTATCGACGCCAGTGAGCACCAGACGGTCGATAACGGTTCCCGCAGGCGCAAGAATCCCGACGACTCGGTACGGATTGTCGCCGTGAACCTCACCGCCTTCGACGAGGCCGTGCGAGCCTGCGAATTGCGCGCCGAGCGCGAGTCCCGAGCGGCGCGCCACTTCCGCGCCGAGAACCGCTTCGAGCGGCGCGCTCCACAGCGCACCACCGGCGAGCCGGGCAGCATAGAGACCGAGGAAGCCGGGTTCGGTGCCGACGATGTGATAGCCGCGATAACTGTCGCCGAGCGCAATGGGAATGACTTCCCGGATCAGCGGATTGCGGCGAAGCCTTTCGACTTCCTCGAGCGGGATGTTTCCGGGCGGCACGTCGACGTGATAGATGCCTGCCAGCACGAGCTGCAATGGACTGCCTTTGGCGCCGACGATGAGATCGATCGCGGCGGCATCGCGCTTCAGGCGCTCGTCCAGAGCATCGCTGAGCAGCAGCAACAGCGTAATCGTAGCGACGCCCAGGGTGAGCAGCACCAGGTTGAGCAGCGTCGTCAGCGGGCTGTGCCGGGCATAGGCATAGGCAACGCGCACGATATTCATGCGGCCATCTCGAGATCGTAACGGCGGGCAAACGCATCGCGAATGCGGCCGTCGTGCGAGGCGACGACGAGCGTCGCGCCTACCGCATCGGCCTGTGCGGCGAGCAGGCCGGCGGCGGCAACTGCGTTTGCATCGTCAAGCGCGGCGGTTGGCTCGTCGGCGAGCAGCAGGGTGGGCCGGTTGATCGCCGCTCGCGCGATCGCCACGCGCTGCGCCTGTCCCTGCGACAGCGTGCCCGGCATGCGCCGCGCGAGATCGCCGATGCCGAGCGTTGCGAGCACCGCTTGCGCCGCCGCGGGATCGGCCGGCGCCCCGGCAAGAAATTGCGCGAGCAGCAGGTTATCGAGCGCGGAAAGGCTCGCGAGGAGGTGCAGCCGCTGCGGCACGAAGCCGACGTGGCGGCCGCGCCAGCGGTCGAGCGAGGTGCCCGACAGCTCGGCGAGATTCTGCCCGCCGACGGCCACACTTCCCTGCGACGGCCGCAGCAGGCCCGCCAACAGGTGCAGCAGCGTCGACTTGCCGCTTCCCGAAGGGCCCGCGAGAAGCCAGCGTTCTCCCGGCGCCGCCGACCACGCTGGCACCCGCAGCGCGAGTGTATTTCCGAAGCGATGCTCGATGCCGTTGAGCGCGAACATTTGCGCAGAGCTTAACGCAACCCGGTTGCGTTTACAATTCGCGTCCGACGGCGCGCGCGACCGCGCCGAGCTGTCCCATCAGCGTCGCGAACTCGGCCGGGGTCAGCGCCTGGTCGGCATCGCACCATGCATCGCAGGGATTGGGATGCACTTCGATCAGCAGACCGTCCGCGCCTGCTGCCACCGCCGCGCAGGAAAGCGCCGGCACCATCCATGCCTTGCCGCCGGCGTGCGAGGGATCGACGATCACCGGCAGATGCGTTTCGCGCTTGAGCACAGGCACCGCGGTCACGTCGAGCACGTTGCGATACGCAGTCTCGAAAGTGCGGATGCCGCGTTCGCAGAAGATGATGTTGTGATTGCCCCCGGCGGCGATGTACTCGGCGGCCATGAGCCACTCGTTGATCGTCGCCGACATGCCGCGCTTGAGGATGACGGGCTTGGTCGTGCGGCCGACTTCCTTCAGCAGATCGAAGTTCTGCATGTTGCGCGTGCCGATCTGGATCACGTCGACGTCGTACTGCAGGAAGGTTTCGAGCATCCGCGGGTCCATCAACTCGGTAACGATCGGCAGGCCGTGCGCATCGGCGGCCGTTCGCAGTAACTCCAGCCCCTCCACGCCTTTGCCCTGAAACGTGTAGGGGCTGGTGCGCGGCTTGAACGCACCGCCGCGCATCAGGCGCGCGCCAGCCGCCTTTACGCCTGCCGCAGCGACGTCCATCTGCGGGCCGGTCTCGACCGAGCACGGACCAGCGATGACCTGCACGGTCTTTCCGCCGATCGGCACCCCGGCGACATCGATGACCGTGTTTGCCTTGTGCCATTCCCGCGCGACGATCTTGTATTGCTTGACGATGTGCATCGATTTCTCGACGCCGGGCATCGGATCGAACATTTCGGGGTCGAGCTTGCGCTCGTCGCCGACGGCGCCGATCAACGTGCGCTCGGTGCCGCGCGAGATGTGAACCTGCAGGCCGTGGGCGAGGATCTTCGCTTCGACGGCTTCGATTGACTTTTCGTCGGCGTCCGGCTGCATGACGATGATCATGGTCGATTCCCCAAAAAAATCGGACGGCCCCTGGGCCGCCCGATGTTGGTTGAAACTCTTTGCTCGTGTGCTATCGGTAAGCGCGGCCCCGGGCGGTCAACCCGTAGTAGAAATGCCATCCAAACGCGGCTGCAGCCCGCATATCGCAATCGTTCATGACAAGTCTGACGTCGAGGACGATCCGGAAGTTCACGATGCCAGTTTAGCATAGCCGACTCGCCGTGCGGATCGCTCAATAGCAGCTATTCAGCGATCCGACCGTCAGGCCGCGCATTGGTCGCAGCTCCCCTTGATGGTGACCTCGATGTCGCGTCGCCGATACCCGGCGGGGAGTGGAATCGACGGCAGCCTGGTCTGATCGAGGCAAATTACCTTGCCACAGGAACTGCACTCGAAATGGGCGTGGCCAGCGCCGCGCGCGGGCCGGTGCCCGGCGGCCGAAAAGCGCCAGATCCGATTCTCGCCGGAGACCTTGTGCACAAGTCCCTGCTCGGTAAGCCATTCGAGCACGCGGTAGAGCGTCACGCGATCGACATCCTGGCCACGGCGCAAGCGGCGCTCGACTTCGTGATGCGTCAAGGCCTCGTCGGCGCGGAGCAGTGCCGCGAGCACTTCGATGCGGGCGCGGGTCAGGCGCGCGCCCGTCGCCGCAAGCAGCGTCGCCGCCTGCGACGCGGGAGTGGAAGAAAGATGCTTGGGTGCCATCGGCGAAGCGATTAGCGCGGAGCTCAAGCCATCATAGCGCCGGCTTGCGGCGTTGAACAAGCAAAGAGCTATTGGAGAGCTATTCCTGCTGCTTGCGCCATTGCGCGATCTCGCGTTCGATCGCTTCGGCGACGTACGTTCGCACGAGCTGCCCGACGTGGGCATCGATCGCCTCGACCAGTTCGGCGCCGGCGCGCGCAACGATCGGCTGCAGGTGCGAAGCGAGCTGCGCCTTGAGGCCGGTGTCGATGAAAAGGTCCAGGCGCTGCAGCACCTGCATCGAAACCTGCTCTGCCAGCGCACGCCAGCGCTCGTCGTCGTTCTCCGCCTCTGCGGGAACCGATTCATCCGTCGACACAGCGAGGCTTTCGGTGCCGCCGCTTTCGGTGCTGCCGGGTGGCGTCGAGCCCGTCGGCGGCGGCGTCGGCGCGGAGCCCGCCGCACGAAGGGTCCGCGTGACCGTCGGGTCGAGCTCCTCATCTCGCTGCGCAGTCCCGGCTTGCGGCTCGACGGCGCGGAGTGCGACCGGTGGAACGACCGCGACCGTATCCGGCGCCGGTCCCGTGATGCTGTACAGGGCCGGATCTATCGTGTCGGGACCGAGCCACACCGAAGGGTCGCCTTCGGCCATCTCTAGCGGCAGAGGCGCAAGCTCGACCGCGGCTTCTTCGACCACATCGGTGAGCAATGGCGGCTCCAGATCACGCTCGGAGTCATCGGTGCCGGCCAGCACATCGATGTCGCGCGCCGGTGCTGCGGTGGCCGGTCCCGGTGCCTGTTCGTCACCTTCCTGCGCTACCGCAGCGCCTGTGGCATCGTTGAGCCCAGAGCTCTCCGGCGCCCGATTCGCGTCGTCGCGCACTGGCCTATCGCGCGGGGCGCGCGCATCGGCAGCCTGGCCGCGGGAGCCCGGGGCGGTGCGCTCGCGCGTCGACGGCCCGGTGCGGGACGGCATCGCCGATTCTTCGGGGATGGCGTCGGTCAGCAGTGGAATGCCGCCATCGCCACCGCGATTCCGCCGCATCAACGCATCGGCTTGCTCGAGCAATTCGCGGGCGGTGGGCATGGCGAGCAGGTTCTACCAGCGCTCGGCGAGGTTATGCGTGCGCAACTCGTACCCGCGCTCGCGGTAGAAGCGGAAGCGCGCGCGACCGGCAGCGGTATCGGCTTGATCGATGCCGACGATTTCGACCAGGCGCTCGAAGCGGGAAAAGAAAGACGGCGGCTCCGCATGAAGATTGATCAGTACGGCGGCGGGGCCGGGATGATCGTCGACGTGATCGATCCAGATGGGCGTTTCGCCGGCCAACGCGCTGCCCACGCGGCAATGCGGCAGAAAAGCGATAGGAGGCTTGAGCCACAGCCAGCGATCGAGCTCTTCGGTCGTCGCGGCGTCGGACGTCAGCACGCGCACGTTGCCATGCTGCGCAAAGGCCTTGGCGACGAGCTTCGCGGTTACTTCCAGACGATCGGCCACATGGGTGTAGAAATCAATGGAGGTCATGATCGCATGGAGGGCTCACGCCGCTCCCTCCTGCGACAGGAGCCACGTCGCGAGCAGCGGCACGGGGCGGCCGGTTGCGCCCTTCTCCTTGCCTTCCTTCCAGGCGATGCCCGCGATGTCGAGGTGCGCCCAGTCGTACTTGCGCGCGAACTTGGAAAGAAAGCATGCGGCGGTGACGCTGCCGCCGGCGCGGTCGGCGACATTGGCGAAGTCAGCGAAGTTGCTGTTGAGGCCCTCGTGATAATCCTCCCATAGCGGCATCTGCCAGGCGCGGTCGAATGCTTCCTCGCCCGCGCCGAGCAAGGCCCGCGCCAGGCTGTCGCTGTTGCTGAACACGCCGCAGGCGATGTGGCCGAGCGCGATGACCATGGCGCCGGTAAGGGTCGCGATGTCGACGACTGCAGTGGGCTCGTAGCGCTCGGCGTAGGTGAGTGCGTCGCACAGGATCAGCCTACCTTCGGCGTCGGTATTCAGAACCTCGATCGTCTGTCCCGACATGCTGCGAACAATGTCTCCCGGCTTGGTGGCGCGGCCGTTGGGCATGTTTTCGCACGCCGCGACGAGGCCCACGATATTGATCTTGGCTTTGAGCTCGGCAATGGCCCGAAAGGTACCCATGACGCTCGCCGCGCCGCACATGTCGAACTTCATGTGATCCATGTCGTGCGCGGGTTTGATCGAGATGCCGCCACTGTCGAAAGTGATGCCCTTGCCGACCAGGACCATAGGCTTCTGTTTCTTGCCCGCGCCGTTGTATTCGAGAACGATGAACTTCGGTGGCTGCTCGCTGCCGTTGGTGACCGACAGGAACGAGCCCATCTTGAGCTCCTCGAGCTGCGGCCGGTCGAGCACCTGGCAGCTGAAATTGAGGTCCTTCGCCAACGCCTGCGCCCGCTCGGCAAGATAGGTCGGGGTGCAGATGTTGCCGGGAAGGTTACCGAGATCGCGCGCGAGATCCATGCCGTGCGCGATCGCCAACCCCCGCGCCGCTGCCGCCTCGCCCGCGGTGAGGTCGCTGCGTTGCGGCACGGAAAGGGTGAGCTTGCGCAGCGGCCGGCGGACGTCGGCAGGCTGGCTCTTCATCTCGTCGAAGCGGTAGACCGCCTCCATCGCCACCACGACGGCGTGTTCGACGCGCCACGCGACTTCGCGCCGCTTGACTTTCTCCTCGGTGAGGTAGACCACGGCCTCATAGGAGCCGGTTTCGTTGAGCAGCCGCACCGCAGCGCGCGTTGCGGTACGGAACTCGCGCTCGCGGAAGTCTCGCTCTTTGCCCAGACCGACGAGAAGAACGCGGTCGGCGAGCGTTCCGCGGACGTTATGCAGCAACAGCGTGCTGCCCAGTTTTCCCTCCATGTCGCCGCGGCGGATGATCTCGCTGACGTATCCTCCCGACGCGCGATCGATCAGCTCCGCAGACAGGCTGGGCTTGCGGTTGTCGAAGACGCCGACGACCACACAGGCGCTGCGCTGCTTCTCCGGGCTGCCGCTTTTTATGGTAAATTCCATCGCCGCTCCCACGCACGATAAGCCGCCTTTAGTATGGCTTTAGGCGGTGTCAGCGGCATTATCGGCAAATCAGCCCGAAAAAGTCAAAAATTTTCCCCCGTCATGGTCTTCCGCCGCAGCCTGGTGCGAGAGCTGACCGCGACTGCGGTTGCCCTTTTTCTCGTTCTGCTCGGCATTCTGTTCACCAATCTCGTGCTGCGGTTGCTCGCCCGCGCGGCGGGCGGAACGATCGCACCGGAGAGCATTCTTGCGCTTCTGGGCTTCAACGCGCTGTTCTACTTCAATATCCTCCTGTCGGTTGCGCTGTTCGTCACCGTACTGCTGACCCTGTCGCGCTGGTATCGCGACAGCGAGATGATCGTCTGGTTTACCTCCGGTCAGGGACTGACCGCCTGGCTCAAGCCGATTCTGCTGTTTGCGACGCCGTTTCTGATCGCTATCGTCGTGCTCTCGCTCTGGCTTTCGCCGTGGGCCGAAGGCCGGCGTCTCGAGTACGAGCGGCAGCTCGAATCGCGCGACGAAGTCGCGCTGCTGGCGCCCGGGCTGTTCAAGGAATTCCGTCAGGCGCGGCTCGTCGTGTTCATCGAAAGCATCAACACCCTCAACAGCACGATTCACAATATCTTTCTGCACTCGATCGACGGCGGCAAGGACGTGACCACGGTTGCCCGTTCCGGCTACCTCGAGGACGTGCCGAACGGCGATCGCTTCATCGTGCTCCAGGAGGGCCGGCGGTATGAGGGCCAGCCGGGAACCGCCGAGTTTCGCAGCGTCGAGTTCGAGCGTTTGGGCCGGCGCATCGAACCCGCGGAAGTTCGCGCTCCGCCGCTGTCGCTCAAGGCGCTTCCGGTCGAGGCGCTGATCGCGAGCAGCGGGACACCCGAGCGCGCCGAGCTGTTCTGGCGCCTGTCGGTGCCGATCAGCGCCTTTGTGCTGCTCCTGCTGGCGATTCCGCTGTCTTATGTCAATCCGCGGATGGGCCGTTCGTTCAACCTCATCGCGGCGGCGTTCATGTACATGGTCTACAGCAACTGCCTGAACATCGTACAGAGCGTCATCGCGCAGGGACGGCTATCGATGCCGGCCGGGCTTTTCCTCATCCACAGCATTGCGATCGCCGTCGTCATTATCCTGTTCTGGAACCGGCTGCGGGTGTTCGGCCTGTTCCGTCGTCGCCGCTTGGCGCACGCATGAAGACGCTCTCGCGTTACATCGGCCGCGAAGTGCTCTACGCGACGATCCTCATCTTCGTCGCGCTCTTGATGTTGTTCGCGTTCTTCGACCTGATCCACGAGCTCGGCAACGTCGGCAAGGATGGCTATCCGCTTGGCAGGGCGTTGCTCTTCGTCGGCCTTTCGGTGCCCGGGCACATCTACGAGCTCGTGCCCACGGCGGCGCTGATTGGAACGTTGTCTGCGATCGCCGGACTGGTCGCGAATTCCGAGTACACGGTGATGCGCACTTCCGGCGCGTCGCTTACGCAGATCACGCTGGCAATCGTGCGGGTCGGGATTCCCTTGGCCATCGCCACTTTCCTCGCCGGCGAGTTTCTCGCCCCGCCCGCGGAGCGCCTCGCGCAGCAGGTCCGTGTGCAAACGCACGGCCAGGTCAACCGCATCATCGCCCAGCAGTTCGAGTCGGGATTCTGGTTCAAGCAGGACCTGACCTTTGTCAACATCAAGAGCGTGCTGCCCGACACGACGCTCCTCGGGGTGCGGATCTACGAGTTCGATCGCGACCTGCGCCTCAAGGCGCTGCGTGTCGCCGACTCCGGAACATTCGTCGAAGAAGGGCTCTGGCGGCTGAAGAACGCGCAAACCACCGCGCTCGGGCCCGCCGGCGCCAAGGTTACGCGCGCCGCGGAGCTCGATTGGGAAACCGTGCTCAAGCCGTCGATTCTGACCGTATATCAGGTCGCTCCGGAAAAGCTGGAGCTGCCGACGCTCTACGACAACATTCGCGTGCTGGGCGGCAATCAGCAAAAGACATCGCGCTTCGAGATCGCATTCTGGAACAAGCTCTTCTATCCCGCGGCGGTGCTCGTCATGATGGTGCTGGCGCTGCCGTTCGCATATTTTCAGCGCCGCGCGGGCGGCGTCGGCTTTCGCATCTTCGCCGGGACGATTATCGGCCTCGTATTCTTTCTTCTGGGAAGGCTGTTCTCGTATCTCGGCGTCATCAACGACTGGCCGCCGTTATTCTC
>DASXQW010000220.1:0-2824 GCA_036506975.1 Casimicrobiaceae bacterium | reverse complement strand
ACCACGCGTAGCTTGGGCTCATCGCTCGCTTAAAAGCGCGCACGCGCGACCGGGGCGCGGTATTGTCCCACAATCCGCCTTGGGTTCCTCAGGGGAGGGGGCCGTGCTGATCGATTTCCTGCTCGTCGTGTTCATCTGGGTCGATTTGCGCGGACTGCGGGTGACCGTCGACGACACGCTCGAGCGGCTGGAACGCACCGATCCGAAGGAAATCGCCTTCAGGGCGGGCTTCTTCTGGCTATCCCTGGCGCTGGTCTGCGCCTGGTCGTTCTACTTCGCGCGCGAGTGGCCGATCGTGCCGGTCCTGTTGCTTGCCGTCCTCGGCTATGAAACCTGGGCCTGCGTTCGGCTCGTATTTTTTCGGCAGCGGCACCTCGTCTACTTGCAGCGCATTCGGCGTGCGCCACTGCTGCTCCTGAAAGTTCCCGCCTATATCCGGCTTGGCCTTTGCGGGTTTCTGCTCTACAAGCATCTGTTCGGATAAGACGCGCGTCGAGGACAGGCAGGCGCCTGTGGACGGCTGCTGCCGGCCGTTTCCTATATGATGCAGATCGTATGACGACGCGAAAATGCGCCAGCGTTGACCGAGGTTGCAGCATGATCGTCGATCACGGTTCTTTCGGAACGGCCGCTTTTGTCCTCGTTGGCGTGGTGCTGTGTGCAGCGCCGTCGCCAGGCTCCGCGGCGGAGGCAAAGGCAAGCAGGTCAGCGGCCCTCTCCGCTGCGCCCGGCACGCTCTTGCGCTGGTCGGTGCCGGGAACGGTGCGCTGCCGGATGAGTACCCGATCCTGGGCGCCGCTTGGCGACACATGTTATTTCCCGATCGATCTCGAGCACAAACCCGGCGTGATCACCGTCGCGCGGCAGGGTCAAGGCAAGAGCGAAACCGCGCGCATCGCCATCGAACCGCGTAGCTATGGGACGCAGGAGATCGAGCTGCCCGATATCGCGCAAGCGAATCCATCGCCGGCCGATCTGCGGCGAAATGCGCGCGAGCGCATCCTGCTGGCGAAGGTGTTCAATCGCAAGGAGGGGCCGGCGAGGTTCACGCTGCCGCTGGGCAAGCCTGCGAACCCGCTGCCCGAAGGCAAGTCCTTCGGCGTCGACCGCATCTTCAACGGGAAGCCGGCGGCGCAACCGCATACGGGCAGCGATTATCCGGTGCCCGCCAGGGCGCCGGTACTGGCGGTTGCCGAAGGAACGGTGGTATTAGCGCAGGACCTTTTCCACCCGGGGAATGCGGTCATCATCGATCACGGCGATGGGCTCGTCACAATGTACTTCCATCTGTCCGATATCCACGTGCAGACCGGGCAGGAGGTCAGGAAAGGCGATCGCGTGGGGCAGGTGGGTACGACCGGACGCTCGACGGGCCCGCATCTGTTTTTCGGTGTGCGCTGGCACAACGCCAGGATCGATCCGCGGTTCGTGCTCGAAGATCCGGCGAAGATCCCGGCGCTTTAGAGGACCGCCAGCGCGCCGGTGCGCTTTCGCGCTTGCCAACGCGCGTCACAGCCGGATTCGCTGCCAAGGTCAGGGCAGATTCCGCGCCGAAAAACCGCCGTCGTTTCCAGTCGGGCGCGGGCCAAGTCTTCCCGGACCTACTTGTCGCTTCGGGACCGCTTTTCCTTCGACGGGATCACCGCCTTTTCGGCCGGTTCGGATGTCGTCTTTTCCTTCGGCGGGAATATCTTCATGATCGGGCTGTCCTTGACCCTCTCCGTCACTTCGCCGACGTCGGACATCACCTTCTTGGTCTGTTTCTCGATCGCGGAGAATTGCTCGATCACTTTCGGCAGCTGGTCCATCACTGTGGTGAGCGTGCTCTTTTCGGCGGCGATTTCCGGGATCTGACCTTCGGGCGTCACGGCGACCAAGGTCTGCGCGTTAGGGGCGCCGCCGTTGAGCTCGATGTAGACGACGCCGGTGATACCCTTGAGCTTCAAGCTGGCCTTGGTATCAGTCTTGACCGGCGCCTCCTTGCGCAGACGGACATCCACCTGCACGCGCCGCGCATCATCGGGATCGAGCGCCATGGCTTTGACCGTGCCGATGTCGACGCCGTGGAACTTCACCGGATCGCCCAACGCCATTCCGCTGACGGATTCGGCGAAATGGATGCGGTAGATCACGTCGTCGCGATGGCCGGAGCTAACCAGCCAGACCGAAAAGAAGGCCGCGGCGATGGCAATGCCGATAATGAACAGGCCTTCGACGAAATAATGCTTATCCGTTTCCATGGCTCTGCTTCCTTGCGGTCATCGCGCCTTCCGCGCGCGGCCCGTGGAGGAACTCGCGTATCCACGGCTGGTGAGACTGCATCAGCTTATCCAGCGTACCGACCGTGATTTTCTTGTCGGCCAGTATGGCGATACGGCGACAGATAGTGAACAGTGTCGTGAGGTCATGGGTGACAATGACGACGGTAATGCCCAGGCCCTGGTTCAGCTTCTGGATCAGGGCGTCGATACCGCTGGCGGTGAGCGGGTCGAGGTCGGAGGTCGGCTCGTCGAGAAACAGAATGCGCGGGTCGAGCGCGAGCGCCCTCGCGAATGCCGCACGCTTGATCATGCCGCCGGAAAGCTCGGAGGGGAACTTGATGCCGGTATCGGCCGACAGGCCGGCAAGCTCGAGCTTCATCGCTGCAATCCTTTCCTGGTCTTCTGCGGCGAGATCCGTGTGCTCGCGCATCGGCAGCATGACGTTCTGCGCCACCGAAAGCGACGAAAACAATGCGCCTTGCTGGAACAGCACGCCGATGAGCGAAGCCTTTTCTGCCGGACCGATCTTGTCGATGGCCTTGCCGTCCACGAGAACCTCGCCG
>DASXQW010000219.1:0-3831 GCA_036506975.1 Casimicrobiaceae bacterium | reverse complement strand
GCTCGCGCGCTCGACCGTGGGACCGGGAGACGGTGGCAGTTCCAACAGAGGCTCTTAGAAATTGAAATAGAGGAACGGCGCGACCTTGCCGAGCTGCAGCACGGACCATACAAGGCCAACAGCGACCGCTGCGCCGCGCGGCCAGGTCGGCCGGAAATCCAGCGCCATGAGGTTCGAATTCCTGCGTAGCATGAGGATCACGAGACCGCTTACGAGCGCAATCGCGACGACCAGCGCCGGCGTCTGCGCATCCGCTGCAAGCGCATGGCGCAGCGCTTCCCGCCACGGCTCGGCGCTGCTATTGGCACCGACCATCGCCCGCAGCATCGCTCCGGCCGCAGGCAGCGAGCTTGCGCGAAAGAATACCCAGGTGACCATCACGAACAGGAACGTGAGCGCCCAGGCGAATCCCCACGGCAGACGCAGGCCCGTGCGCTCCCAGGCGCGCAGGCACACGAGTCCGCAGCCGTGCAGCGCGCCCCAGGCGACGAATGTCCACGCCGCGCCATGCCAGAGCCCGCCCAGGAGGAACGTCGCCAGGATCGCGCCCGTCGTCCGCCACTCGCCGTGCCGATTGCCGCCGAGCGGGATGTACAGGTATTCGCGCAGGAAGCGCGAGAGCGTCATGTGCCACCGTTGCCAGAATTCGCGGATGTTCGTCGCGTGGTACGGCGAGTTGAAATTCACCGGCATCTGGATGTTGAACATGCGCGCCGCGCCGAGCGCCATGTCGGTGTAGCCGCTGAAATCGAAGTAGATCTGCAGCGTGTATGCGAGCACGGCGAGCCACGCGGTCAGCGCCGAAAGCGCTTCGGGATGATCGAAGCCGGCGGCAGCGACGGGTGCGAGCGGGTCGGCGATGCACACTTTCTTGACCAGGCCGATCGCGAGCAGGAACAGCCCCGCCGCGAGATGAAAAGCCTGTGGCCGCTTGTTGGTCGCCGAGGCGAACTGCGGCATCATCTCGCGGTGGTGCAGGATCGGACCGGCGAGCAGGTGCGGGAAGAAGCTCACGAACAGCGCGTAGTTGAGAAGGCTCGGCTCCTTCGCCTTGCCGCGATAGACATCGACGAGATACGCGATCTGGGTGAAGGTGAAGAAGCTGATGCCCAGCGGCAAGACAATATGCGGCAACGCCAGCGGCAGGCCGGTCAGGTCGGCGGTATTGCGCACGGCGAAATCCGCGTATTTGTATACGCCGAGCAGCAGCAGGTTGGCTGCGACGCCGCCGGCGAGCAGCGCCTTGGGATGGACGGAGCCGCGGTGCAGCGCGCGGCCGACGACGAAATTGAAACCGATGCTCGCCAGGATCAGCGGCAGATACTTGGGGTTCCACCAGCCGTAGAAGAACAGGGACGCCGCGACCAACCATCCGACGGCCCATGTCGCTCTGCGCCCAAGCAGAAAGAAGACCGCGAGAGAAAGCGGGAGGAAATAGATCAGGTATTCGTAGCTGTTGAAGAGCATCGTCGCTGTTCGACCGGCGCCGTGCGAGATTGAACACGGGAATGGCGCGCGGAGCAAGCGTTGACACAACTTCGGCCGTGACCAGTCCGTGTATCATCTGACGCGTTCCGAACCACCGCGACAGCGCATCTCCCGACAAAGACTCCATGCTGCACGGACAAAAGATCGTCGTGGTGATGCCGGCGTACCGCGCCGAGAAAACGCTCGAGGAATGCTTCCTCGCGATTCCCCGCGATGTCGTCGACACCGTGTTGCTGGTCGACGATGCCAGTGACGATGCGACGCTCGCAGTGGCGCGGCGGCTCGGCATCATCGCGCACCGGCACCCTGAGAATCGCGGCTATGGCGCCAACCAGAAGACCTGCTATGCGCTGGCGCTGGCCGAAGGCGCCGACATCGTCGTGATGCTGCATCCGGACTACCAATACGAGCCGAAGTTGATCACCGCGATGGCGGCAATGGTGGCTTCTGGCGTATACGACGTCGTGATCGGTTCGCGCATTCTCGGCAACACCGCGATCGCAGGCGGCATGCCGCGTTACAAGTACCTCGCCAACCGCGTTCTCACCGCGGTGCAAAACCTTATCGTCGGCGCCAAACTTTCCGAGTTCCACACCGGCTATCGCGCGTTCGCCCGGCGCGTCATCGAGACGTTGCCTCTGACGGCCAATTCGCCCGATTTCATCTTCGACAACCAGATGCTCATCCAGGCGCACGCATTCGGCATGCGCATTGGCGAGATCTCCTGCCCGACGAAATACTTCGAGGACGGCAGCGAAATCAGCTTCGGCCGCTCGGTCGTCTACGGCTTCGGTGTCTTGTGGACAAGCGTGCAGTACCGCGTCTGGCGCTGGGGGCTCGCCCGGCCGCGTATTTTTTCGGATCGTCCCGAGCTCAAGCTCGAGCCGGCGGCCAAACCGCGGCCAGCGGCGACATGACGCCCGCGGGTTGGCGGGATTCGCTGCGCGCCGGCGCCGCGGCCTGGGCGCTCATGTTCGCGCTGGCGATCATCGCGGGTGCGTGGCTGCGCTGGTATCAGCTCGGTGTCCAGGTGCTGCTCGACGACGAATGGCACGCGGTGCACAAGGTCCTCCACTCCGATGCGGCCGGCATCGCGACGACCTTCGGCTTCGCCGATCACAGCATCCCGCTCACGCTCTACTACCGCCTGCTCGCGCTGCACGGCGGGCTCACGGAATGGGTAATGCGTCTGCCGATGCTGCTCTCCGGCATCGGTCTGCTTCTCGTCGTCCCGCTGCTGCTGCGGCGCGAGACGACCCTGCCCGTGCGTGCAGCATGGGTCACGCTGCTCGCGATCTCGCCGCTTCTCGTCTATCACAGCAAGACGGCGCGGCCGTACGCGCTCACAAGCCTGCTCACGTTCATAGCGATCGTCGCGTTCCGCCGCTGGTGGCTACGCGAAGGCGCGACGAAGGGCTGGGGTGCGGCATACATCGCGGCGAGCTTTCTCGCGGGCTGGCTGCATCCGATCACGCTGCCCTTCACATTGCTCCCGTTCGCGTACTACGGGGTCCGTGCGTTGTTCATCGCGCGAACCGGCGCTGGCGGCCTGTCCACCGCGCACGCGCTGCGGCGATTGCTGACGCTGGGCATCCTTGCTTCAATCCCACTCGCTGCGGCGCTGCTGCCTCCGCTGCTCAGCGACTGGGTCCGTTTTTCCGCGAAGGCCGGCGCGCATTGGGTCACACCCGAAAGCTTCCTTCGTACGCTGCTGATGCTCTTCGGCATCGCGCGGCCGGCACTGCTCGTCATTCTGGCCGCGCTCACCGGCCTGGGCATCCATCAGTTGTGGCAGCGTGACCGCGATTTGACGGGGTATCTCGCGACCCTGACCCTGGCTGCCGCCATCGCCATCGCCGCCGCCGGACCGCAATGGATTCATCACCCTGCTGTCTATGCCCGCTATCTGCTGCCGGGACTGCCGTTCCTGCTGCTGTTCGTGGCGGAAGGCGCCGTTGCTTGTCTCGAACGGCTGCGGCGATCGCCCGTCCAGGCATTCGTTCTTGCCGTATGCGCTGCGCTGCTGTGGTGGGCCGGGCCGATGCCGGATTATCTCTATCGCCCCAACCAGTTCATGGGCCACCTGCGGTTCCAGTACGACTACGATCCCGCGCACAATCCCTACGTGCGGGAGATCCCGCGCGACCCGATCCCGGCGTTCTACAGTGAGCTCGCGCAAAGGCCGCCGCGAACGCTGACGCTGATCGAGGCGCCATGGCGGCTCGAATCGAACTTCAACCCGCATCCCTGGTATCAGGAGATCCACCGCCAGTACGTGAAGATCGGGCTGACCACGCCCGTGTGCGGCGTGCGCGAGTTCGGCGAATATCCGGCGACGGTGAC
>DASXQW010000218.1:0-46577 GCA_036506975.1 Casimicrobiaceae bacterium | reverse complement strand
TTGGCGAGGGCGCAGGCGGCAAACGGAGCAACGCGGCTGCGCGTGCGTCCCCACCCGAGGCCCAACGGCGCAGCGGGGGTGTGTCTGAACGGGGATCAGACGCTGGAGCTGCTGAACGCCCTGCTGGCGGTCAAGCAGGGTGACGAGTCGGTCAGGCTGCCGCTCAATTGGTCGGGGGTGGCGGGCAAGGTTGCGGACGCCTTCAACGGCGTGATCGAGCTCAATGCCCGCCAGCGCCTCGAATTGGCCCGATTGAGCCGGGTCGTCGGCAAGGAAGGCAAGCTGAAGCAGCGCGCCTCGCTCGGCGATGTCACCGGCTTCTGGCGCGACTCGGTCGACTCCATCAATTCGCTCATCGAGGACCTCGTGCACCCTTCGAGCGAGGTGGCCCGCGTCATCGGCGCCGTCGCTCAGGGCGATCTCTCCAAGAGCATGGCGCTGGAGGTGGACGGGCGCCCCCTGGAAGGCGAGTTCCTGCGTACCGCGCGCACCATCAACACCATGGTGGATCAGCTGCGCTCGTTCACGGCGGAGGTGACGCGCGTGGCGCGCGAGGTCGGCACCGAGGGCAAGCTCGGCGGCCAGGCCGACGTACGCGGGGTTTCGGGCAGCTGGCGCGACCTCACTGACAGCGTCAACTCGATGGCCGGCAACCTGACGGCGCAGGTGCGCAATATCGCCGACGTGACCACCGCCGTCGCCAGGGGCGACCTGTCGAAGAAGATCACAGTCGACGTGAAGGGCGAGCTGCTGGAGCTGAAGAACACCATCAACACCATGGTGGACCAGCTGCGCTCGTTCGCCGCGGAGGTGACGCGCGTGGCGCGCGAGGTGGGCACCGAGGGCAAGCTTGGCGGCGAGGCCGACGTGCAGGGCGTCTCGGGTACCTGGAAGGACCTGACCGAGAGTGTGAACTCGATGGCGAGCAACCTGACCGGCCAGGTGCGCAACATCGCCGACGTCACCAAGGCGGTGGCGAGCGGCGATCTGTCGAAGAAGATCACCGTGGACGTGAAGGGCGAAATCCTCGAGCTCAAGAACACCATCAACACCATGGTCGATCAGCTCTCGTCGTTCGCCTCGGAAGTCACGCGCGTGGCGCGCGAAGTGGGCACCGAGGGCAAGCTGGGCGGCCAGGCCGACGTGCAGGGTGTCGCGGGCACGTGGAAGGACCTGACCGACAGCGTCAACTTCATGGCGAGCAACCTGACCGCGCAGGTACGCAATATCGCCGACGTGACCAAGGCGGTGGCGAGCGGAGACCTGTCGAAGAAGATCACGGTGGACGTCAAGGGCGAGATCCTCGAGCTCAAGAACACCGTCAACACCATGGTCGACCAGCTTTCGTCGTTCGCCTCGGAAGTCACGCGCGTCGCGCGCGAAGTCGGCACCGAAGGCATGCTGGGCGGCCAGGCGGACGTTCGAGGTGTGGCCGGCACGTGGAAGGATCTGACCGACAGCGTGAACTTCATGGCCGGCAATTTGACCAGCCAGGTGCGCGGCATCGCCAAGGTGGTCACTGCGGTGGCCAACGGCGATTTGCAGCAGAAGCTGACGGTCGCGGCGAAAGGCGAAATCGCGGCCCTGTCGGACACCATCAACAGCATGATCGACACGTTGGCGACTTTCGCCGACCAGGTGACGACAGTGGCGCGCGAGGTCGGTGTCGAGGGCAAGCTCGGCGGGCAGGCGAAGGTTCCGGGCGCGGCGGGGACGTGGAAGGGCCTCACCGAAAACGTCAATCAGCTCGCCGCCAACCTCACGACCCAGGTGCGGGCGATCGCCGAAGTGGCGACGGCCGTGACGCAGGGCGACTTGACGCGCTCGATCACGGTCGAGGCGCGCGGCGAAGTGGCCGCGCTGAAGGACACGACCAACGAGATGATCCGCAACCTGCGCGACACCACGCACAAGAACACGGAGACCGACTGGCTGAAGACCAACCTCGCCAAGTTCAGCCGGATGCTCCAGGGTCAGAAGGACTTGAACACCGTGGGCCGGCTGATCCTGACCGAGCTCGCTCCGGTCGTGTCGGCGCAGCACGCGCTGTTCTATGTTCTCGACTCGAACGCCGAGCAACCCGGGCTGACGCTGCTCGCGAGCTACGGCTCCCGGGGCCAGAGCGCGCTCGGCAATCGCGTCGAGCTGGGTGAGGGCCTGGTGGGGCAGTGCGCGGTCGACAAGGAGAAGATCCTGCTGTCGAACGTTCCGGTCGACTATATCCGGATCTTCTCGGGCCTGGGCGCCGCGCCGCCGCAGAACATTCTGGTGCTGCCGGTCATCTTCGAAGGCCAGGTCAAGGGCGTGCTGGAGCTCGCCTCGTTCGACCGGTTCAGTCCCACGCACGAAGCGTTCCTCGATCAGCTGACCGAGTCGATCGGCATCGTCATCAATACCATCGAAGCGAACACGCGGACCGAGGACCTGCTCACACAGTCGCAATCGCTGGCGCACGAGCTGCAGAGCCGGCAGCAGGAATTGCAGCAGACCAACCAGGAGCTGGAAGAAAAGGCGGGACTGCTCGCGCACCAGAACCAGGAAGTCGAACGCAAGAACCAGGAGGTCGAGCAGGCGCGCAAAGCGCTCGAAGAGAAAGCCGAGCAGCTCGCGCTGACCTCCAAGTACAAGTCCGAATTCCTGGCCAACATGTCGCACGAGCTGCGCACACCGCTCAACAGCTTGCTCATACTGTCCGATCAGCTGTCCAAGAATCCGGCTGGCAACCTCACCGGCAAGCAGGTCGAATTCGCGAAGACGATCCACGCCTCGGGCAACGATCTCTTGACGTTGATCAACGATATCCTGGATTTGTCGAAGATCGAGTCCGGCACGGTCGTCGTCGACCCGACGGACCTGCTGCTCGAGGATCTGCACCGCTACGTCGAGCGGACGTTCCGGCACGTCGCCGAAGCGAAGAACGTCGATTTCTTCATTCGCCTCGATTCGCGCCTGCCGAAGTCGATGCTCTCCGATGCCAAGCGGCTGCAGCAGGTGCTGAAGAATCTGCTGTCGAACGCGTTCAAGTTCACGCACCAGGGCCATGTCACGCTGACGATCGAACCGGTAAAAACGGGCTGGGATCCGCAGAACGAGAGCCTGAATCGCGCGGGCGACGTGATCGCGTTTTCCGTCGCCGACACCGGCATCGGCATCTCTGCCGACAAGCAGCACATCATCTTCGAGGCGTTCCAGCAGGCGGACGGGAGCACGAGCCGGAAATACGGCGGGACGGGCCTCGGTCTGGCAATCAGCCGCGAGCTGTCCCGGCTGCTCGGCGGCGAGCTGCGGCTGGTCAGCGCGCCGCGGGCCGGGAGCACGTTTACCTTGTACCTGCCGCAGATCTACATGCCGCAACGCTTTTCGCGCAAGGCTGCCGCCGTCGCGCCGCCGTTCGTTGCCGCGGTTCGCGGCGACCCGTCGGCGCTGGCGGGCGAGCCGCTCGCCCGAGAGGCGGATTCCGGAAACCGGCACGATGCCTCAGTGCAGCAGGCCGCGCTGTCCACGCTGGTCAACGAAGTCGGCGACGATCGCGACAGCCTGACGCTGGGCGCCCCGGTCCTGCTCATTGTCGAAAACGACCTCTCATTCGCGCGTTTTCTCCTCGACGTGGCGCGCGAAAAGGGCTTCAAGGGCATCGTCACGTCGATGGGCGTCTCGGCTCTCGCACTGGCGGGCGAGTACAAGCCCTCCGCCGTGACGCTCGATATATTCCTGCCCGACATCGACGGGTGGCGAGTGCTCGACCGGCTGAAGCACGATCCCCAGACGCGGCATATTCCGGTCTCGGTCATATCCACCGACGAGTCGCGGGAACGCGCGCTCAACGCAGGGGCGTTTTCGTTTCTGCCGAAGCCGATTCAAACCAAGGAGATGATCGACGCGCTCATCGATCAAGTGACGGAATTCACGCAGCGGGCCGAGAGAAGGCTGCTGGTGGTCACCGCGGACGCAGAGCGGCGCAACTGGCTCGTCGAATATCTCGCCGCGGACGATGTCCACGTCACGGCGGCGCGCGACTACGACGCGGCGGCCGCCCTGCTCGCGGAGAACAGCGTCGATTGCCTGGTCATCGATGCGGAAGCGCTACACGACAGTGATGCGGATTCCACGGGCGTGGATACCGAGCCGGCGGTAGACTCGCTGTCCATCGTGCTCTTTGGCGAAACCGGCGACGCCACGCAACTCCACCGCTGGCAAGGCCTTGCCCGAAGCACGGTTGTGCGCAAAGCGCGCTCACCCGAGGACCTGCTGGATCAGACGAGCTTTCTGCTGCATCGGTCTCCCGCAAAGATGCCCGAGGCGCATCGGAATATCCTGCGCCAGCTGCACGACGCGAACGAGGTGCTGAAGGGCAAGAGAGCCATGGTTGTCGACGACGACATGAGAAACATCTTTGCCCTGACTTCGCTGCTCGAGGACAAGGGTATGGTCGTCGTCTCCCACGACAACGGGCCCGACGCGGTCAACGCGCTGCGTTTGCAGAAGAACGTCGACGTGATCCTGATGGATATCATGATGCCCGAGATGGACGGGATCGATACCATCAAGGAAATCCGCAAGATTCCGGCGTACAAGCACGTCCCCATCATCGCGGTGACCGCCAAAGCGATGAAGGGCGATCGCGAGAAATGCATGGAAGCCGGGGCCTGGGATTATCTGTCCAAGCCCGTCGACGCCGAGCTCATGGTCGGGGTGCTGCGGGCGTGGCTGGGATGATCCGGCGTCGCAATTAAAGCGGCAGCCGAGCATGTCCTCGATGCCAACCAACGCCTACGCGATGAACAAGAATCGAGAGTGGCAGACGGGGCCCGACCGCGCCGATATCCTGATCGTCGACGATCGGTCCGACAAGCTGCTTGTCTACGGAACGATCCTCGAGGACCTGGGCCAGAATCTGTTCACCGCCGCATCGGGCGAGCAGGCGTTGAAGCAGGTGCTCGAGCGCGATTTCGCGGTCATCCTGCTCGACGTCAACATGCCGGGCATGGACGGCCTCGAGACCGCGGACTTGATCCGCAAACGGGGCCGGTCGGCGCACATACCCATCATCTTCGTTACCGCCGACTTCAACGACGATCATCATATGGCGAAGGGCTATGCGCTCGGCGCCGTCGATTACATCGCGTCCCCTGTTGTGCCGGAGATACTGCGGGCGAAAGTCAAGGTTTTCGTCGACTTGTATCTGCTTGCCCAGCAGGCGCAGCGCCAGGCGCAGGAACACATCGCGCTGGCCGAAGAGAAGGTGGCGCGTGCGGCAGCCGAGCAGGCGACCCGCCGCCTCGCCTTTCTCGCCCAGGCGAGCGTCGCCCTCGCTGGCTCCCTGGACCTCGCGGCGATCACGCGCGAGCTTGCGGGTCTGTGCGTGCCGTTCCTCGCCGACGTTTGCGCGCTCGCGCTCGTGTCCGAAGACGGGAAGAGCGCGAGCACTGAAGTCGCGTGGATGAGCGAAGATCCGCAGCTGGGGCTGCTCAGGCGCTCGGTAGCGAGCGCCGGTAGCTGCTGGTTCGACGCGGCCGTCGAGCGTGTCCGCAAGACCGGCAAGCTCGAGACCTTCGGCGACCACCCAGCCAGTGCGGCGACCGGCGGGCCGGACGAACGGCTGCTCGCGCGCGACATCGGCGCCGCGGCCGACTTTCCCGTTGACGGCCTGGTCATCGTACCGCTGTCCGCCCGCGGTCGCACGCTGGGCGCGTTGGCGCTCGGACTCGGGCCCTCCGGGCGCAAGCTCGATCCCGACGCGTTGTCCATGGCGACCGATCTGGCCGCCCGTGCCGCCGTTGCGCTCGACAACGCCAGGCTCTACGGCAAGATCCAGGCAGAAGATCGTCGCAAAGATGAATTCCTGGCGATGCTGGCGCATGAGCTGCGCAACCCGCTGGCCCCGATCAGCAACGCCGTGCATATCCTGCAGGTGAGTGAGAAGGATCCGGCGAAGCTCAAATGGGCGATCGGGGTGATCGCTCGCCAGCTCACGCAGCTCGTCCGGCTGGTCGACGATCTGCTCGACGTATCGAGGATCACGCGCGGGAAGATCGAGCTCAAGATCGAGTCGATCGACGCAGCCCAGGTCGTTGCCGCGGCAGTCGAGACCAGCCGTCCCTTCGTCGACGCGCTCGAGCATTCGCTCACAGTCCTTCTGCCGCCCGAGCCGTTGCTTGTCAAAGGCGATTTCGCGCGTGTCGCCCAGATTCTTTCCAATCTCATCAACAACGCCGCGAAGTACACCAACCAGGGCGGGCACATCTCGGTGACGGCGGCGCGCGAGGGCGCGAACGTCGTCTTTCGCGTCCGTGACACCGGCATCGGGATACCGGGCGAGCTTCTGTCCTCCATCTTTGAGCCATTCACGCAAATCGATCGCACGCTCGCTCGCTCCCAGGGCGGACTGGGCATCGGCCTCACGCTCGTCCGGCGGCTGGTGGAAATGCAGGGCGGCCGCGTCTTTGCATCGAGCGAAGGGCCGGACCGGGGCAGCGAATTCACGGTCAGCTTGCCTGCGGCTGGTCCGGCGCAACGCGCGAAAGGCGACTCCGGCGAACCGGGGCGGACTGCCGACGCCGCCCTCGATTTATGCGTCCTCGTCGTCGACGACAACCATGACGTCGCGGAAAGCACGGCGGTGCTGCTGCGGCTGGCAGGCTGCGAAGTCCACCTTGCCCACGATGGTGAGGAGGCCCTCCGATTGGTGCCGCGAGTGCGTCCTGATGCCGTTCTGCTCGACATCGGCCTGCCGCGAATGAACGGCTATGAGGTCGCCGAACGCATCCGGTCCGATCCCGAGAATCGGGACATCCTGATCGTCGCGGTTTCGGGTTATGGTCAGCAGGAGCATCGGCTGCGGTCCAAGCAAGCCGGCTTCGACCAGCATGTCGTCAAGCCAATCGATCCAACGGCGCTAAGCGGCTTGCTCGCCGCGCTTGCCTCGCAGCGTATCGCTGCTTCGTCGCAAAACGTCGTCAACTTTCCTCTGCGCAAAACCGCCGAATAGCGGTGCGGGGATCGCGCGTGGGCGACGCCGAAGCGAGGAGGCGGCCCGTGCTTCGCTTCCTTCGACACCGCCTCGATTGCGGCGTGCGCCAGTCGGTGCCGCACTGCGTCCCACGACGCCGAGCGGGCGTATGATCACGGCAGCAAAGGGGGAAAACGCATGGGGCGGTGTCTTGCTTGCCTGATCGCGCCGCTTGCAAAGAGCCGAATGCTCTATGCCGCGCTCTTTGCCCTCGCTTCGCATCCCGCCTGGGCGCAGGCGCCGGAGCAAATCGAAACGACGATGAAGAATATGCTTGCGGCAACGCAAGCCGGTTCGCTCGCGGACTTCATCGCCGCAGGCGACGCGTCGTTCCAGTCCGGAGCGACCAAGGCGATGCTCGACGGGATCAGCGCGCAGTTCGCGCCCCGCCTCAAGCAGGGTTATACGTCGACATTCCTCGGCAGCTTGAATCAGCAGGGTTATATCGTGTATCTATGGAAGCTCGAATTCAACGACGGCAAGGACGACAGACTCGTCTCGATAGCGGTCAAGGACGGCAAGGTCGGCGGCTTCTTCTTGCGTTAGACGGCTTTGCCGGCGAAATCCCAACTTAAAAAAGGCTGTCCATGGAACGTTTGGTCGCAGCAATCGTTATCGGAGTAATCCTCACCGCGATTTGCCCGGCGGGTGCCATCGCTCAGGCGCAGAAGGACGCGCCGGCCGCCGCCGCGCCAGCGCCGCCCGCCGTCGCCGCGCCCGCGCCACCCGCGGCGGAAAAACGGGCCGCGCCCCGCGCCACGCGCGGCTCCGGGAGCCGGGCGGATGCCCGCGTCTGTCTCGAGTTCCCAACCAACCTCCAGATCATCAAGTGCGCGGAAAAATACCGCTACACGCGGGTGCCTGCGTAGACATGCGGCAGACGGCCGGCGCCATGAATCTTTGACGAATGCGTCTGTTCGTCGTGGCGATGGTCGGCGCTGCGGTGCTCGGCATATGGGGATGCGACAAGCCGAAGGAACGCACGCGTGACGAAGCGGCGATTGCCGCGGCGATCGAGCAGGCGCGACGCGAGGATGCGGAAGCCGATCGGCAGATGCGCGAGCGCGCAGCGCAGCAGGAGCAGGAGCGGCGCGAGGCCGAGCAGGCGGCGATCGACGCCCGCGCGGCGGAGGAGGACGCGCGGCGCGCGAGGCAGGCCCGGTTCGAGCAGCAGGTACGCGCCACGCTGATCGACCCTGCGTCCTTCCAGATCCGGAATCAGCGGCTGACTGCCAATGGTGCGGCGCTTTGCGCCGAAGTCAGCGCCAAGAACAAGCACGGAGTCTTCGCGGGATTTCGTCGCGTCATCGTCACTGACAGCGGCGTCAGCATCGACCAGGATCCGGACGACAACGAGCGCCGGCCCGAGCACCGCTTCGCCGCGATCTCCAAGCTCACGGGCTGCTACTAAAGCGCCTCCGGCGCGGCCCGTTGCACCGCGGGCGCCGCCGCGTCAGCGCGCCTGTGCAGTCAGGAACTCCTGCAGGGCGCTGATCTCCATGGGCTTGACGAAATGGGCGTCGAAGCCCGCCTCGACCGAGCGTGCCATGTCTTCCCGCGACCCGTAGCCGCTCACCGCCACGATAAGTGGCCTGCCGTTAGCAGAATCGCGGCGCAGCGCCCGCACGACGTCGTAGCCGTTCATTCCCGGAAGGCCGATATCGAGCAGGATGATCTCGGGCCCGTACTCCGCCGCGACGCGCAGGGCTTCGGGGCCGTCGTTGGCGGTGCGCACGTCGTTGTCCATCAAGCTGAGCAGCGACGCAAGGCTGTTCGCGGCATCGGTATTGTCGTCCACGATCAGGATGCGGTGGCCGGAGAGCGCTGCCGGTTGGGTTTTGCTCTGCGGCGCACGATCTGTTTTTGCCCCGACCCGCCGGCGGGCAACGCTTGGCAGCCGCACCACAAACTCGCTTCCCTTGCCCACGCCGCCGCTGTGTACGGCAACGCTGCCTCCGTGCAGCTCGACGAGGGTTCGCACCAGCGTGAGCCCGATGCCGAGCCCGCCGCGCTCTCGCTCGAGAGATGTGTCCGCCTGGGTGAAGGGATCCCAGATGCGGGAAAGGTTCTCCGGCGCGATCCCGATGCCCGAATCGCGCACCTTGAGAACGGCCTGCCCATCCTCTTGGCTCAGCGCAACCTCTATCTCGGCGCCGTCGTCGGTGAACTTGATCGCGTTGTGCAGAAGATTCTCGACGACTTGAGTCAGGCGCAAGGCGTCGGCGTCGACGTACAGCGGCTCTCGCGGCAGGCGGACGGTCAGCTTTCGATTGGCCGTGTCGGCCATGGCTTGAAACTCCGCCACGGCGTCCTTGACCGTAGCGCCGATGTCGGCGGTCTCTCGACGCAGCTCGATATGGCCGCGCGTAATGCGGGAGATGTCGAGCAGGTCGTCGATCAGGCGCGTCATATGGTCGATGCTGCGCTTGATCGCGCCGCGCGCCTCGATCGCTTCGGACTCCCGGCTGCCGATCATGTCCAGGATATGAATGCCGTTGCGCAGCGGCGTCAGCGGATTGCGCAGTTCGTGCGCGAGGGTCGCCAGAAACTCATTCTTGCGCCGGTCGGCGGCCGCCAGCTCGGCTGCATTGCGCGCCAGCTCGTCGATCATCCGCTGGCGGTCGGTGATGTCGCGATTGATTTCCAGGATGCCGAGCAGGTCGCCATTCTCGGCGCGATGCACGACGTGGCTGCTTTCCACGAGGATGCGCGTGCCATCGCGCCGCGTGTGGGTCACTTCGCCTTGCCAGCGATCGCGGCTGCGCAGCAATGCGTCAATATCACCGCCGGCGCCGGGAGAGCTCGTCTGCAGCAACGCATGCGAGACCTTGCCGATGGCCTCGGTCGCGGTCCAGCCGTATGTGTCCTGCGCGCCGTGATTCCAGAACGTGATGACGCTGTCGCGGTTGCGGACGATGATCGCGTCGGATGACAGGTCGATCAGCGCCGCCTTCTGCCGCAGACGAGCCGCCTGCAATGTCAGCTCTTCGATGTCGAGCAGGACCACGACCGCGCCGTCGATTCTGTTGTCGGCGGTCCGGAAGGGATGAATGCGCAGCAAGTGATGGCGGCCCTCGCGGTCCCGAACCTCGCGCTCGCGGACCTGCACGGTGTCGACAACCTCGGCGATCAGCGCCTCGAGATCGGGAATGTCGATCGCGGGCCTGAGGTTGCCGATCGGCCGGCCGATGTCCGCGGGCAGCACGTTAAGCAGCTTGGCTGCCGAGGGCGTGAAGCGCCGGATGCGCAAGTCGCCGGAAACCGCGACCATCGGCACGTTGGCGCTGGCGAGCAGGTTGCTAACGTCGTCATTGAGCCGGGAGAGCTCGGTATTGCGGTTCTGAAGCTGCTCGTTGATCGTGGTCAGCTCTTCGTTGACCGATTGCAGTTCCTCCTTCGCCGTCTCCAGCTCTTCGTTGGTGCTCTGTAGCTCCTCGTTGGACGAAAGGATCTCTTCGTTGGCCGATTTCAGCTCCTCGTTCGACGCATCCTGTTCCTCGATCACCGATTGCAGGTATTCACGCGTGGACGCGAGCTCTTGGCGAAGCGCCTTCGAGTCCTGCTCTTCGGGCGACGAGGAGTCGCCGGCGGATCCTGCCGCCGGCCGTCGTCGGAACCAGCCCAAGACGCGCCCACGCCGCGACGGTGCCGCAGTGCTTCTCGACTCGCCCGGTTCGAGCCGCAGCTTCGAGCTCGCGAGCGTTGCATCTTCGAAAAGGATAAGAAAGCACTGCTCGTTGTTGCCGGGCGCTTTCACCGGAACGACGCGCAGATCGATCTTGCGCACGCCGCGCGCATCGCCGCGAATGCGAATGTCCGCGCGCCGCGCCTCGGCGTTGCGCATGCGACACTCGGCAATCGCGCTCCGCAGCTCGAACAGCAGTCCTTCGCGCGCCATTTTGAGCACGTTGAAGCTTGCTTCGCCCACCGCAGGCTTGAGGTACGCGTCGGTCTCGCCGCGGAATTGCAGCACGTCGAGATTGTCGTTGACGAGCACCCCGGGCGGCGCGTAGCGGCCGAGGACGGCCCGGTCGGCCTCGCGCTGCCAGTCGACCGGCGCCGCCCCGGGTTCCTTGTTGCGCGGCAGCTGGCCGACGCGCGCCGCGTCGGCTGCGAAGTGCGGGTACGCGCGAGTCGCACTCGTCTTTTTGCAGTAAATGCGATGCTCACGATCGACCGGCGCGAACAGATCGGAAAACGAGCCGATGGTCTCCGACGCGCCGAGCAGAAGAAAGCCGTTCGGGTTCAATGCGTAGTGGAACGTCGGGATCACGCGTTTCTGCAAAGGGGGCGCGAGATAGATGAGCAGATTGCGGCAGCTGATCAGGTCGACGCGCGAGAACGGCGGGTCGGCCGCGACGTTCTGCTTGGCGAAAAGGCACATCTCCCGGATGGCCTTGTTGACGCGGTACTTGCTATCCTGCCGCGTGAAGAAGCGCTGCAGCCGCTCGGGCGTGACCTCGGCTTCGATGTTTTCGGGATAGATGCCGTCGCGGGCCTTCTGCAGCGAGAAGGTGTCGGAGAGATCGGTCGCGAATACGTTAATAGCCGGTTTCACCGACGCGTCGTCGAGAAACTCGAGCAAGGCCATCGCCAGCGAATACGCTTCCTGTCCGGTCGAGCATCCCGGCACCCAGATGCGAATCGGCGCGTCCGCGGGCTTGTTCTTCAAAATCTCCGGGAAGACGCGCTTCTTGAGCGCCTCGAAAGTTTCGGGCTCGCGGAAAAAGCTGGTGACGTTGATGAGGATGTCCTGATACAGCGCCTCGAGCTCCGAGCCATCTTTCTCGAGATGCCGTGCGTAATCGGCGAGATCCTCCTTGATATGAAGCACCATGCGCCGCATGATCCGCCGCCGGATCGTCGTATCGCGATAACCGCTGAAGTCGACGCCGAATGACGCGCGCAGCAGCTTCAGGATGTTGCGAAAGCTCGCTTCTTCGGTGACCGGCAGCATCGCATCGGCCGCGACGGTGGCTGCGGTCACGTAGGGATGCTGGCCGACGCGGGCGAGCTCGCGCGCGATCGCTTCCGGCGGCAGGACGACGTCAATGCAGCCGCTGCGCACGGCGCTTTGCGGCATCCCGGCGTACTTTGCCGATTCTTCGTCCTGCGCGAAGGTGATGCCGCCGGCCGCCTTTATGTCTTCGACGCCGAGCGTCCCGTCCGAGCCGGTGCCGGAAAGAATGACGCCGATCGCGGCGGTCTGTCGGTCTGCGGCAAGCGACTTGAAGAAGGCGTCGACGGGTAGATGCGGACCGCGCCCTTCGCCGCGCGGCTTGAGCTGCAGGAGCCCGCCGGCGATGGTCATCGTCGTGTTGCGCGGAATCAGGTAAACGTGGTTCGGCTGCACCGCCAGGCCGTGCGTCGCCTCTTGCACCGGTATCGGCGTCGCCTTGGCGAGAATGCGCTCGAGATTGCTCTCGTGCTTGGGGTCGAGATGCTGGATGAAGACGAACGCCATGCCGGTGTCGTCCGGCAGATGGGCGAGCAGCTGGCTGGCGGCCTCGAGCCCGCCGGCGGACGCGCCGATACCGACAACGGCAAACGCGGCGCTTTGTGGCGGGTTCGCCGCTGACTCAGGAGTGTCCGCAGTGCCGGCTTTCTCTTCCGGTTCGGACGGCGTGCTGCCGGTCATGACTGACTCTGATCGAGCCGACGCATTTGGGGCTGCGTAGCCTTTCGAGAACAGAGTGAAAAGCTAGGATAAGCCTAAGCGTTGTCGGATACAACGGATTGGCGAGCGGAAGCGATGCATGATACGGGGAACGCTGGAACGAGCCTAGCTGCGATCGGATAGGGGCCTACAAGCTCGCCCGGGAGTCCTACAGCCGAATCAGTTGATCTCCGATTGCCAGCTAATGGCGCGCCAGTGCAGATTGCTGGCGTCTTATTCCTAACGCAAGGAGGGAACATGTCCAAGCTGATGATTGCGCTATTCATGGCCGCCGGACTGGCTCTCACCGGCTGCGCGGCGCAAAGGGAAGCGCCGACGACCGCGAGGGCGACGCCACCCGCGCCGATATCGAAGGAAGCTTACGATACGGCGGTCAGGAACGCGGAGGCGCAATACAAGACGGACAAGGACGCCTGCTCATCGCGAAGCGGCAACGCCAAGGACATCTGCCTCGCGGAAGCCAATGGCAAGGAAAAGGTCGCCAAGGCCAATGCGGAAGCCGCTTACAAGGCCACGCCGAAGGCGCGTGAGGATGCGCGCGTCGCGCGTGCCGAAGCGACCCACGGCGTCGCCAAGGAAAAATGTGACGATCTTTCAGGCAATGCCAAGGACGTGTGCGTGAAGGAAGCAGACGCCGCGCTGGTCAAGGCCAAGGCCGACGCCAAGGTCGACCGGGTAGCCGCCGACTCGCAGCAGGATTCGACCGCGAAACAGGCCGACGCGCGCCAGCAGGCAGAGCAAGACAAGCGTGACGCGGACTACAAGGTCGCTGTCGAGAAGTGCGACGCCTTGAGCGGTTCGGCCAAGAGCACGTGCGTCAGCGACGCCAAGCTGCGCTACGGCAAGTAAGCTGCATCGTAGTCAAAAGACGTAACCACCTCCTCTCGCGCCACGCTTGGGCTGCGGGAGGAGGTATTGATTAGCTGCCAGCATCTCGCGTATTTCTGTCGCGGGTTCACGCCGCGACGAGCTCGACATCGATCTTGCCGAGGTTCCCGAACTGCACCGTGAGCGGTGTCGCAACGGGAACCTCGAGCGCGCCGGCATACGAGCCGGTGGTCACGATCTCGCCCGCCTTGAGTCCTCCGATCTCGGCGCGTCCAGCGAGAAAATTCGCCATCCACACGAGCGGTCGCAGCGGATGGCCGTCCGGATGGCGGCCCTCGCAGCGGTGCAGCGCACCGGCCCGACCTTCGATCGCGATCGGGAATCCCTCCAAGGGCCGGCTGAAAGCATCGGGGAGGATTGGACCGACGAACAGGCCCTGGTTCGATACCTGGTCGGCGAGTAGCTCGGGGAACGTCACGGCCGCAGGGTCGGCGTAGCGGCTGTCGAGCAGCTCCAGAACCAGACGGGTCTCGGCGATCGCAGCGCGCACGTCCGCTTCGCTGTAGGGTGATGAACGCGATGGTAGGTCGCGTCCTAGGACGAAAGCGATTTCCGGCTCGATGCGGGCGATCCCGCTGTGAGCGCTGACGGGACAGGGGGAAGCTCGCGCGATGTTCGGTGCAAAGATCGCCGCGCAGGAGATGGCGCGCTCCGCGGTGGGGACCGAGCATTTCCAGCCGCCGGTCGCGACGCCGAGCAGTTGCTGCACGCGCCGCTGGATCGCGAGCGCGTCCTCGAGGTCGCTGGGCCGCCCGGCGTCGGGCAAGCGCGGTCCCGGTTGCCGCGCGCGGCGCGCCGCGAGAAGATGGCGGGCGGCCTCGTCGCGCTGAGCGGTAGTCAGCATGATCGGGAGCTACAGGGCATTGCGCAATGGGATGACACAATAAGCGTCGCCGGCGCAGGCCGGGGCACGATCTGTGTCTCGGAAATTAGATCCCTGCACGCGCCGGGATGACCTATCGATCATACCCCGTGCGTCGGTCGCGGAGGAAACGATGAACGAGCGCTTGAGCATTTCCGGATGCCTGCCCGAGGACCGCGATCGGGCGCTGCTGATCGGGCGCGCGTGGCTGCCCGCCGTGGAGGGACCGGCCGTCGTCTGCGTGCGCGGCGACGACGTATACGATCTCTCGCCCATCGCTGCCACCGCAAGCGCGTTCTTCGAGCTCGACGATCCCGTCGCCGTGCTTCGCGCCGCAACCGGTTTGCCCAAGCTCGCGCCGCTCGCGGAAACGCTCGCCAACTCCGCGTGGAACCGACACGACAACGGCATACCCTGGTTTCTCGCGCCCTGCGATTTGCAGGCGATCAAGGCGAGCGGAGTGACTTTCGTTTCCAGCATGCTCGAGCGCGTCATCGAAGAGCAGGCGCGCGGCGATCCCGCGAAGGCGGAATCGGTGCGCAAGGCCATCGTCTCGGTGATCGGCGACAACCTCGCGAGCGTGCATCCAGGCTCGCCCGGTGCGATGCGGCTCAAGGAGGTGCTGATCGAGCAGCACGTGTGGTCGCAGTATCTCGAAGTCGGCATCGGCGCCGACGCCGAGATCTTCACCAAGTCGCAACCGATGTCCGCGGTGGGAATCGGCGCGGAGATCGGGATCCATCCCCGGTCGGAGTGGAACAATCCGGAGCCCGAGATCGTGCTGACGGTAAACAGCCTCGGGCGCAGCGTTGGCGCGACGCTGGGCAACGACGTCAACCTGCGCGACTTCGAGGGGCGCAGCGCGCTTTTGCTCGGCAAGGCCAAGGACAACAACGCTTCCTGCGCCATCGGGCCGTTCATCCGGCTCTTCGACGACGCATTCACCATCGACGACGTGCGCGGCTGCGAGCTCGCGATGCGGGTCGACGGCCCCAACGGCTTCGCGCTCCAAGGAGCGAGCTCGATGGCGATGATCAGCCGCGACCCTCTGGATCTGGTTGGCCAGGCAATCGGCGCCAACCATCAGTATCCCGACGGGCTCGTGCTCTTCCTTGGGACCATGTTCGCGCCGACGCAGGATCGGCATGGCCCCGGGCAGGGCTTCACGCATGTCGTCGGCGACATCGTGACGGTGGCGACGCCGACGCTCGGCGCGCTCGTCAATCGCGTCAACCGCAGCGACCGCATCCCGCCATGGACCTTCGGCACCGGCGCGCTGATGCGAAGCCTCGCGCGCCGCGGGCTGCTCTAATGCAGCGATCGCAGGTGCGAATTTATTCGCACGCGCCACTGGCCGAATGAATTCGGCCCTACGAAGATCGCATCAGGCTGCGAATTCGGTGAGAAGTCGTCCCGCAAGCGGCGCCTCCTGCAACAGGCCTCCGCGGTCGGCCACCAGCGCTCCGTTGACCCACACGCCGCGCACGCCAACGGCATCCGTCGTCAGCCGTGGTGCTCCGCCCGGCAGGTCGAACACGCGGCGCTTGGGACCGCGGCCCACGCTATCCGGTTCAAACAGCAGCAGGTCGGCAGCAAAGCCTTCACGGATCAGTCCACGATCTTTCATGCCAAAAACCGCGGCAGGATGCGCGGTGAGTCGCCGCACGGCTTCACTCATCTCCATCGCACCCACCTCGCGTGCCCAGTGTCCCAGCAGGTGCAGGCCGAAGCCTGCATCGTTGAAGAACGTCAGGTGCGCCCCCGCATCGCTCAAGCTCACGATACTGTGCGGGTGGTTGAGCATGCGACCCACGGCATCTTCGTCGGAATTGAGAAGCTCGGCGGTGAACACGGTTCTCAGGTCTTCGGCGACTGCCAGGTCGAGCATGACGTCCAGCGGATCGCGACCCTCATCCTGTGCGATGTCGGCCAGGTTTTTCTGCTCGTACGAGGCGTTTTCCGGCCTGGCGACTTCGACGACCCGGACCTTGTGCCATTCGCCATTGAACAGACGGAAGGTGGCCCGGGACGCGAGCTCGGCGCGCAGCGCGTCGCGAAACTTCGTGTCCGCAAGCACACTTTTCAAAGCAGCCCCTGCCAGACCCAATGCCGGCTTCCAGCCCTGGAGGCCTTCCACGGGATAGGGTGACGCGAGCGTGAAGTCCATGGTCAATGGGCAGCACGAGACTTGACCGATGAGCCTGCGACCTCGCGTGTTGGCCTGCGCGATGGCGTCCAGATCGTCGAATACGGCTTGCGGATTGGTGCTGTTGTGCAGCAGCGCCGCGATCATCACGGGCCTGCCGCTGGCCGCTGCCAGAGACTCCAGAAAAGGCACGCTCGTATGGCCGCCCTTGGTGAGCATGTAGACGCCGCGACCCGATTCACCCATGGCGTTGACCAGCGCCGCCATTTCGCGGTCCTCCGCCAGACGCGAAGGCATCGGCAAGCCAGCTTCGCCGTTGTGCGCCGGGCTGGTGCTGCTGGCAAAGCCCACGGCGCCCGAGCGCATGGCTTCGCGCACGATCTGCTGCATCTGCGCGATTTCGCCGTCGGTCGCCGCACGCGTCGACGCATCCCTGCCCATGGCATAGGTACGGACCGAGGAGTGTCCGATGTACGCCGCGATATTGATGCCGCTGCCTCGTCTGCGCAGCTGCGCCATATACTGCGGAAAGGTCTCGAAGCCCCACTCGATTCCCTGGCGCAGCACGTCCAGCGACATACCTTCTACTTGCGTGAGGTTGCGCATGGTGATCTCACGGTCAGCCGGCCTGCAGGGCGCGATCGTGAAGCCGCAGTTGCCGATAACGGCTGTGGTCACACCCAGCGCCGGCGAGGGGCGCGCGTACGGGTCCCACGTGAGTTGCGCGTCGAAGTGAGTGTGGCTGTCGATGATGCCGGGCATCAGCGCCAACCCATCGGCATCGACCACTCGAGTGGCTGATTCAGAAAGACGTTTGCCGGTCGTCGTTATCTTTCCTCTTTGAATCGCGACATCCCTGACATCGGGCTCCGCGCCTGAGCCGTCGAAGACCAGAGCGTTCCTGATGAGGAGATCGAGCATGCGGTTTCGATATCGGATCAGGTCGACGTTCCGTTCACGCCGATGTACGCAGTACCAACGCCACACTCACAGGATGTACTGCGAGAGATTGTCGTCCTTGGCGATGCCGGCGAGGCGATCGTCGACGTACTTGGCGTCGATTTCGATGGTCTGGCCCTCGAGCTTCGCCGCGTCGAACGAGACTTCGTCGAGCAGCCGCTCCATCACCGTGTAAAGGCGCCGTGCACCGATGTTCTCCTGCTTCTCGTTTACCTCGAATGCGATCTCGGCCAGGCGCCTGATGCCCTCCGGCTCGAAACTGAGCTCGACGCGCTCGGTGGCGAGCAGCGCCTGGTACTGCCGCGTCAGGCAGGCGTCGGTGGCGGTCAGGATCTGCTCGAAGTCGGCGACCGAGAGCGGCAACAGCTCGACGCGAATCGGGAACCGTCCCTGCAGCTCCGGGATCAGATCCGAAGGCTTGGCGAGGTGGAACGCCCCGCTGGCGATGAACAGGATGTGATCGGTCTTGATCATGCCGTATTTGGTCACGACCGTCGTGCCTTCGACCAGCGGCAGCAGGTCGCGTTGCACGCCCTGACGCGAGACGTCGGCGCCGATCGTTTCCTGACGGCTGGCGATCTTGTCGATCTCGTCCAGGAACACGATGCCGTTCTGCTCGACGTTGGCGAGAGCCTTCGCCTTCAGGTCGTCGTCGTTGACGAGCTTCGCGGCTTCCTCTTCGATCAGGGCTTTCATCGCTTCGCCGACCTTCATGCGCTTGACCTTGCGCCGTCCGCCCGACATCTGCTGGAACATGCCCTGGATCTGGCTGGTGAGATCCTCCATGCCCGGCGGCGCGAGGATCTCCATCTGCGCCGGGAGCACCGACACTTCGACGTCGATCTCCTTGTCGTCGAGCTTGCCTTCGCGCAGCATCTTCCGGAATTTCTGCCGCGCCGCCGAATCGGTCGGCTGCATATCTTCGAAATTGACTTCGCGCGCCGGCGGCAGCAGCACATCGAGCACGCGCTCCTCCGCCTGATCGGCGGCTCGGTCGCGCACCTTGCGCGTCTCGTGCTCGCGCGTCTGCTTGATCGCGGTCTCGGCGAGGTCGCGGATGATCGTGTCCACGTCGCGCCCGACGTAACCGACCTCGGTGAACTTGGTCGCCTCGACCTTGATGAACGGCGCATCGGCAAGGCGCGCGAGCCGGCGTGCGATCTCGGTCTTGCCCACGCCGGTCGGGCCGATCATCAGGATGTTCTTGGGCGTGATCTCCTGCCGCAGCGGCTCGCCGACCTGCTGGCGCCGCCAGCGATTCCGCAACGCGATGGCAACCGCGCGCTTGGCGGCGTTCTGGCCGACGATGTGCTTGTTCAGTTCATGAACGATCTCGGAGGGCGTCATGATGAACGACATGGGAGGCTTTGGCAGGGCAGGTCGCGGAAAGAAAACGGCTGCCACATCATGTGGCAGCCATCCTATTCTACCGTGCCGAAGTCCCCTCACGCTCCCTGCGCGAAAAACGCAGGACCTCGCTCGCGCGCGCGGGGAAGTGAGGGGCGACCTCGATCTCGTATCGGGTTAGAATGCCGCCCGACCCGATCTTGGGGCCGATTCGACATCACACGGGGAGCAGGCATGAATGCAACGAGTTCCTTAGCACGGACCCGGTGGACGCTGGCGGCGCTGCTGTTCTGGGCCGCGGCGGGCGCGTCCGCCTACGACGGCCCGGTCGAAAAGAAGGTCTTCACGCTGCCGACGTACACGACGGTCGGCGGCAAGACGATCAAAAACGTCCGCGTCGGCTACGAGACCTACGGCACGCTCAACGCCGCCGGCGACAATGCGATCTTCATTCCGCATTTCTTTACCGCCACTTCGCACGCGGCGGGCAAGTACAAGCCGGCCGACGCCGCGCCGGGCTACTGGGACCCGATCATCGGCGCGGGCAAGCCGATCGATACCGACAAGTATTTTGTGATCAGCGCCGACGCGCTCGTGAACCTCAACACCAAGGATCCCAACGTCGCGACGACCGGTCCCGCCAGCGTCAACCCCGATACCGGCAAGCCCTACGGCATGACTTTCCCGGTCGTCACCTACCGCGATTCGGTCCGCGTGCACAAGGCGCTCGTCGATTCGCTCGGCGTAAAGAAGCTCAAAGCGGTCGCGGGCGCCTCCGGCGGATCGATCCAGGCGATGGAGTGGGGCGCGCTTTATCCCGATCTCGTCGAGCGCGTGATCCACGTCATCGGTCCCGGCTTCGACATCTCGCCGTATGTCATCGAGATGCTCGACGTCTGGGTCATGCCGATCCGGCTCGATCCGAAATGGAACAACGGCGACTACTACGGCAAGGACGAGCCGGTCGCCGGCGTCGCGCAGGCACTCAAGGTCGTGACGATCACGGCGCGAGCGCATGGCTGGGCCGAGAAGACGTTCGCCTACAAGTGGGCGGATGCGGCGAAGGACCCCGGCGTCGAGATGGGCAACGTCTTTGCGATCGAGGACACGCTGAACAAGACGGGCGCCGCGCGCGCGACCACGGCCGACGCCAATTCGATGATCTACACGGCGAAAGCGAACCAGCTCTACAACCTGGGCGAGGACGTGAAGAAGATGAAGGCGAAGATCCTGTTCGTGCCGGCAAAAAGCGACCTGATCTTTCCTCCGGAGCTATCGCAACGCGCGGCGGAGCGTTATCGCGCGCAAGGCGGGGTTGCCGAGGTCGTGGCGATCGACGGCGACGGCGGGCATCTCGACGGCGTGCTCAACGTCGCGAAGCAGGGCGAGGCGATCCGGGCGTTTTTGGCGCGATAACTTGAATATTTCACGGGCCTCATGCAGCAACATCAGTCTGCGCGTTTGGCAACGTGCCAGTCTTCGCATATCATGGCCGCGGGACGCCACGCGGGCCGCCGAACACCATCGCCCCGTAACCGACGAGGAGACACCGATGAGGCTTTTAACGGCAGGCCGGCTGCTAAGCCTTTTTTTTGCGGCCTGGTTCGCGGGCGCGGCGCAGGCGCAGACCGCAACCGCGACGCTCGCGCCGACGGCCGGCAACACCGCCATGGGTACCGTTACGTTCGCGCAGAAAGGCGACAAGGTGACGGTGAACGCGAAGATCTCGGGGCTGACGCCGGGCGGGCACGGCTTCCACGTCCACGAAAAGGGCGACTGCAGCGCGTCCGACGGCATGAGCGCGGGTGGTCATTTCAATCCGACCGGCAAGCCGCACGGCGATCCGAATGCGCCCGATCACCATGCGGGTGACATGCCGATGCTTCAGGCGGACGCGAGCGGCAACGCGACATTGAATGCAGAGCTCACCGTGATCACGATTGGCAGCGGCGTGACCGACATCGTCGGCAAGTCGGTCATCGTCCACAAGGACGCCGACGATTTCAAGACGCAGCCGACGGGCAACTCGGGCGCGCGCGTCGCGTGCGGCGTCATCAACAAGTCCTGATCCGGCAAGCGCGGGCACGCGGGCGATGCGGTTCGCGGTCGCTCGCTGCCATCTTGCCCATCGCCGCGCTCGTCGCGGCCTGTGGCGACATGCCCTCGAGCCTGAAGCTCGTACCGGACGCGGGACCGATGGCCGTCGCTCGGCTCGTCCCCAAGAACGGCAGCACCGTGCGGGGGATGATCAGCTTCACTCAGCGCGGCGACAAGGTGGCCATCGCAGGTAACTTTGTCGAGCTGTTCCCAGGCACCCACAGCGTCTATATCCATGCCGTCGGAAACTGCGGTTCGCCCAATGCGGCGAGCGCGGGCCCGGTGTGGAATGCCGCCGGCGCGCCGACGGGAGAGAAGCGTACCGGAGATCTGCCCGAGCTGACGGCGGGCAGCGAGGGAAGAGCAGAGTTGCAGACATCCTCCGCTACCCTATCGGTCGGAACCGGCAAGCCCAACGACGTGATCGGGCATGCAGTGGTCGTTCACGCCGCCGTCGATCCCAACCCCAAGGTGGAGTTCGGCGTACGCAACGGCTGGCTCGCCTGCGGCGTGATCGAACGCAGCGAAGGTCTCGATCTCAAAAAGTTTTTCTAGTTCATCCGGCGCCGCTGCATTCCTCAGCAGGACCGGCGCCGATCGAAGATGGGATTTCTCGCCGACAAGAAGATTCTGATCACCGGGTTGCTGTCGAACCGTTCGATCGCCTACGGCATTGCGCAGGCATGCCGGCGCGAAGGCGCGACGCTCGCGTTCACCTACGTCAATGACGACTTGAAGGAACGCGTGACGAAGCTCACCGGCGAGTTCGGCAGCGTTCCGGTGCTGCCCTGCGACGTCGCCAGCGACGAGCAGATCGGCGCATTATTCGACGCGCTCAAGCGCGAATGGGGCGCGCTCGACGGCGTGCTGCATTCGATCGCGTTCGCACCGCGCGAAGCGCTGGCCGGCGACTTCCTGAACGGGCTATCACGCGCGGCGTTCGCGACAGCTCACGACATCAGCTCGTACAGCTTTGCCGCGCTGGCGAAGGGCGCGCGCCCGCTGATGCAGGGCCGCCACGGAGCGCTGCTCACGCTCACGTACCTCGGCGCCGAACGCGCGATCCAGAACTATAACGTCATGGGGCTCGCCAAGGCGAGCCTCCAAGCCAACGTGCGGTATCTCGCGCAAAGCCTCGGACCCGAAGGAATCCGCGTCAACGCGATCTCGGCCGGACCGATCAAGACGCTCGCGGCCGCGGGCATCGGCGGCTTCTCGAAGATTCTCCGCTTCGTCGAAAAAACGGCGCCGTTGCGCCGCAATGTGACCATCGACGAAGTCGGCAATGTGGCGGCGTTTCTGCTGTCCGATCTCGCGAGCGCGGTGACCGGCGAAATCACCTATGTCGATTGCGGCTTTTCGATCGTCGCCGCGGGAATGACCGAGGAGTAGGTGCGAATTCATTCGCACGCGGCGCTGGCCGAATGAATTCGGGCCCTACAGCCCTCGCATGCCAGCACCTGCCCCTCGCTACGACGCCGTGATCATCGGCGGCGGCCACAACGGCCTCGTGTGCGCGTGCTATCTCGCTGGCGGCGGACTCTCCGTCGCGGTATTCGAGCGCCGCGGAATGGTCGGCGGCGCGGCGGTTACCGAGGAATTCCACCCGGGTTTTCGCAACTCCACCGCGAGCTACACGGTGAGCCTGCTGCATCCGAAAGTGGTGCGCGATCTGAAGCTCGCGCAGCACGGACTGTCGATCGTCGAACGACCGCTGGCAAACTTTCTTCCGCTCCCGGCCGCCGGTTACCTCAAAATCGGCGGAGGTCTCGCCGCGACGCAAGCCGAGGTCGCACGCTTCTCGACTCGAGATGCGGCAGCGCTGCCGGAGTATTACGCGATGGTGGGCCGCGTCGCCGACGTGCTGCGCGCGCTGTTGCTCGAAACGCCTCCCAACGTCGGCGGCGGCATCGCCGATTGGCTGCGGGCGTGGAAAGTCGGCGGCCGGCTGAAGCGGCTGACGCTGCCCGAGCAGCGGGACGTGCTCGACCTTTTCACCAAGAGCGCCGGCGACCTGCTCGACCGCCGTTTCGAGTCCGAGCCGATCAAAGCCGCGTTTGGCTTCGATGCGGTGGTCGGCAATTTCGCGAGCCCCTACACGCCCGGTTCGGCGTACGTGCTGCTGCACCACGTCTTCGGCGAAGTGAACGGCAAGCGAGGGACATGGGGGCACGCAAAGGGTGGTATGGGCGCGATCACGCAAGCGATGGCCAGCGAGGCGCAAGCGCGAGGCGTGGCGATTTTCACCGATTCTCCGGTCGCGCGCGTCACCATCCGCGGCGTGCGCGCCACAGGCATCGTACTCGCGGACGGCGCCGAGATCACCGCTCCGCGCGTCGTCGCCAACGTCGATCCGAAGCTCCTGTATCTGCGGCTGATCGAAGCATCGGCGCTCGACGCCGACTTTCGCCGCCGCATCGAAGCCTATCGCTGTGCGTCCGCGACTTTTCGCATGAACGTCGCGCTCGACGCGCTGCCCGAGTTCAGCTGTCTTCCGGGAGACGGGCCGCATCTGCGTTCCGGCATCATCGTCGGCCCTTCGCTCGCGTACATGGAGCGCGCCTACTTCGACGCGCGGCAGCGTGGCTGGTCGCGCGAGCCCATCGTCGAGATGCTCATCCCGTCGCTGGTCGATCCGACGCTCGCGCCGCCAGGCAAGCACGTGGCGAGCCTGTTCTGCCAGCACGCGAACCCGCAGCTTCCCGGCGGCAGGTCATGGGACGACGTCAAGGAGGAGGTTTCGGAACTGATGCTCGACACGGTGGACCACTACGCTCCCGGCTTCCGCGCAAGCGTGATCGCGCAGCGCGCGCTTTCCCCGCTGGATCTGGAACGCGAGTTTGGCTTGACCGGTGGCGACATCTTTCACGGTCAACTGACACTCGATCAACTTTTCTCCGCCCGGCCGGTGCTCGGACACGGCAACTACCGCGGGCCGTTCAAGGGCCTCTACATGTGCGGCGCGGGCACGCATCCCGGGGGCGGAGTGACCGGCGTGCCGGGACACAACGCCGCGCGGGAGATTCTGCGCGACGCTCGGCGCCGACGCATGTAGGGCCGAATTCATTCGGCCAGCGAGATCAACGCGACGGGGGGTGCGAATAAATTCGCACCTACAGGGTGACGTCCCGCGACTTTCATCGCGGGACGTCATGTGCTGCAACAGAATCGAAGCCAGCCGATAAGCCGGGTTCTGTTACGACGCGCTTGAAGCAAGCGCGCTATGACCGTCATTCATCTAGGCGCCGCGTTACTGCGGCGCTCGAGCCACCTACCCGCGGACTCGGCGAGCAGCGTCATCGTCCGCTTACTTGGTGTTGCTCCGGATGGAGGTTGCCGCGTTTCACCCGCATCCGTGTAGATCGGATGCGACTCGTCTCTGTGGCCCTGTTCCTCGCCTTCACCACCGCTCGCGCGAAGGCTTATAGCGTCTGGGCGTTACCCAGCATCCCGCTCTTCGGAGCCCGGACTTTCCTCTCCCGGCGGCGCATAGCGCGCCATCGGCAGCGACGGCCTGGCTGACTTCGAGCGCCTATGTTAGCACGGTCACGGTCGGGCCCTGCGCGGGAGCGGCGAGTCGCCAGCGCATCGTCTGTCCGGCATTGAGCGGAACCACCGCATGCGAGCCGAATGCATACTCGGCGGGGACGGTCCATGCCTCGCGCGTGAGCGTGACGGTGTCGCCGTTACGCGGCAGTCCATAGAAATCGGCGCCGTGAAAGCTCGCGAAAGCTTCCAGCTTGTCGAGCGCCCCCGCTGTTTCGAAGGCCTCGGCGTAGAGCTCGAGCGCCGCGTGTGCGGTATAGCAGCCGGCGCAGCCGCAAGCGCTTTGTTTGGCATTCCGGGCATGCGGCGCCGAGTCGGTGCCTAGGAAGAATTTGGGGTTGCCGCTGGTCGCTGCCTTTACCAGCGCCTGACGGTGCGACTCGCGCTTCAGGATCGGCAAACAATAGAAATGCGGCCGGATGCCGCCCGCGAACAGCGCATTGCGCGAGTGGAGTAGGTGCTGCGGCGTGATGGTCGCGCCGACATGCGCGGGGGCCGCGGCAATGAACTCGGCGGCTTCCCGGGTCGTGACGTGCTCGAGCACGACCTTCAATCCCGGAAAATCGCGCAGGATAGGCTCCAGGACGCTCTCGACGAATACGCGCTCGCGATCGAATACGTCGACCTCGCGCGCGGTCACTTCTCCGTGGATCAGGAGCGGCAAGGCATGTTTCTGCATGGCTTCCAGCACCGGATACACACGCTCGATCGCGGTAACGCCGGAAGCGGAGTTGGTGGTCGCCCCGGCAGGGTAGTATTTCACACCGACGACGAAGCCGCTGCGCCGCGCCTCTGCGACCTCCGCAATCGGGGTAAGGTCGGTCAGATACAGCGTCAGCAGGGGCGCGAAACGCGATGCTGCGGGTACTGCCGCCGCAATCCGCTCGCGATAGGCTGCCGCCGCAGCGACCGTCGTGACCGGAGGTTCGAGGTTGGGCATGACGATGGCTCGGCCAAAGGCACGCGCGGTCGCGCCGACCACGGATCGCATCAATTCGCCATCGCGCAAATGCAGATGCCAATCATCCGGGCGCGTGATCGTCAGTTTCGTTTGCATCATACAAAGTCATCGTTCTTGTGCGATTATACGAGCGCCGCGCGCACCGGAAGCTCGCGGGCGGTCGAGGGCGAAACCTGTAACAGTGATGGCTTGCACGGACCGGTTAGCGATATAATGCTTGGTTTGTTGCGGCAGCCTCGTTGCCGCGGGCCTTCGAGCCGGCGCCGTGCCGAGTTGACCCGAAGGTCGGGTAGTGGCAGCGTGGCGAATTCGCGGACCTGGGCATGTCGTGTTAGGAAGGTGGGAGCGTGGCGACCAAGAGCGTCGTGAAGAAGGTCAAGGAACTGACCGATCAGGACTTGCTGAAGGCGCCTGAGCGCGAATACATGAGCGAGGCGCAACTGGCGTTCTTCAGGCAGCGCCTGCTCGAACTGCGCGCGCAGTTGCTCAACAATGCCGATGATACCGGACAGCATCTGCGCGAGAACGAGATTACGACCGATCCCTCGGATCGCGCCACGCTCGAGGAAGAGTACACGCTGGAGCTGCGCACGCGCGATCGCGAGCGGAAGCTCCTCAAGAAGGTCGAGAAGTCGCTGCGCATGATCGATGACGGCAGCTACGGCTATTGCGAGGAGACAGGCGAGCCGATCGGCATACCGCGCCTTCTGGCGCGCCCCACGGCGACCCTGTCGCTCGAGGCGCAAGAACGGCGCGAGCGGGTGCAGAAGCTGTACGGCGACTGAATCCGCGAGATCCTCGCGAAACGGCCCGGCACGCCGGGCCGTTTTTGTCTAGCCTTCGCGAGTATTCGTAGCCCGGACTGACCCCGGACTTGATCCGGGGGATGCCTGGAGACTCGCGTCGATTCAAGGGCCGCCCCGGGCTTCGCCCGGCGGGCTCAGCCCAGGCTACACCCCGCGGGCTCAGCCCAGGCTACAACCCAAAGATAGCGCGGTGCGACCAGCCCCCCGCCATGAAGAACAACATGGGGATCGACAACGCTACATTGGTGCGCGAGGCGAGGAAAGCCACGCGCCGCGCCTTGTTCTTCTCTTCGTCGGTCGCCGGCTTCAAGCCGAGGATCTTCTGCTGGTTCGGCCAGATCAGCGCCCATACATTGATCAGCATGATCGTGCCCAGCCATGCGCCGACGCCGATGCCCGCCATGCCGCCCCTCAGCGTGAAGGCGTTGACGAACTGATTGCCCAGCAACGCCGCGCCGGCGAGCCAGGTCACGACGGCTGCCCAGCGAAAATAGAGGAGCGCTCGCGGCGCCACGTGCTTGGTGATCCCCGCCGCCGTGCCGTCCGCAACCGCTGCCTTGAGCGCCGCCACCTGGACGAAGTTGAAGTAGTACAGCAGGCCGATCCACATGACGCCGGCCAGAAAATGCAACCATCTTGCCAATGCAGGAACGTAATCCATCCTCGCCCCCTAGCTCAAGATGCTTTTCACGACGAAGTACAGGACCACGGTCAGGATCAAGCCGGAAATGACCGTTCCCCAAAGCGAATCAAGCGGATTTTTCATCGATTCCCCCTCGCGCTATTGGCCTGCCGGACCCCAACCCGGCGAAACTCCCGCCGATTGGAGATGTCGATTTGATTGTAGCAAGCGCGGGCAGCTCAATCCAGCCGGATGGTTGTTCGCGAAAGAGGTACGCGGCGGGGCGCAGCACGTCCTTAGCTTATCTTTGTAGTCTTTCGTCCTACGTACTGTTAGAGGAGAACGCGAATGGCAACCTTGGCTGCACAAAAAATCGCGAAATCGATTTCACTGGCTCCGCTGCCGTATCCCGAGGACGCGCTCGCGCCCGTGATTTCGGCGCGGACGCTGAGCTTCCACCACGGCAAGCACCACAAAGCCTATGTCGAGAAGGTCAACGAGCTGATCCAGGGGACAGATTTGGAAGGCCAGAGTCTCGAACGGATCGTGATAGCGTCGTCTGGCAAGTCCGACAAGACCGAGCTCTTCAACAACGCAGCGCAGGCTTGGAATCACGACTTTTATTGGCGTTCGCTGAAGCCAAAAGGCGGCGGGAAGCCCGGCGCGGCGTTGGCCGAGAAGATCAACGCTGCTTTCGGCAGTCACGACGCATTCAAGAAGCAGTTCGCCGATACGGCCGTAAAACAATTCGGCAGCGGGTGGGCTTGGCTCGTCGCCGATGGGCACTCGCTCAAGATCGTCAAGACGTCCAACGCCGAACTGCCGCTGACCAAGGGTCTTCGTCCGCTGTTGGCGATCGACGTCTGGGAGCACGCCTACTATCTCGACTACCAGAATAAGCGCCCGGATTACGTCGCGGCGGTGATCGACAAACTGCTCAACTGGGAATTCGCCGCGCAAAATTTCGCGCGCGCCTAGGCGACGGCAGCGCACTGGCCGCCCAGCGTCCTCGGCCTCCCTGTTGGGGAGACGACTGACGAGTCGCATTGCGTCGGCCACCCAGCGGTGACGCGCGGACGCCCGACCCCCACTTGCTATTCGCTCGCGGGTCGACTGGCGATTCGCTGCTCGCGCCGCTCCTTGTTGCGCGCGGGGGAACCGGCGATAATGACCCGCAAGCGTTTTCCAATGAAAGCTTAAGTCTCGCCGCGATGGCATTTCCGCTGTTTCCCAAGTTCCCGGGCAAGGACAAGCAAGCCGAAGCTCGCGCGAAGCCCGAATTGGCACCGCGGCACGATGCACGTCCGGCCGGCACGGCCGGACCGGTTTCGGCGCGCGAGGTCGCGGCTGCCGCCGCCAAGGGGCGCCCGCCTCCCGCTGTCAAGCTGCGTGCCTCGGCGGCAGCGGTCGACGCGCGCGAGCGTGACATCACCGTTACTGGTCCGCCAAGCCTGATCGAGTGGGCACCGGCGGTGCCTGGAGCGCAGCCGAGCATTCAGGTCGCCGAAGCCAATCCCGGGCTATGTTCCGTGCTCGAGAACGCCGCGCTGCTGTATGCAAGCGGCCACGCCGCGCCTGCGCGACAAGTGCTCGAGCAAGGTGTGGCAACCGATAATGACGCGAAGGTTTCTCCGCTCGCCTGGCTGGCCTTGTTCGATCTGCTGCAGCGCGCCAACGACCGCGCGGCATTCGAGCAGCTCGCGTTGCAGTACGTCGTTGCTTTCGAACGCTCTGCGCCCGGCTGGGAAGAGCGCGGGCCGCAGCCGTGTCTCGCGAAGCGGCCGGCGGCGGGAGGCTACTTCGCGCTGACAGGCAAGCTCTCACCCGCCAACGTGCCGCAGATCGGACACATGCTTGCCGCGACGCAGAAACAATCGCAGGTACGCCTCGATCTGGGCTCGCTCACCGGCGCTGACGACGCAGGTGCCAGACTGCTCGCCGACGCGCTCGCCCAGCTGCGCAAGCGGCAATATGCGCTCGCTCTGCAGCATCCGGAAAAAATCCGGCGCGCGCTGGAAGCGGCAGTAGCGCAGGGTCGTGATGCGGGTGAAGGCTACTGGACCCTGCTGCTCGAGTTGTTGCAGTGGCAAAACGATCGCGAGAGTTTCGAGGATCGCGCGGTCGACTTCGCGGTTGCCTTCGAGCTCTCACCGCCGTCTTGGGAACCACCGCCGAGTGCGACTATGGTCAACACTGTGGAAGCGCCCACAGCCGCGGCGGAGATCACGGAAATGCTCTGTTGGCAGGGGACGATGACCGGTCCGACCGATCCCCAGCTCGCCAAGTTCGCCGAGTTTCGCGAAGGCCGGAGCACTGTCCCCGTCGACATGTCTGCAGTCGAGCGCATCGATTTCGTATGCGCCGGAGCCCTGCTCAACGCAGTCATTCGTGCCGAAGGGCAGCGCAAGACCGTGCAGATCGCGGGCGCCACGCCGATCATCCGCGCGCTGTTGCTACTGATCGGGATCTCGCCGCGCCACTTCATCAAGAAGCCCCAATAGACGCCAGCGTCCAGTATCTTTCGGTGTTGGCGCACCGCGTTGAACCGGACGCGCCGCGCGAATCCTGACAGCGAATTTTGAAGCGAATCGATGCGCGGCGCGCCGGTTAACGCGAGGCACGAACTTCGAAACCGCGCGCCGGTTAACGCGGCCAACGAACCCCTTGAAATCCGCTGGCGACGATAATGACGGACGATTTTCACGGAACGACCATCCTTTCGGTCCGCCGCGGCGCGTCCGTCGCGCTCGGCGGCGACGGGCAGGTGACGCTCGGCAACGTCGTGATCAAGGCGACCGCACGTAAAGTGCGTCGCCTTTACGGCGATCGTGTGCTGGCCGGTTTTGCGGGCGCAACCGCCGATGCATTCACCTTGTTCGAGCGCTTCGAGGCGAAGCTCGACAAGCATCAGGGTCAGCTGCAACGGGCCGCCGTCGAGCTTGCAAAGGATTGGCGCTCCGACCGTATCCTGCGCCGGCTGGAAGCGATGCTCGCGGTCGCCGATGCCAGCACGTCGCTGGTCATCACCGGCTCGGGCGACGTGCTCGAACCCGAACACGGTATCGTCGCGATCGGATCCGGAGGCGCCTACGCGCAGGCTGCGGCACGTGCGCTGCTCGAGCACACCGAGCTTGGGGCCGAGGCCATCGTCAAGGAAGCGCTGACGATCGCGGGTGAGCTGTGCATTTATACGAACCAGAATCATTTCATCGAAGTGCTGTGAACGCCGCCCGGTCCGACTACGACGTCGTCATCCTGGGCGCGGGACTGGTCGGCACAGCGCTCGCTGTGGCCCTTGCCCGACAGAGGCTCGATGTCGCGCTGCTGGAACGAAGCGCGCTCGCGGCCTTCGAGGGTCCGGCCGGCGCCGAAGATTGGGATCAGCGCGTCTACGCCGTCAGTCCCGGCAGCGCTGAGTTTCTGCGCGGCCTCGGCGCGTGGCAGCGGCTCGCGGCGGATCGAATTGCGCCTATCGAGGTCATGGACGTGCACGGCGACAGCGGAGGCGCGATCGCATTTTCCGCCTACGAACTGGGAGAGCGCGCGCTCGCCTGGATCGTCGAGAACCGCGCGCTCGCGGCGGCGTTGGTCGAGGTCGTGCGCACGACCGCTCACCTCGACGTGCTTGCTCCTTGCGAGCCGCAGACAGTTGCATGGGGCGCCGACGCCGCCCGGGTCACGCTTGCCGATGGCCGTAACTTGTCTGCGCGCCTTGTCGTAGGCGCGGACGGCGTGCGTTCATGGGTTCGTCGCGAAGCCGGAATCGCGCGTGAGCCGAAGCCCTACGGGCAAACGGCTATCGTCGCCAACTTCGCCGCCGAGCGGGCGCATCGCGGACGTGCGTTCCAGTGGTTTATCGAAGGCGCAGGCGTGCTCGCGTGGTTGCCGCTGCCCGGCCGGCGAATCTCGATCGTGTGGTCGGCGCCCGACGTCCTTGCGCAGGAACTCCTCGCGCTGGACGCGGCGACCCTGAGCTCACGTGTCGGAGCCGCGGGCGGCCTGGCGCTGGGCGAGTTGACGCTGATCACGCCGCCAGCCGTGTTCCCGTTGTCCTTCCTGAGGCTTCCCTCGGTCGTAGAACACAGACTGGCGCTCGTCGGTGATGCGGCACACGGCGTGCACCCGCTCGCCGGGCAGGGCGTCAACCTGGGCTTTGGAGACGCGGCGACGTTGGCCGAGGTACTCGCCGCACGCGGGCCGGTCGCCGACGCTGGGGCGCCGATCCTACTGGAGCGCTATGCTCGCAAGCGCGCACTGCCCGTGCTGTCGATGCAAATCGTGACCGACGGCCTGGTGCGCCTGTTCGAGGCACCGGCACTCAAACTGCTGCGCAATCGCGGGATGCGATTCGTCGGGGCGCTCGCGATCGTCCGGCGGCTACTGGCGCAACCGGCGCTGCGTTAAACTGTCGCCCCGACCGCAATTCCGGAGCCTTCGATGCGAATATCGTTTTTCCACCTGGCGCTCGCCGCGCTGATCCTGACACTCCCGCCGGCGACCGCGGCGCAGGACGCCAAGCCGAACCCCGCCAGAGACACGGTTACCAAGGAGGCCGCCGCGGTCAAGAAGCTGCTCGAGGAGAAATTTCCGGGGGCAGCTGTCACGAGCGTCTCCAAATCGCCGTATTTCGGCCTGTACGAGGCGCAGTTCGACGACCGCATCGTCTATACCGATGCCAAGGTTACTTATGTAATGGTCGGCTCGATCTTCGACGCCAACACCAAGCAGAACCTGACCGAGGCCCGGCAGCGGCAACTCAATCGCGTCGCCTGGGAATCGCTGCCGCTGGACCTTGCGTTCAAGCGCGTCAAGGGCAACGGGACGCGCAAGCTCGCGATGTTCTCCGACCCCGACTGCCCGTTCTGCAAACGTATCGAGAACGACATCAAGCGGCTCGACGACGTGACCATCTACACGTTTCTCTTCCCCATCGACCAGCTGCATCCCGATGCGTCGCGCAAATCGGCGCTGATTTGGTGTGCCGGCGACCGCGCCAAGGCCTGGGACGCGTTCTTCGAGACCGGCACGCTGCCCGACAACAAAGGCGAGTGCGCGACGCCGATCAGAGACACGGCGCTTCTCGGTACCCGCCTGCGCGTGTCCGCGACGCCGACGCTGGTGTTTGCCGATGGGTCGGTAATGCCCGGCGCGCTGCCGCTGGCGCAGCTGGAAAGCGAGATCAACAAGGGCGAGGCGGAGGCGAAGAGACTGGCCGCGAAGAAGTAGCTTGGGCGGCGATACCCGAGGGAGACGACATGGCCATTCTCGACTTCATCAGCAAGCAGTTCATCGACATCATCGAATGGACCGATGACTCGCGCGATACGCTCTCCTTCAGGTTCCCCGATGAGGACAAAGAGATCAAGCGCGGCGCGCAATTGATCGTCCGCGAATCGCAGATCGCGCAGTTCATCTATCTCGGCCAGTTCGGCGATACGTTCGGCCCGGGCAAGTACACGCTCACGACCGACAACATCCCGATCCTCTCCGATCTCAAGGGCTGGAAATACGGGCTAGAAAGCCCGTTCAAGGCCGACGTGTATTACGTCGCCACGCGCCTGTTCACGGGGAACAAGTGGGGAACGGCGAACCCCGTCATGATGCGCGACCAGGATTTTGGCGTCGTGCGGCTGCGCGCCTTCGGAATCTACGACTTCAAGGTCGTCGATCCGAAGCTGTTCCTGAAGGAAGTGGCAGGCACCGATGACCACTTTCGCCTGGACGAGTTCAACGACACCATGCGCTCGCGCATCGTCAGCGTGTTCTCGGAGGCGCTCGCGCAATCGAAGATTCCCGCGCTCGACGTCGCGGCACGTTACGCCGAGCTCGGGCAGGCGCTGCTGCCGCTGATCAACCCGCAGACGACGGCGAAGTACGGCCTCGAGGTCACAAGCTTTATCGTCGAGAACGTATCGGTGCCGGCGGAGGTCGAGCAGGCGATCGACAAGCGCTCCAGCATGGCCGCCGTCGGCAATCTGAACGATTATGTGAAATTTCAGATGGCGCAAGGTCTGGAGAAGGGCGACGGCGCGGGCGTCGGCGGCATGGCCGCGCAGATGGCGGTGGGCATGGCGATGGCGCAGCAGATGATGAATCAGACCGGAGGCATTCTGGGCAGCCAGGCGACGCCCGGGATTCAGGTGCCGGGCTCTGCCGCGGCGGTGGGCGCGCCGGCATCGGCGCCGGACCTGTTCACGCCGGCGCAGGTTGCGCAGCTGCTCGGCGTGGGCGAGTCAGATGTGGTAGCAAGCCTCGAGTCCGGCGACCTCAAGGGCAAGAAGATCGGCACGCAGTGGCGCGTCACCCGCGCGGCGGTCGATCAATTCCTTCATTCCTGAGCTTTAGCGATGATCCACGTCTTTCCGCACCGCGCGCAGCGGATGCTCGCCTTGATCTTTGCCTGGCTCGTTGCAGATGCCGCGCTTGCGCAGGATCCGCGAGCAACGGCCGCGCAGGCAGCGGCTCGTGAATGGCTGGCGCTGACCGATCGTGCCGACGCGCAAGCGAGCTGGAACGCGGCGGGCAAGAAATTTCAGGCCGCGATGCCTGCAACCGGCTGGGCCGAGGGGCTCGCCAAGGCGCGCACGCCGTTTGGTGCGGTGAAAAGCCGCACGATCTTCAAGACGGACTTCAAGAAGTCTTTTCCAGGCGCGCCCGACGGCGATTACGCGCTGATCATTTATTCGACGAGCTTTGCCAACAAGGCCGAGGGTCACGAGACCCTGACGCTCGAGCGCGAGTCCGACGGCAAGTGGCGGGTGGTCGGCTATTTCATCCGCTGAACCGTGGGCGCGCCGATCGCGCCCCTCGCGCAGCAAAAGATCGTCTACTCTGTTCGATGCTTGAGCGCACTCTTGCGCTGCTTCTGAGCCGGCCATGAATACGCCATCGCCTCTGTCCGAAACGAAGGCGCAAGAGAAATTCTCGTGCCCTGCCTGCGGGGCCGAGGCGGTGTGGAATCCGGCGAAGGCTGCATTGGTCTGCCCGTTCTGCGGCACGGTGTCGCCCGCGAAGCTCGACGCCGACACCGGAAAGATCGTCGAGCACGATCTGGTCACGGCGCTCCGCGGCCTCGGCAACGGCGCGCGGGGCTGGCAGGCGGAGAAGCGCTATGTGAAATGCCAGAGCTGTCAGGCGATCTCGGTGCTCGACCCCACGCGTCAGGCGCAGCGCTGCGAATTCTGCGGCTCGGCGCAGCTCGTACCCTACGCGCAGAGCAAGGAGTCGTTCCGGCCCGAAAGCCTGCTGCCCTTCAAGGTCGCGGAGGACCAGGCGCGCGACCGCATTCGCGCGTGGTACGGCAAGCTATGGCTCGCGCCGAACGCATTGAAGCGCCGCGCGCTCACCGACACGGTCAAGGGCGTCTATCTTCCGTACTGGACCTTCGATGCGCGCGTCGATGCAACGTGGACCGCCGAAGCAGGCCATTACTACTACAAGACCGAAACCTACACCGACGGCAGCGGACGCACGCAGACGCGCCAGGTGCAGCAGGTGCGCTGGGAGCCCGCCGCGGGCGAGCTCTCGCATTTTTTCGACGACGATCTCGTTTGCGCATCGGTCGGCGTCCATCCGGCGCTCGTGCGCGGCATCGAGCCGTTTCCGACCAAGGAGCTCAAGCCGTACGACGCGGGTTACGTCGCCGGCTGGGTCGTCGAGCGTTACCAGATCGATCTCGTCGGCGCGGCGCAGGCCGCGCGCGACGCGATGGACGTCAAGCTCCGCCAGATGTGCGCGGCGCAGGTCCCGGGCGACACGTATCGCAACCTCGAAGTGCGGGCGAACTACTCCGGACAGACGTTCAAGCATATCCTGGCGCCGATCTGGCTGCTCAACTACAGCTACGGCGCGAAAGCGTTTCAGGCGGTGATGAACGGTTTCACGGGCGCAGTCCAGGGCGAATACCCGAAGAGCTGGATCAAGGTGACGCTGCTGGTGCTCGCGATCATCGTCATCGTGATCATCGCGCTCTCGCTGGGAACACACCGGTGAGTCGTAGCCCGGGCTGAGCGCTTTAGCGCGATGCCCGGGGGCACTTGGCGTACCCTGCGCAGTCCCGGGATTCGTCCTCCCGACTCATCCCAGGCTACGCGGGCCGCAGCGGAGGACAGCATGCACACAGCAATCGTAACCGGAGTCTCGCGCGGCCTCGGCGCGGCGCTGGCCGCGGCGCTGCTCGAGCGCGATTTTGCCGTGCTCGGGATCGGCCGCGCGAGCAATCCCCGCCTCACCGGCGAACGCTATCGTTTTGCTCGCTTCGATCTGGCCGATGCCGCCAGCGTCGACGAGACTCTCGGGCCCGAGCTCTCCGCGCTCGCCAATGCGAAGCCGGCATCGGTTTGTCTGTTGAACAACGCGGCGACGGCGGGTCCGGTCGGGACGCTGGGCAGGCTCGCCGCGGGCGAGATCGCATCCTCGCTGGCAGTAAATCTCACTGCGGTGGTAGCGCTCACGAATCTATTTTGTCGCGTCTTCGCCGACCCGGCACTGCCGCGGCGCGTCATCAATGTCTCCTCAGGCGCAGCGCAAACCGCTCTGCCGGGGGAGAGCGTCTACTGCGTAGCCAAGGCGGGGATGGAGATGCTGACCAAGGCGCTTGCCGTCGAACAGCAGGCGGCGGGGTTTCGCGCCATCGCCGTGCGGCCTGGTGTCATCGATACCGACATGCAGGCGTTCGCGCGTTCGCAGTCCAAGGACGTGCTTCCCAGCGTCGAGCTGTTCCAGGGCTTCCATCGAGACGGCCGACTGGTTGCGCCCGAGGTCGTGGCGGCCAAGATCGTGGGCAGGCTCGTCGAGTCCGATGTCGAGCACGGCCGTACGTACTCGTATCAGGAGCTCTGAGCTTCGCGGTTTTCGTAGGGCCGAATTCATTCGGCCCGCGGGGGCGAATCGGGGCGCCGCATGCGAATGAATTCGCACCTACGTCTCTGTCAGGTTTAGCTTTCTTAGCGTGCGGGCAGTAGCCGCACCCGGTACTCGAGGATGCTCGGCTGCGCGCCGGCTTCCCACATCAGGCAATAGATCTGCCCGCGGTCGGCAGCGAATTCGCCCGATTCGTGCGTAGCATGCTCGCGCACGATCGGCATGATCACGGCGTTCGCATCGTGGTAGTGAATGTTGAATGCGACCGGTGCCGCGCTGACGAAGTAGAAGCCGATGCGCTCGCCCGTGTGGAGCGCGACGCATTCCTCGCGGAGTGCGAACGGCGCAAGCTCGACGCCCGCTGCCGCCCGCTCCGTGTCCAGCCGGTAGGGATCCGCGGCGCAACCGCACAGAGCAAGGGCGGCGAGAGCGCTCCGACCGACCGATACGCTCATCTCCGACTCGAAGGTCGCACGCGCCAATCTTCGACCAGCAACGCCCAGCGCTCGTGATCGCGCCACCGTCCGCCGATCTTGAGGTAGCGGCGCGAATAGCCTTCGCGGGCGAACCCTGCACGGCGCACGAGGGCGATCGAGCGTCTGTTCGCAGGCTGGATGTTCGACTCGACGCGATGCAGGTGAAGCGCACGGAACGCGTAACGTAGCATCAGCTCGAGGCCGTCGCGCATGTAGCCACGGCGAGCATACGGCGCAAGTGCGTAGTAGCCCAGGTAGGCGCTCTGCATGACGCCGTGGAAGATTTGCGACAGGTCGAACACACCGACCAGGGCATCATCCTCGCGCCGGCAAGCGAACAGCGTCTTGAACGCGGAACCGCGGCAACGCGCGAGCATGGCTTCGTAGCCCTTCGATGTGGCCGGAGGCCGCGTCCAGCGGCCATGAATCGCGCGACTCGCGCGCACCGCGGCGCAGAATGCCGGTCCGTCGCTTGCGCGCGGTCGGCGCAGATACACGCGCTGACCAACGGCAAGCGCGGATTTAGGGACTGGCATAATGATCGGAATGTTACCGCGCGGATGCCGCTTGCGATGAGCAAATGGATCGAGGGCAAGGTGGCCGGCAAGAAGCGGTGGACTGAGCGGTTGTTCTCGCTGCAGGTTGCCGCGCCCGCGCTGACCTTCGTCGCAGGCCAATTTGCGCGGCTCGCGCTGCCGGCGCCTCCAGGATCAAAGGAGGCGATGCTCGGGCGTCCCTATTCGTTCGTTAACCCGCCCGACGGCGCCGTGCATGAATTCTATTTCAACGTGCTGCCGGAAGGCCCGCTGTCGCCGCGTCTCGCTGCCCTCGAGGGCGACGACTCCGTGTGGCTGCTCGATCGCGCCAACGGGTTTTTCTGCGTCTCCGAGCTGCCCGATGCGGCTGCGCTATGGTGCCTCGCGACCGGCACCGGGCTGGGCCCCTACCTATCGATACTGCGCACCGAAGAGCCATGGGAGAAATTCGAGCGCGTCGTGCTGGTCCACGCGGTGCGGCATGCCGCCGACCTGTCATACGGCGACGTAATCGCAGGGATCGCCGCCGCGCATCCGGGCCGCTTCGCGTTTGCTCCCTTCGTCAGCCGGGAACCGCACAAGGACGCACTGTCGGGACGCATTCCTGACGCAGTTCGCGATGGCAGGCTCGAGGCATGGACGGGCGTGCCGCTGACGGCGGAGAATGCGCACGCGATGCTCTGCGGTAATCCCGGCATGGTGCGCGACATGCAAGAAGTGCTCGATCAGCGCGGCATGCGCCGCCATCGGCGCCGCGAGCCCGGTCATTTCACGCTCGAGACGTATTGGTAGCCGCGCGACGTCGAGCTTGCACGCCGGCCTGTCGTCGACAACGGCTTCCAAAGCCTTCTGGCAAGCGCGATCTAGCCATCGCGAACGGCAACAAGCTCGATCTCGAAGATCAGGGTTGCGCCCGGTGGAATGACGCCTCCTGCACCTCGGTCGCCGTAGGCCATTTCCGGCGGGATCACCAGCGTGCGCCGTCCGCCGACACGCATGCCGGCCACGCCCTCGTCCCAGCCGCGGATGACACGGCCGCCACCCAGCGGAAAACTGAACGGAGAGCGCCGATCGAGCGAGGAGTCGAATTTGGGTCCCCTTTTATCCACCGAAGAAGGCTCATATAGCCAGCCGGTGTAGTGAACAACTGCAACTTTGCCCGATACGGCTTCGGCGCCCGTACCCACCAGAGTATCAGTCTTCTGTAACTGCGTAATCTTGGCATCCATCTTGCTTTCCGAAGGTGTGGGCGTCGCGCCAGGCGTTTGCGCGAGAGTGCTTCCAGATGATGCGAGCAGCATGACGGCAGCAACTGACGCCAATGCAAGGCGACGGCTCAGGAAAAGGGGAGGCGACATTGGTGGCGCTAGGCGATCGACCGTGACGGCAGTGCGCCGACGGTGCGCAACGACATTGTCGTAATTCGCGCAATTTCCGAAGGCTTTTGCGTCAATGACGATTATGGGCTATAAACCACAATTCAGCAAAGCCCAGCACTGGCGCAGGGCGCACGCATGCCGAGGAACGGCTCGGACGGCGCGCGCAATGGGCCTCCCGCTCGCCGACAGGCGATATCCATGAAAGCGATGCTCGGATTCCTGACCCCGCAAGCCAAGGACGCGGCCGATCCCCTGCAGAACGCCAAGAGCGCTGCGGCGTGGCTGCGGCAGTTGCCGGCGCTCGACGTGATCGGGAGGCAGCAACACGTGATCCGCGCGCTCGACCGCATGCGGAAGAGTCAGCACGCCATTGATCTGAATCGCATCGCTGCGATCGAATTTGTCGATGCGGCGCTCGGCGCCGACCGCAGGCAGCTGATCAAGCAGTACATCGAGAACGCGGAGAGCTCGCCCAAGCTCGCTGACCGCATCTGGCAGGCGCTATGGGAGATGAGCCAGGAATTTACGCTCACGTATCAGACGGCGCTTGAATCCGCCCTGACGCAGGTGGCGAACGCGCGCTGGAAAGCGGTCCTGCCTTTGCTGTTCGTGCGCCTGGTGCACTTCCATGGCACCGATGCCAAGTTGCGCGTGTTCAAGCACGAACGCTGGATTCCCGCGAAGTGGATCGAGCTCCACCAGATTTATCTGCGCTCGTGCGAGCTCTCCTGCGATCGCCAGCCGATGGCGCTGCCCGCGGCAGGTGCCGGTGCCCAGGTCTGGTCGGTCGAGCAGGAATATCTGTACGTGTTGCTCGTGCACCAGCTCAACACCGGCAATCTCGGGCCCGCCGAAGTCGATTGGGCGAGCTCGCAGCTACGCGCATGGAGCCGCCGGCTCGCGCTGGAGCAGATTCCGAAATCAGTCGAGGGATTCTTCGTAGATCTCGCCGGCCGCAGCGGCCTCATCCGGCGCAACGGCAACGATCGTGGCTCGGTGCTTCGCTACGCAGACACGACGCCGCTCGCCGATGCAATGGACCGCGCGGTGAGCGCGCTGCGCGACGCCGAGGCGACCGACCAGGGGCCAATCGCCGCCATCAATCAGCAGCGGCTGGCGGTGCTCCGCAAGATCCAGCCCGCGCTATCTCCGTCGACGCTATCCGATCTTCGTCGCGATCCGCGAACCGCGGTCGCCGTGTCCGCCCACGTACGCATCGGCCTATCGCGGATCTGTCAGGATCTGACTGCGAAGGCGGCGGGTGAGAACTCCACCGACGTCAGCGGCGCCGCCGAACAGATCGAAGTCTTCCCCGTCGCCGGCGCACCGCGCGCCCGCCGCAAGGCGCTGGTCGAGGACGATTCGCTTGCCGCAAGCCTCTCGTCGTGGAGCGACCCGATGTGGGAGGTCAAGGATCGCAGCGTCGCCGGGCTGCGTATCGCCGCGACGGGAGGCATCGGCCAGAGCCTGTCTCTCGGTGCGCTGGTGGCCGTGCGGCAATCCGACGCCGATGCCTGGCTGCTCGGCGTCGTGCGGCGGCTGAACAAGGTTTCCAACGAAGAAGTCGAAGCAGGCGTCAACATCATCGCCGAGCGCATCGTAGCGGTAACGCTGGCCGCGAAGCGCCGCCCGAACGAAGACATGGGCTACGTGGTCGACGGGCTGGATCCTTCGACGCTGGGTGATCGCTTCGAGGGCTTGTACCTGCCGCCGCCGTCGCGTCCGGACAAGCCGCTTGCGATGAAGACGCTCATCGTGCCGACCTCCGAATATGCCGAAGGTCGCAACGTCATTCTCACCACGACAAATTCGATCTATATCGTGGCCTTCCGCCATCTGGTCGAGCAGCGACCCGACTGGAGCTGGGCGACGATACAGATCGTCGAGAAGACGGCGCGCGGGACAGGCTGATCCACAGCTACTGCGCGGCCCGTCTGCTTTGTTGTTTCCTCGCTCGGCGCTCGCCGTACTTCTTCTGTACTGTCTCGCGCCTCGCTGCGGGACGCCTCGCAGCCGGACCTGCTCGTAACGCTGTGTGATCAGCCTGCCAGTCCAGTGCTGGAGACTTCAACGTGATTGTCAGTCGAGTGGGCGGAACTTCAGCGTAAGATTCCTGCGAAACATGTCCGGCGAGTCGGGCCGGGGCAGCGGCGACGACTTGAGGATCGCGCGCTGCACGGCCTCGTCGTAAGCGCGCACGCCGCTCGATTTGCCGAGCTGCACGTCGATGATCTCACCGCTGGGCAGCTGCACAACGTCGAAAATGGCTTCGGGATTTCCCGGCATGTCGGGGGGCACGACGACGTTGCCCCTGATCTTGGCCTGGATGCGGCGAATGTAGTCGGCATCCGCCTTGACGCGGGCCCCGGCGGCAGCAATCTTCTCCTGTGCTTGGCGTTCGCGCTGCGCCTGGGCCTTGAGCGCCTCGGCCTCGCGCGCCTGTCGCTCACGGGCTTCGGCGAGGCGCTTCTCCAGCTGCTCCTTCTTCTCGGCTTCGCGCCGTTCGGTCTCACGCCTCTCGGCAGCCTGCTTTTCCCTTTCCTTGCGCTCGCGCTCGGCCTGATCCCTCTTGGCGCGTTCCTGCTTTTCCTTGAGCGCGATGTCGGGCTTCGGCGGCTCGACGGGCGGTGGCTTGGCTTCGACTTGAGGTTTCGGAAGCTCGGGCTTGGGCGGTTCGGGTGGCGGCTTGGCCGGCTCGATCTTCTCGGCCGCGGGTGGCACGTAGAGTTCCGCGGTCACCGGCTCGGGCTTGGGGTTCTGCCAGTTGACGCTGAGGATCAGAAACAGCACGAATGCGACGTGAACCGCGATCGCCAGGATCGCAGCGATCCACTTGACTGCGGACCAGCTCGAGCGCGCGCGCAACGGCGGCATCTATGGAGCCTCTGAGTAGGCCCCGCATGGCCGCGACGGCGGCTTTCCGGGATCAGATGCGCGAAGCGGCGCGAAGTCCATGGCGGGCCCCATGGACGAGCGACGCGACAAAGCAGATCGCCCGGAAAGCCACGTCCCATCCGGGTTTCGGCGCAATGGCCTCATCTGCTTTGTTGCGCGGCTTGCGAATAGCACGCTCTATTCGCTGCGCCGCGGCGCCTCGCATCTGAGGCCATTGCGCCCGAAACGCGGCTCATGTGGGGCTTACTCAGAGGCTCCTCACGGTTGCGGGCGGAGGAGCAAGCCGACTTTGCGCACGCCCTTCTGCTGGAGAAGATCGAGCACGCGGACGACTTCTTCGTAACGGACGGCGCGGTCGGCGGCGATCACGACCGCCTGGTCGGGATTCTTCGCCTGCCGGTCGCGCACGCGCGCGATCATTTCATTTCGCGACACCCGCACCGGCGCCGCGGCACCCTCGCGCAACCACAGCGATTGGTCGGTACGCACCTGGATTTCGAGCGGCGCTACCGGCGCGGTGAGATGAGTGCCTACGCTGGGTAGCTCGATCACGCCCGGGTTGATCAACGGCGCGGTCACCATGAAGATCACGAGCAACACCAGCATCACGTCGATGTAGGGCACGACATTGATCTGGTTGATCGATTTGCGTGGCCGGCGCATCGGCTATCCCTGGCGCTGGAGAATGTTCGAGAATTCCTCGATGAACGTTTCGAAGCGCGTCGCCAACCGGTCGACGTCGTGGGTATAGCGGTTGTACGCGACGACCGCGGGAATCGCGGCGAAGAGCCCCATCGCGGTGGCGATCAACGCTTCGGCGATGCCCGGCGCGACCTGCGCGAGCGTCGCCTGGCTGACGTTGGTGAGGCTCCGGAACGCGTTCATGATGCCCCATACGGTGCCGAACAAGCCGACGTAGGGTGAGACGGATCCGACGGTCGCCAGCCCGGCGAGATTGGCCTCGAGGACGTCGATCTCGCGCTGGTACGAGGCGCGCATGGCGCGTCGCGCGCTGTCCATCGTCGCCGCGGACGAGGTCCCTTGCCGACGGTGCTTGGCGTATTCGCGGAAACCGGAGGAAAAGATTCGCTCCAGCGCGCCTCCGCGATTCTGGCTCGCGCGCTGAAACAGCTCGTTTAGATCGCCGCCTTTCCAGAAGTCGTCCTCGAATCGATCGGTTTCGCGCTGCGCCCGCTGCAGCGCGAACAGCTTGAGAAAGATCTGCCACCACGACCACAGCGACGCCAGGAGCAGCAGCGCCATGACGGCCTGCACGACGACGCTGGCGTGCAGCATCATCGCGAAAAACGAGAGATCGGGATGCAGGTTCACTAGTGTCTGAGCCTTTGTTCTAATGCATCTTTGCAACAACCGGCGCCGGAATGCGCGCGGGTCGCCAGGTCGCGCGGTTCAGGCAGGCGAGCGTCACTTGCGCCCGGACCAATTGGACTTCGTCGCGAAAGACCTCCTGGACCGCGACCAGACGACTACGGCCGCGCGCGGCCAGCCCGACCGTCACTTCGAGCGCATCGTACAGCCGGGCCGGCTGCCGGTACTCGATGTCCAAGCGATGGACCACGAACACGACGCCGTGTTCATGTTCGAGAGCGGTCAGGGTGAACCCCAGCGACGCGAGCCATTCCGTGCGCGCGCGTTCCAGATATCTCAGGAAATTGGCGTAGTAGACAACGCCGGCGGCGTCCGTATCTTCGTAGTAAACGCGGACCGGCCAGCGAAATCTCTCATCGGCCGTCGGCGTCATTCGCTCGCGAAGAGCTCGCCCGCCGCCGTGGGCGGCACCAGGCCGAAATGACGATACGAAAGCGCTGTCGCGATCCGGCCTCGGTTGGTGCGTTGCAGGAAACCCTGCTGGATCAGAAACGGCTCGAGCACGTCCTCGATCGTATCGCGCTCCTCGCCGATCGCGGCCGATAGGTTGTCGATGCCAACCGGTCCTCCGGCGAATTTATCGAGTACGCAGCGCAGGAGCTTCCGGTCCATTACGTCCAGGCCCGCGGTATCGACGTCGAGCATCGACAGCGCGGCGTCCGCGACCTCGCGCGTGATGCGTCCGGCGGCGCGAACTTCGGCGTAGTCGCGCACGCGCCGCAAGAGTCGGTTCGCGACGCGCGGTGTTCCGCGCGAGCGGCGCGCGATTTCCAGTGCGCCGTCGGGTTCGAGCGCGATGTCGAGCAGCCTCGCCGACCGCCCGACGATTCGGGTGACCTCCTCGGGGGTGTAGAACTCGAGCCGGGCGACGATGCCGAAGCGGTCGCGCAGCGGATTGGTCAACATGCCAGCGCGCGTGGTCGCCCCGACCAGCGTGAACGCCGGCAAATCGAGCTTGACCGAGCGCGCCGCCGGCCCTTCGCCGATCATGATGTCGATCTGGAAGTCCTCGAGTGCCGGATAGAGGATCTCTTCGACCACCGCCGGCAGGCGATGGATCTCATCGATGAACAGCACGTCGTGCGGCTCGAGGTTGGTGAGCAAGGCCGCCAGATCGCCGGCGCGTTCGAGAACCGGTCCCGAGGTCTGGCGCAGATTCACGCCGAGCTCGTGCGCGATGATGTGCGACAGCGTCGTTTTTCCCAATCCTGGCGGGCCGAACAGCAGCACGTGGTCGAGCGCCTCCTTGCGTCTCTTCGCCGCCTCGATGAAGATCGCCAGCTGCCCGCGGATCTTCTCTTGGCCGACGTATTCCTCGAGCGCGCGCGGCCGCAAGGTGCGCTCGAGCACTTCCTCCTGCGGGCTCACCGGCGCTGCCGCGATCAGGCGGTCGGTTTCGATCATGTTCGCGTCCGCATCACGCCTTGGCGAGGCTCTTCAGCGCCTGCCTGATGCCGTCGGCCACGGCGACGCCCTCGGGCAGCTGCTTCACCGCATGCACGGCTTCCTTGTCGCTGTAGCCCAGCGCAATAAGCGCATGCAGCACATCGGCTGCGGCGGGCGGGGGGCGGTGCACACCGATCGCGGTCGTTACCTCGACGCCGAGCTTGTCCTTCAACTCCAGCAGCAGTCGCTCCGCTGTCTTCTTACCGATGCCCGGAATCTTGGTCAACCGTCCCGATTCCTGGAGCGTCACTGCCTGCGCGAGCTCGGCGACCGACAGCCCGGAGAGCACCGACAGCGCAGTTCGGGCGCCGATGCCGCTGATCTTGATGAGCTGCCGGAACGCGCGCCGCTCGGATTCGGAGCCGAAACCGAAAAGCAGATGCGCGTCCTCGCGCACGACCAGATGGGTGAACAGCGTAACGCGCTCGCCGAGATTCGGCAGATTGTAGAAAGTGCTCATCGGCACGTCGACTTCGTACGCGACGTCCTGCACGTCGAGCAGGATTTGCGGCGGGTTCTTCTCTACGAGCGTTCCGGACAAGCGGCCGATCATGGGCGCGGGGCGGGCAGCGACGCGCGCATTATCGCATGGGCTCCCGGCGCGATCGGCTCGATCAAAGAATACGCCCGCGGCGCACGCGATAACCGGTTCGCCGCAAGCCGTGAAGACCTTCGCCGCCGTGCGCGTGACAGATTGCGCAAGCGAGCGCGTCGGCTGCATCGGCCGATGGGGCGACCGATAGCGAGAGGAGCCGCCGCACCATTTCCTGCACCTGTTCCTTGGCGGCTTTGCCGTGGCCGACCACCGCCTGCTTGATCTGCAGCGCGGTGTACTCGGCGACGGGAAGATCGGCGAGCACCGCCGCAGAGATCGCGGCGCCGCGCGCCTGGCCCAGCAGCAGTGTGGATTGCGGATTCGCATTGACGAATACTTTCTCGACGGCGACCTCGGTCGGATGGTGTTCGACGATCACGCTGCCGATATCGCGCAGGATGATCTTGAGCCTCTCTGGCAGCTCGCCGCCGGTGTTGCGGACGCAGCCGCTGGCGACGTATTGGAGCCTGCCTCCGATCGATACGATGAGTCCGAATCCGGTGACCCTGAGGCCGGGGTCGATGCCGAGAATGCGGCGCGTTGCAAACAGGACTGTCAAGGCTGCTATGCCTCTTCGATTACCGCGGTCGTGTAGACATTCTGGACATCGTCCAGCGCCTCGAATGCATCGAGGAGCTTCTGCATCCGCGCGCCTTCTTCGCCGGCGAGCACGACCTCGGTCGTCGGCTTCATCGTCACTTCCGCGAATTCAGGCTTGAAGCCGGCCTTTCCCAGCGCTGCCTTCACCGTGACGAAGTCGTGCGGTGCGGAAAGCACTTCGATCGAGCCGTCCTCGTGATCGATGACGTCCTCCGCGCCGGAGTCGAGCGCGATGTCGAGCAGCCGATTCGCGTCGGTTCCCGGCGCGAATATGAGCTGGCCGCAATGCTTGAACAGGAAAGCCACCGAGCCGTCGGTTCCCAGATTGCCGCCATGCTTGGCAAATGCGTGCCGGATATCGGCGACGGTACGCGTCCGATTGTCCGAGAGGCAATCGACGATCACCGCAGCACCGTTGATCCCGTAGCCTTCATAGCGAATTTCCTCGTAGTTCACTCCTTCTTGCTCGCCCGAGCCGCGCTTGATCGCGCGTTCGATGGTGTCCTTCGGCATGTTGTTGTCGGTAGCCTTGTCGACCGCGAGACGCAGCCGGGGATTGCTCGACACATCCCCGGTACCGAGCTTTGCCGCGACCGTGATCTCGCGGATGAGCCGGCTGAAAATCTTGCCGCGCTTGGCATCGGTCGCCGCCTTGCGATGCTTGATGTTCGCCCACTTGCTGTGGCCGGCCATGATCGGGATCACGCTCTTGATGACGCGCAAATTATACGCGCTGAGTAGAGATCGCCGGAACGCACAATGCGCGGTTTTCGTCGTTTCTTCTGCGCGGACGGCGCAGGGCCGCCCCAAGCTGTTCGCGCAAATCTTCTTCGGGGTAAAGTATCGTGCGAGCGCAGCGAGCGAAACTTTGCCCGTTACAGCAGTCCCTGCTGTTTCAGAAACTGCGCGAGCACCTTAAGCCGCACCTCGCTATCGTTGATCTCGAGCATGCTCTGCTTGATCGGAAGCGGCAGCGGCAGGATCTCGGCCAGCCGATAGCTGACCCAGGACGCATCGGTGAACGCGAGCTCGGCGGGAAAGTTCTCCTTGCCGACACGGTTGATCAAGAGCTCGAGCAGATCGGCGAGTGGCTTGAATGCATCGGGCAGCGCGAGCGCCGGCTCGGCCGCGAGCGGGGTCACCTGCCCGACGACCAGACCGTCTTCGGCGATCGTGTGCGTCTGCACCTGAAACCGCGTCGCGCCTTCGGTCCGCAGATGCAGGATGCCGAGCTGCGGCATGTCCCAGGCCGTGATACGCGCAAGCGTGCCGATCGGCGCGAATGCGAGCCCCGCCTTTGCCGCCGCCGCGTTGGCGAGGACCTCGTCGCCCTGGGTGAGCAGGCACACGCCGAACGGGCTGTCGTCCTTGAGGCAAGCTTTGGTCATCGTAATGTAACGCTGCTCGAAGACCTTGAGCGGCAGCACGCCGCCCGGAAAGAGCACGGTCTTCAACGGAAACAGCGCCAGCGCGCTCGG
>DASXQW010000217.1:0-3449 GCA_036506975.1 Casimicrobiaceae bacterium | reverse complement strand
ATCGATCCGAGCTGCAGGCCCGTGATCGTGATCACGGGCACCAGCGTGTTCTTCAACGCGTGCCCGAAATGGATCGCGCGGTCGGTGAGCCCGCGCGCCCGCGCGAACTTGATGTAATCGGTGCGCAGCACTTCGAGCATTTCGGCACGGACCAGCCGCATGATCAGCGTCATCTGGAACAGCGACAGGGTGATCGCGGGCAGGATCAGCGCCTTCAGCCCGCTCTTGGTCAGGAGGCCGGTCGTCCACCAGCCGAAGGCGACCGTCTCGCCGCGGCCGAAAGACGGCAGCCAGCCGAGGATCACGGCAAAAATCAGGATCAGCAGGATGCCGATCAGGAACGTGGGCAGCGACACGCCGACGAGCGACACCGTAAGCAGCACCTGCGACAGCCAGGACTTGCGCTTCAGCGCCGTATATACGCCTCCCGGAATCCCCAGTATCAGCGCCAGCAGTGCCGCGGCTGTGGCGAGCTCCAGGGTCGCCGGCAGGCGTTCCTTGAGCAGCGTAGACACGGGCCGGCCCTGCCGCAGCGACAAACCAAACTCACCCTGCACTGCGCGACCGACGAAACGCGCGAACTGCACATAAAAAGGCTGGTCGAGGCCGAGGTCGGAACGCAACTGCGCCCGCTGCTCCTGCGTCGCATCCTGGCCGACCATGAACGTCACCGGGTCGCCGGTGAAGTTGAACAGGCCGAACGCTATGAACGCAACCACCCCCATGACGACGAGGGATTGCAGGATGCGGCGAAGGATGAACGCGAGCAAGGGGTATCTGCTTCAGCGCTTTAGAAACGCGCTCGTGACGGTTTCGTGACGCGCTGCGATGATGCCCAAAGGGACGCGGACCGTCAATGCGGCGAGTTGTAGGGCCGAATTCGTTCGGCCGCGGCGTTAGATTGGCCTGTTGCGTGCGAATAAATTCGCATCTACGAGAGCTCCGCTGCCCGGAGGCAGGCAACCCGGATCGCTCCGAAGGGCTCCAGCCGGGGCACCTCGGCCCGGCAGCGCTCGACGGCATGCGGGCAGCGCGTATGGAAAGGACAGCCCGCCGGCGGATTGAGCGGCGACGGCAGCTCGCCCTTGAGCGCGATGCGTTGCCGCCGCGCCCGCGCGTCGAGCGTCGGCGTGCTCGCGAGCAGCGCCCGCGTGTACGGATGCGCCGGCCGGCCAAACACCGCGTCCTTTGCGCCGTATTCAACGATCTTGCCCAGATACATCACCGCCACCGCATCGGCGATATGACGCACGACTTGCAGATTGTGGGAAATAAAGAGGTATGCAATGCCCAGCTCTTCCTGCAGATTCATGAGGAGGTTCAGCACCTGCGCCTGGATCGAAACGTCGAGCGCGGATACAGGCTCGTCGGCGACGACCAGCCGCGGATGCAGCATCAACGCCCGCGCCACCGCGATGCGCTGTCGCTGTCCTCCCGAGAACATGTGCGGATAGCGGCTGTAGTGCTCGGGCCTGAGGCCGACCCGCGCCAGCATCGCGCGCGCAGCGTCGCGACGCGCCCCCGCGCCGAGCTTGGCGTTGATCGCCAACGGTTCCTCGAGCAAGGTGCCGACCTTCTTGCGCGGGTTGAGCGAGGCATACGGATTCTGGAACACCATCTGGACCAGGGGGCGCAGCCGCTTCAGCGTCCCCGGCGCGGCCGACACCACATCCTCGCCGGCGATGCGCAATTCGCCCGCGGTCGGCTTTTCGATCATCGTCACGGCCCTTGCAAGCGTCGACTTGCCGCACCCGGATTCGCCGACCACTGCGAGCGTTCTGCCCTCGTCGACCGAGAACGAAACGCCATCGAGCGCGCGCACGAGCCCCTTGGGCCGGAACAACCCGCGCGACACCGCGTAATGGCGGGTCAGCGAACTCGCTTCGAGCAGCGGCGCGCCGGATGTCATCGTTTCACTCTTCGACCATCGCGATCTTCGGCTCAGGCCGCCAGCCTCGCGTCGGCCGCCCCTCCGCATCGAGCGGAAAGTGGCAGCGCGCCTGTCGGCCGCTCGGACCGGCCAGCGGCGGACGCTCCACGCGACAGCGTGCGACCGCGTAGTCGCAACGTGGGTGCAGCAGGCAGCCGATCGGCCGGTCATGCTGGCCAGGCACCACACCCGGAATCGCTTTCAAGCGCGCGTGGTCGCGGTTGTGCTCCGGCAGCGCCGCGAGCAGCGCCTGCGTGTACGGATGCACGGGCGCTTCGAAGATCTGCGGCACCGCGCCGGTCTCGACGACCTGTCCCGCATACATGACGAACACGCGTTGCGCCGTTTCGGCGACGACCGCGAGATCGTGCGTGATCAAGAGCAGCGCCATGCCGCGCTCGCGCTGCAGCCGCAGCAGCAGGTCCAGCACCTGTGCCTGCACGGTCACGTCGAGCGCGGTCGTAGGCTCGTCGGCGATCAGGAGCTTCGGATTGCAGGCGATCGCCATCGCGATCATCACGCGCTGCGCCATGCCACCGGAAAGCTGATGGGGAAACGCCGCCAGTCTCGCCTGCGCATCCGGAATCTCGACCTGCCGCAGGAGCTCGAGCGCGCGCGCCCGCCGGAGCCTCGCGCTGGTACGCTCGGCGTCGCTGCCGTGAATGCGCAGCGTCTCCGTCAACTGGAAGGCGACGGTGAAGCACGGGTTCAGGCTCGCAAGCGGGTCCTGAAAGATCATCGCCATGTCCTTGCCGACGAGCGCCCGGCGCTGCGCATCGGAAAGGGCAAGGAGATCGCGACCGGCAAAGGCGAGGCGTCGGGCGCGCACGCGCCCGGGGAATTCCACCAGCCCCATCAGCGCGAGCGCAGTGACGCTCTTGCCGGATCCGGACTCGCCGACGCAGCCGACGACTTCGCCCACGTCGAGCGCGAGATCGATCCCGTCGACCGCGATGACGGGCGCCGTCTCGGCGCCGAAGTCGACGCGCAGATCCTCGATTTCGACCAGCGCCATGCGTCGATTCTCAGCGCTTGAGCTTCGGGTCGAGCGCGTCGCGCAATCCGTCGCCCATGAGATTGAACGCGAGCACGGTGACGAGAATCGCGAGACCGGGGAAAGTGACGACCCATGACGCACGCTGGATGAACTCGAGCGCGTCGGCGAGCATCGAGCCCCACTCGGGCGTCGGCGGCTGCGCACCCAGGCCGAGGAAGCCCAGCGCGGCGGCGTCGAGGATCGCCGACGAGAAGCCCAGCGTCGCCTGCACGATGATCGGCGCAAGGCAATTAGGCAGGATCGTATTGAACATCAGCCGCAGCGCGCCCGCGCCGGCGATCTTCGACGATTGCACGTATTCCCGGCCGGCTTCGGCGATCACGGCGGCGCGCGTGAGCCGCACATAGTGCGGCAGCAACACGATGGCGATCGCATACATGGCGTTGATCAGTCCGGGGCCGAGGATCGCGACCACCGCGATCGCGAGCAGCAGACTCGGCAGCGAAAGCATGACGTCCATCA
>DASXQW010000216.1:0-5845 GCA_036506975.1 Casimicrobiaceae bacterium | reverse complement strand
CCGATCCCCCAGCAACGCATTATGCGCAACCCCAACGAGCGCGATGTTCTCGGCACTGCCGAGCACCGAGCTTGCCTGCGGCGCGACCATGCTGTCGTGCCGCGACCAGATCGAGGTGATCGGCACCGGCGCGGTTCTGTTCTCGTCGTGGTTGAGATCCGCGAGCCAGGCATTGCCGGGCCGCATCTGCGCAAGGCAGGTGCCCGGGAAGCTCCACGCCAGCATGCTACCGTGGTGTGGCGCCCCGATTGTGATGAGCTTGGCGACGCGCGCGGCGCCGAAACGGCGTAGATAGGCACGTGCGACCAGACCGCCCATGCTGTGCGCGACGAGCACGACGCGCTCGGCACCGGTCGCGGCCCGGATCGCCTCGATCCGGGTGTGGAGTTGCTCGGCGAACCACTCGATATCGGCGAGCGGCGGCCCGTAGTTGATCGTATAGATCGGTGCGCCGCCATTGCTCGCCAGGAAGCGCCGCAGCGAGAGCCATACGCCGTCGTTTACCAGTACGCCGTGGATGAGCAACACCGGCCCCTGCGCCGGGGCAGGCAGCGGATCGCGGATCAGCGATCGATGCAGCACCATCAGCACCCACGACGCCGCGACAGTCCGTATTTCGGTCACGTAGAGACGCAGCGTCGAAGCGAAACCGATTTGCGCCTCGGGCGGTCGCGGCGTGCGCCAGATCCACGAGAGCGCGAACCAGAGGCTGACGAGCACGAACGCCGGCGCGAAATACGCAATCGGTGCGCCCAGAACGAACCACCATGCGGCCGCGCCGTGGGCGATCGAATACGATGCCCAGCTGACGTAGGTAGCGGTGCCTGCGACGAGTGCGACGAAAAGCAGGAATGCAGTCATCAGACGATCCCGCGCAGCAGTCGCGCGGCGCGCGCAATTCTAGCGCGCTCCCGATTGCCCCGATTCCGCGCGCCAGGTCTTGAGTGCCGCCAGCGTATCGGCGATTTCGGGGATGAGCTGCACGCCAGGCAGGCTCTTGCGCAACCGCCGTGTGACCTCTCCGCCGGCCCAGAGCGCAACCGCGGGAGGCAGCGCTCGCCGCAGCGACGCCAGGGCTTCCCCGATCTGCCGCAGAGGGAAAGCCATTGAAAACGACAGCGCGACAATGTGCACCTTGTGTGCGAGCGCAGCGCGGCGGATGTCCTCGAAAGGCGTCTGCGTCCCGAGCGAGATGCACTGTGCGCCTTCGGGCGAGATGAGCGCATCGACCATCAGTAATCCGATGCCGTGCTGCTCGCCCGGCACCGTGGTAAGCAGAATCCGGGGTGGACCGGACTGCCGAGGAAAAGCGCTGATCGCGCCGCGCAGCGCTGCCTGCAACTGCTCGGTATATAAATGCTCTTCGAAGATCTGGAGCTCTCCGCGCATCCATGCTTCGCCAACCGCGCGATTGAGCGGCGTGACAGTCTCGATGACAAAGCGCTGCACGCCGTGCCGGAGCAACAGGTTTGTCAGCGTACTGTGCAGCCCGGCGACATCGTGCGCCTTGAGCAGTGTCAACACGTCGCGTTCGATGGCGGGCGCGATCGCGTCACGCCGCGGATGAACGCGTTGCTCGGCCAGTGCATTGAGCTCGTCCAGCGATTGCCGGATGAGTTTTCCCGGCCGCAGGCCGGTATCCATCAAGCGCTTGATCGCGCGGAGCTTCGCGACCTCGTCCGCGGCATATTGGCGCTCGGCGTTATCGTCGCGATCGGGGTGGGGAAAACCGTAGCGACGCTCCCATATGCGCAGGACGTCCTTGGACAACCCGGTTTCGCGCTCGACCGCGCTGATGTTAAGCGCAGCGCCGGAGGATTCCATCAGGCTAGGCTCGTCGGGAATAACAAGCGGACATGCTTGAGAAGCATCGATAAGATAACCGTCTTGTACCAGGATGTCCATGACAAACAGCGGTGCTATACTCTTCATGTCGCAGTTAATCGGCTCACGGATAAGCCCGCCTGGCCAAAGGGTTGAACCGCGCACGCGAGTCGGCATATGGTTTGGAGCCGGCGCCCGGTGCGCGCGCCAAAACAGGAGTCTGCTGTGAACGCCCCCGAATACCTGCCGCTGCCCGACACGCAATCGCTGCCCGACGTGCGCGAGCTTCCCATCGAGCGCGTCGGCGTCAAGGGGCTGCGCTATCCGATCGCGCTGCGCGCAGCCGACGGCGCGGTGCAGAACACGATCGCCGAGTTCGGGATGTACGTAGGGCTCGCGCACGACGTCAAGGGCACGCATATGTCGCGGTTCGTCGAGATCCTCGAGGAACGTCGCGCGCCTCTCGATCTCGCCGGGTTTCGCGCCATGCACCAGCGCATGCTCGCTCGTCTCGGCGCGACCACCGGACACCTCGACATGCGATTTCCGTATTTCATCCGCAAGGCCGCCCCGGTTTCGGGCGTGGAGAGTCTGCTCGATTACGACTCGACGTGGGCCGCGGAGACCGGCGGCGACGGCCGGACGCGGCTCACCATCGGTCTCATGGCACCGGTGACGAGCCTGTGCCCATGTTCCAAGAAAATCGCCGACTACGGCGCGCACAACCAGCGCTCGCACATCACCGTCCGCGTGGAAGTCGCCGTGGGCGAGCTTGGGCTGGAAGAGCTCGCACGTATCGCCGAGGAGGAAGCCTCCTCCGAGCTTTACGGTCTGCTCAAGCGCTCCGACGAGAAGTTCGTCACCGAGCGCGCCTACGACAATCCCAAGTTCGTCGAAGACCTGGTGCGCGACATCGCCCTGAGGCTCAAAGGTGATCCGCGAATCGGTCGCTTCTGGATCGCATCCGAGAACTTCGAATCCATCCACAACCACTCTGCGTATGCAGAAATTGCAGGTGTAGGCGCAGCGTGCGAATGAATTCGCACCTACGGCAGTGGTCTTGTAGGGCCGAATTTATTCGGCCGCGCCGTTTCGTTGACGCTCACGCTTTTGACAGCGCCGCGCGTGATCGCGGATAATATCGCCCCTTCGGCGAGCTAGCTCAGCTGGTTAGAGCAGAGGAATCATAATCCTTTGGTCGGGGGTTCGAGTCCCTCGCTCGCTACCACATCCCCAGCGAGGGCTTGCCGCGCGGCAAGCCCTTCCATGATCGATCCACGTCGATGACCGAGGCCGATTTCGCGTCCCGCTGCAACAGCCATCGCGGCTACCTGCTGCGGGTCGCGGTGCTGCAACTGCGCGACAACGATCTCGCCGAGGACATCGTGCAGGACACGCTGGTCGCGGCACTCCAGGGCGCGCAGGGGTTTTCGGGCCGCTCGAGCCTCAAGACCTGGCTCACCGGAATCCTCAAGCACAAGATCGTCGACGCGATCCGGCGCAAAAGCCGCGAGCCCGCCTTTGCATCGCTCGACGAGGAATGCCAGATCGAGGATTTCGACGCGCTGTTCGACGACTCGGGCCATTGGGAAAACCCGCCGGCGGACTGGGGCGACCCGGAATCGCAGCTTTCCCGGGCGCAGTTTTTCGACATCATGCAGTTCTGCCTGGACAAGCTGCCTCCGAACACCGCCCGGGTGTTCATGATGCGCGAGGTCATGGAGCTCGAAAGCAACGAGATCTGTAAGGAACTGTCGATCACGTCGACCAACCTATGGGTGATTTTGTATCGGGCCAGGATGGCGCTTCGCCAGTGTCTAGAGCAGAAATGGTTCGCACAGGCGGGCCGGAACGCCTGATCAGTAAAGGTGATGCGCAAATTGGGCCGACTGATTTCATGCAAGGACGCGAGCCGGGCGATCTCGCAGATGCAGGACGGGAACGTTCCCTTCCCGCTGTATCTGCGTATCCGGTTGCACCTCATCTGGTGCGAGGCGTGCAAGCGCTTCGAGCAGCAGATGCGCTTCCTGCACACGGCGATGCGACGGTATCGGCAGTAGACCCCGCCAGGCACCCGGCGCCGCCAACGGAACCGGATTGCCGTGGTAAAATCGTCTTGGTTCCAACGCTTATCCGCCGTGCTCTCGCCGTGCTCTCGATCGTCGTTAACGGCTCGTCCCGTGTTTGCACCGACCAGGCAACGGTTGCCGACCTGATCCGCGAGCTTGCGCTCGAAGGCAAGCGCGTGGCGATCGAGCGGAATGGCGAGATCGTGCCCAAGAGCCGCCTTGCCGATACGCCACTCGCCAACGGCGACCGCATCGAAGTCGTCCGCGCGGTCGGCGGCGGTTGATGGTCTTGTCCGATGAACGCGCCTAACGAAAATCTCGCCCTCGCGCACGACGATCCGTTGGTCATCGGCGGCCGCGCGTATCGCTCGCGGCTGCTCGTCGGCACGGGCAAATACAGGGATTTTGCCCAGACGCGCGCGGCAATCGACGCCTCGGGCGCGCAGATCGTCACCGTCGCGATCCGCCGCACCAACATCGGCCAGAATCCCAACGAGCCGTCGCTGCTCGATCATTTACCGCCGTCGCAGTTCACGCTGCTTCCCAACACAGCCGGTTGCTACACTGTCGAGGACGCGGTGCGCACCTTGAAGCTCGCGCGCGAGCTGCTCGACGGCCACACGCTGGTCAAGCTCGAAGTGCTGGGCGACGCGCACACGCTTTTCCCCAATGTGCGCGAGACGATTCGCGCCGCCGAGCTGCTCATCAAAGACGGCTTCGAGGTCATGGTCTACACGTCCGACGACCCGATCGCCGCGCGGGAGCTGGAGGCCGTCGGCTGCGTGGCGATCATGCCGCTCGCATCGCTCATAGGCTCAGGCATGGGGATTCTCAACCCATGGAACCTGAAGCTCATCATCGAGCAGGCGAAGGTACCCGTGCTCGTAGACGCGGGTGTCGGCACGGCCTCGGATGCGGCGATCGCGATGGAGCTAGGCTGTGCCGGTGTGCTGATGAACACCGCCATCGCGCTCGCGCAGGATCCCGTGTTGATGGCGGGCGCGATGAGGAAGGCGGTCGAAGCAGGACGCGAGGCTTTCCGCGCTGGCCGCATGCCGCGCAAGTACTACGCCGCGAGTCCCAGCTCACCGACAGCCGGCCTTATCGGCTGACCGAGTCGTAGCGACGTCGCGATGTTGCGCTTCCGCGTCCTCGCCGCGGTTCTCTGCTGCGCTCCGCTCGGGGGCGGGGGTACTGCCTATGGCGCGCAGCTTTCCGATGCCGAAATCGGAGAGGTCTGTGCGCAAGCCGAGGACGCGGCGCATTGCGGAAGACTGGTCGAGGCCGCCCAGCTCAAGCGCCTGCCCAACCTCGCGCGACGCGAGGGCGACGCGCTGATGATTTCCCTCTTTCCCTCCGGCGTCGCGACTTTCACGGACAGCGACGATCCGGTCGGTGGCCGTTCGTACAGCTTGTGGGATTACCTGGACAGCATCAACGCGGTGCTCGTCTATACGACAGCGGGCGACAAGGCGAGCTTTACTCTGCTGACGCGGTCGAATAATCGGCGTTACGAGCTGCCGACCGAACCCCAGGTCTCGCCCGATCGGCAACGCTTGGCCACCATCGACGTATGCCAGACGCAGTGCAGCAAGGAGATCGCCATCTGGCGAATCACGCCCGAGAGCCTGCGCAAGGAACTCGTATGGAACGCAGGCGGCTGGGCCGATGCCACGGCCAAATGGAAGGATGCGGAGACGCTAGCGATTGAATACAGCGTGGACGGCGCGACGGCGGCAGGGACGGTCGAGCGGAAGTTGAGCGACCCGAGCTGGAAACGCGTCCGATGACCGAACCGCGCGCCGGTTCTCTCCGCCGACCCATACGCAGCTTCGTGCTGCGCCAGGGCCGATTCTCGCCGGCGCAGCAACGCGCGCGCGAAACCTTGTTGCCGCGCTTCGGCATTCCCTTCGTGCCGGCGCCGCTCGACTTCGACCTCGTCTTCGGCCGCA
>DASXQW010000215.1:0-2982 GCA_036506975.1 Casimicrobiaceae bacterium | reverse complement strand
CGGCTATACCGCGTTGCAGTTCAATTTCGTGGTCGCCAGCAACGAGGGCGCCGTGCGCTTATGGCAGAGACATGGCTTCGAAGTCGTCGGCCGCGTTCCGCGCGCGTTCCGGCACCGCGCGCTCGGGTTGGTCGACGTATTGATCATGCACCGCGCTTTGTAGGTGCGAATTTATTCGCACGCGGCGATGCATGGGCCGCAGCGGCCGAATAAATTCGGCCCTACGAAGAAGAGGGCCGTCGATCAGCGTCGGCCGGGGTCTTGACCGCCCTGTTGACCGCCGCGGTTGCCCCCGCGATTGCCGCCGCGGGGACCATGCCCGCCACGCCCGCCCTGGGGACCATGCCCGCCACGCCCGCCCTGGGGACCATGTCCGCCACGCCCACCGGGGGGACGATGCTCGCCACGCCCGCCCGGGCGACCTTGCCGTTGCCCTCCGCCTTCGGGCGGCAACGGCGCGGGCGCGCGATTGCCGTCCACTTCATCCAACGCTTCGTCGCTTTCGACCTCGACCGCGGCCACCATGGGCTGATTGTCGTCATCGCCGCTTTCCTGCTGCGGCGTGCTCTGCGCAGCTTCGCCGGAGTGAGCCGGACGTCCCGCCGCATTGCCCTCCCGCCCGCCGTTGCCCGCCGCGTTCATTCCTGCAGCCTCCAGCAGCCGGGCGAGCTCCGCCGGCTCCAGCTCGGCCATCTGTCCGCGCTTGAGCTGTGGCGGCATGGCAACGACGCCGTAACGCGTGCGGATCAGGCGGCTGACGGTCAGTCCCAGCGCCTCGAACAACCGCCGCACTTCGCGATTGCGCCCTTCCGGCAACGTCAGCTTGTACCAGTGATTCGTCCCTTCTCCGCCTCCGTCCGCGAGCGACGTGACGCGACCGATACCATCGTCCAGCGCGACGCCTTCGAGCAGCGCGCGCTCCTGTTCCGGTGTCAGCGTGCCGACGATGCGCGCCGCGTATTCGCGCTCGACCTCGTAGCGCGGGTGCATAAGGCGGTTGGCAAGCTCGCCCGAAGTGGTGAACAGCAACAGGCCTTCGCTGTTGAAGTCGAGACGTCCCACGGCGATCCACTTGGCGCCGCCGAGCCGCGGCAGTTTTTCGAACACCGTCGGCCTACCCTCGGGATCGGCACGGCTGACGATTTCTCCCGCGGGCTTGTGGTACAGGAGCACGCGCGTGCGCGGCGGCGCGAAGCGCAGCCGGACGAGCTCGCCGTTGATGCGGATCTGGTCGTTGGGACCGACCTTTTGGCCTACTTCCGCCGGCTGGCGGTTGACCGTGATGCGGCCGGCGATGATGAGCTCCTCGAGTCCGCGCAGCGAGCCGTAGCCGCATTGCGCCAGCACCTTGTGCAGGCGCTGCGGCTCGGTGAAGACGGGCTCAGTGGAACGTCGGGTTGGATTCCGGCGCATCGCGCCCTGCGTCCCCCGCGGATGCGGCGAGGTCAGCGGATGCGGATGCCGGTGTGGCGAGGATCGGGCTCGCGAGCGCGAGTTCGGCCTCGGCGGCCTTTGCGGGGGCATCGGGTAGCTCCAAGAGGTGGGAGTTGTCGAGCTCCGCCAACGGCGGCAGCTCGGAGAGTGAACGCAGATTGAGGTCGTCGAGAAACTGCTTGGTGGTGGCATAGAGCGCGGGACGCCCCGGCGTCTCGCGATGCCCGACGACCTCGATCCATTGCCGGTCCTCAAGCGTCTTGATGACGTGGGTCGATACCGCGACGCCGCGAATCGACTCGATGTCGCCGCGCGTTACGGGTTGCTGATAGGCGATGATCGCCAGCGTTTCCATGGCCGCGCGCGAGTAGCGCGGCGGCTTTTCCGGCGCGAGCCGGTCGAGATACGGCTGCAGCTCCGGCTTGGCGCGGAAGCGCCAACCGCTCGCGACTTGGGTGAGCTCGACGCTGCGCGCGGTCCAGGCATTCCGGATCTCTTCGAGCAGCCGGCGGATGACGTCCTGTTCCAGCGGCGGATCGAACAGCTTCGAGAGCTGCGCAGCGGAAAGGGGCTCCCCCGCGACCAGCAGCGCCGCTTCCAGGATGCCCTTGACTTCACCGAAATCGTCCATGGCTCAGGATTGCTCTTCGGCTTCCAGGATGAAGGCCGGATCGCCTTTGCGCTGGACGTAGATCGGCGCATAAGGTTCGGCCTGCGCGAGCTCCAGCAACTGTTCGCGAGCGAGCTCGAGGATGGCGAGAAAGGTCACCACCAGCCGCGGCAGGTCGACGCGCTCCTCGAACAGCGTCGTGAACTCGAAGAAGCGGCCCGGAGCGAGCAGCTTCAACAGCCGGCTCATCTGGCTGCGCACCGACAGCTGCTCGCGCGTGACAAGATGATGTCGGTTGGCGCGGGCGCGCGCGACGAGCCCGGCCCACGCGGCCTTCAAGTCGTCGGGGCGCACTTCGGGCAGCTGCGCCGCCGTAACGCGCTCGAACCACACGCGAACCAGAGCGAAATCGCGCTCCGCCAGCGGCAGCTCGTCCAGCGCTCTGGCACCGGCTTTCATGCGCTCGTATTCGAGCAGGCGGCGCACCAGCTCTGCGCGCGGATCCTCGGCTTCCTCGCCCGGTGCTGCAGGCGGCTTGGGCAGGAGCAGCCGCGACTTGATCTCGATCAGCACGGCAGCCATCAACAGATATTCCGCGGCGAGCTCGAGCTGCGTGCGCCGCATCATCTCGACGTAGCCCAGATACTGGCGCGTCAATTCGGCCATCGGTATGTCGAGCACGTTGATGTTCTGTTTGCGGATGAGGTAGAGCAGCAAATCGAGCGGGCCTTCGAAGGTCTCGAGAAAAACTTCCAGTGCCTCGGGTGGAATGTACAAGTCCTCGGGCAGCTCGAGCAGTGGCTCGCCGTAGACGCGCGCGACCGGCGCGCCGGCTGCCTGAGCGAGATCGAGTATCGGCGCCTTGATCGCTGCGCCGCTCATTGGTGTACCCCCACGCTTGCGGCTGCCGCCGCTGCGCTGCCCCCAAAGGGGGCGCA
>DASXQW010000214.1:0-9968 GCA_036506975.1 Casimicrobiaceae bacterium | reverse complement strand
GTCGGGCTCGAGCAAGCCGGCGATCATGCGCAAGGTCGTTGTCTTGCCGCAACCCGACGGCCCGAGCAGGCACACGAATTCCGCGTGCCCGACCGTCAAGTCAATCGCATCGACCGAGACAACTTCAGCGTACCGCTTGGTCAGCTTGTCGAGTTCGAGCCGGGCCATCGCTTCGGTATTGGCGGAGATGCGCGAGACTTTCTGATCATGCGTCGGTCAATGGGAATGCGATCAGCGGACCAGGTCATCCTGGAGGAGCGCATCAGCACTCGACGACGTTGACGGCGAGCCCGCCGAGCGATGTCTCCTTGTACTTCGCCATCATGTCGCGACCGGTGTCGTACATCGTCTTGATGACCATGTCGAGCGAGACGCGATGCGTCCCGTCGCCGCGCAGCGCCAGCGACGCGGCGTTGATCGCCTTCACCGCGCCCATCGAGTTGCGCTCGATGCAGGGAATCTGCACCAGCCCGGCGACCGGATCGCAGCTCATGCCAAGATGATGCTCGATGCCGATCTCCGCCGCGTTTTCGATCTGCGCGTTGCTGCCGCCGAGCACGGCCGCCAAGCCCGCGGCGGCCATCGAGCATGCGACTCCGACCTCGCCTTGGCACCCCACCTCGGCGCCCGATAGCGACGCATTGCGCTTGCATAGTCCCCCGATCGCGGCCGCGGTGAGCAGAAAGGCCACGATATCGTCTTCTTTGCTGTCTCGGTAGAACTCGCGGTAGTAGCGGATCACCGCCGGTATGACGCCCGCCGCGCCGTTGGTAGGCGCCGTGACCACGCGGCCGCCGGCGGCGTTCTCTTCGTTGACGGCGATGGCATAGACGCTGACCCAGTCGATCGATTCGCTCGGGCTCTTCTCCTTCAGCGCGCGACGCGCGAACAGCGAATCGCGCAATCCCTTGGCCCGCCGCCGAACGTTGAGTCCGCCGGGGAGCACGCCCTCGTGCTTCATGCCGCGCTCGATGCTGTCATTCATCACCGCCCAGCGCTCGAGCAGCCCAGAGCGCACCTCGTCCGGGCTGCGCAACACGAGCTCATTGGCGCGCATCATTTCCGGAATGCGCTTCTTCGATGCGTTGCCGTGCGCGAGCAGCTCCGCGGCGCTGGCGAACGGATAGGGAACATGCAGCGCTTCGACCGGTTCGCCGATCCGCTGCGCCTCGGCTTCATCGACGACAAAGCCGCCGCCCACTGAGAAGAAGATCTTGCGTGAGACGATCGCGCCGGCGTCGTCGTACGCCGTGAAGCGCATACCGTTGCTGTGGAACGCCAGTGTCTTGTCGATGCGGAAGTGCAGATGGTCCGGCTCGCGGAAGGGAATCTCGCGCCGCCCGTCGAGCACGAGCGCGTGCTGCTCGCGGATGCGCCGCACTTTAGGCTCGACCTGATCGGGATCGATGCGATCGGGGGACTCGCCGGACAGTCCGAGCAGGATCGCACGATCGGTACCGTGGCCGCGTCCGGTGAGGGCGAGCGAGCCGTAAAGATCGACGACGACCTGTCCCGTCGAGTCGAGTTTGCTGTCGGCGGCAAGCTCGTGCGCGAAGCGCCGTGCCGCACGCATCGGCCCTACGGTGTGCGAGCTCGATGGCCCCAGCCCGATCTTGAACAGGTCGAAGGCGCTGACGAACATTCGCTGGGCTCTCGCTTCGCTCTTGTATGGCGATGGTAGACTGGATCCATGATACTCCGGGAACGCGCATGACGGCGGCGCTCCGCATGGTCCTCGGCGCGGCTCTGACAGCGATCCTCGCGCTCGCGGCTCTCGCCGCAACAATCCCCGAGCGGGCGGCAGACGCCGGATGGCAGGCGTACCAGCGCGGCGACTACGCCTCCGCGCTTGCCGCGTACGAAGGCGCCGCGAAAAGGGGCGACCGGCTCGCCCAATTCAATTTGGGTGTGATGCTGCTGCGTGGCGAGGGCAAGCCTGTAGACCTCAACTCCGGAATTGCCTGGCTGACCAAGGCCGCGGACGCAGGAATGGTGCAAGCTCAATACGATCTCGGTTTGCTCTACGAAAGCGGCATCGGCGTGCCGCGATCGCTCACCGCGGCCACCGAGTGGTGGCAGAAGGCGGCAGAACAGGGGCACACCGAGGCGCAGGTCCAGCTCGCGACGCAATATTTCCTCGGCCGCGGCGCGCCCAAGGACTGGAAGCTCGCCGCCAAGTGGTACGAGGCTGCGGCCGCAAACGGCGACCCCGGAGCGCAATACATCATCGCCAGCTTTTACGAGCACGGCGACGGCGTGCCGCGAGACTTGCGGCGCGCACTCGAGTGGTACGTCCACGCGGCGCGGCAGGGCGACGTCGGTGCCGCGGCGCAGGCGAAGGATGTCGCGCGCCGTCTCGCCGAGTCGGGTAACGCGTCGCGCTAGGCTCTTCTTTTTCGCGACGCGCTCAGAAGCGGCGAACGGGTCTTCGGGCGCCCGAGCGCCGCAACCGCCGACCTGCGGGTGCCCGGCGCAGCTGCGGGAGTCAACCCACGACTCCCTTGCTGCGCCACCCGCGACGGTCGGCGCGGCTAACGGGCGCCCTCCGCGCTTCGCCGCTTCCAGGGATATGCGTGCTCAACGCAGGACGAACGACTGGCCGTGCGGTACGCGCGTTGCGCCGCGGTGACGCAGGCGCGTTGTGGTGCAGTCGTCGCAAAGCGGGTGGCTCGTGCGCGGCCACTCGTGCGTTGAGTGGCCGCCGCGAGCCGGGAACCCGCGCGACGACATGGTTTGCGCCACAGCGCCAAGTCACGCGGCGCATCGCGCGACCAGTGCGGGGGACTGCGCTATGTCGAAAATCAGCGCGCGATGGGCGGGGCCGGGAAACGCACGCGGTCTGGATACGACAACACTTCCGGCAGGCCCCCTTCGGCGAGCCGCGCCTGAGTGGCCTGCCACCACTCGGCTTCCAGCAGGTCGCCGTGCTGCGCCAGGAAGTCGGCGCGCACCCCCGGATCGGTGAGAAGAAAAGTCGCGAATTCCTCCGGGAAGACATCGCGCTCTGCGACCGGATACCAGACTTCGCTGTCCATCTCGTCATACCCTGCGGGCGCAGGCGGAATGCGGCGAAAATGGCAATCGGTGATGTACTCGATCTCATCGTAGTCGTAGAACACGACGCGTCCAAACCGCGTCACGCCGAAGTTCTTGAACAACAGATCGCCGGCGAAGATGTTGACCTCGGCGAGCTGCTTCAACGCGTCGCCGTAGTCGCGGATCGCGCGCTCGCGCTGAGCCGGCGTCGCCTTTTCGAGGAAAAGGTTGAGCGGCGTCATCCGCCGCTCGATGTAGACGTGCTTGACGAGGATCATCTCGCCGTCCTCCTCGAACGCTCCGGGCGCGACGGCGTCGAGCTCCGCGATCAGCTCGGGTGTGAAGCGTGCGCGCGGAAATGCAACGTCGGAATACTCGAGCGTGTCGGCCATGCGGCCGACGCGGTCGTGATGCTTCACCAGCAGGTACTTCTCCTTGACCTTGTCCGGCGTCGTCTCCTTCGACGGCGCGATCTTGTCGCGGATCACCTTGAACACGTACGGATACGATGGCAGCGTGAACACCGTCATCACCAACCCCTTGATGCCGGGCGCGACGATGAAGTCGTCCGTCGAGTGCTTGAGGTGGTGGAGGAAATCGCGGAAGAACAGTGTCTTGCCCTGCTTCTGCAGGCCGACCATCGTGTAGAGCTCGGCTTCGGTGCGCACCGGCACCATGCTGCGCAGGAACGTGACGTACGCCGATGGCACCTCCATGTCGACCAGGAAATACGCTCGGTTGGCCGAGAACAGGAGCGCGATCTGCTCCGGGTCCATGAGCAGGGCGTCAACATAGAGCCTGCCGCTCGCGTCATGCTTGATCGGCACCACGAACGGGTGGACGTTAAAGCCGTTGATGACGCGGCCGACGATGTAGGCGGTGCGGTTGCGGAAGAAGAGCGACGAGAGCACCTGGAGCTGGTGGTTGGCCTCGAGCACGAACGGACGCGGGAAGCGCGACCGCAGCGCCCGAAGCAGATTGCGCAGGTCGCGCCGGAAGTCCGCGAAACGGCGCTCCAGCCGGAAGTCGAGCACGACATCGATCAGCGCCTGGCGCAAGCCGTGCTGGCGCGGGTAATACGATCGGTACGAAGGCGGATCGGCGTCGATGTGCTCGGTCGACATCGCAGGCCGGACGAACAGGCAGCGGTTGTGGAAATACGTCCGGTGCAGGATCTTGCAGGAGACCGAGTTGAAGAATGTCTCCGCGCACTCGGGCTGTTTGTGATCGATCAACAGTCCGATGTAATGCCGTTTGACCGCCTCCCAGCGCGCCTCGTCGATCCTGTCGCAGCCGAACTCGCGCTCCAGCCGCACGACGGTTTCCGCGACACGGCGATCGTAGAAGTCGATGCGATCCTGCGAGGTATGCGCGATCGCCAGCCAGTTGCCCGCTTCGAAGTGGCTCTTGGCAGCGCCGGCGCAGTCGCGAAACAGCGCATAGTGGCGATTGAAGCCCTCGAGCGTTGCCTCCGCAATCGCTGCCGGCTCCGGGACGGCGGACACGTCGACCGGGCGCGGGCGAGCGGGGGAATGCAGGGGGGCCGGCGTTTGCATGGTCGCGGATCGAGCTGGGGGAGTTTACTTCAGCCTCGCCGGCAGCGCGACGTGACGGTGTCGCCGCGCGGGCGTAAAGTGAGAAATCATGGCCTCTTCATGGCAAACCCGCCGGGCCCTCATGTCGATCCTGAAGAACGCTGCCGGAGTTGCGGCGTTCGTGGCGCTCGTCGCCGCTCCGGCTGCGGCACAGCAGATCCTCAAGTGCACCGATGGCTCGGGCAACGTTACCTACCAGAACGAGCCGTGCCCCAAGAACGAGAAGGCGGGTCGCGTCGACATTTTCGACAACAGCTGGACCGCCGACCGCGCGGAAAAGGAAGCGGAGTGGCGCCGGAACGCCGCCCTGCATCGTGTCGTCACGGGCATGCCCCTGCGCTGGGTGCGCGACGCGCTCGGCGAGCCGGCGGAGGTTCGCGATACCGCGACTGCCGGTGCCGCGGCAGTGTGGCTCTACAACTTCCCCGACCGGAGCGTGCAGGTTGGGATGCTCGCCGATCAGGTTCTCTGGTTTCGCGAAACGCCGACGACCGCCCCGGCAGCGCGCGTCTCACCGGGGCCGGAGCGGCCGGCGCCCGATCGCGCTGCCGAGGCATTACCCGCAACGCCTGAAACGCCGCGCCCCGCTCCCGATATGTCGCGTTCGGCGCTCGCAAATCCGAGTCCGGCCGATCCAGCCCGCTCGGTCACACGGGGGCAGGATTGCAGACAGGCGCTTGCCGAGCTCGGCAAGCCGGATCGTCAACGCGAAGTTCCGCCGCTGGATAGCGCGAGCGACCCCGCGACGGAATACATCTACGAACCTGCCGGCAGCGCGAGCCCGACGCGTACGCGCGTCGTCTGCGCGAACGGGAGAGTAGAAGGCGTCGATCGCACCGTCGTCCGCTGACAGCTTGTGCAGAGCCGTTGCGCGGCGGCCTCCTTGGCCCTAAATCGTAAAATGTTTTGCGCGGGGACCCTTGCTGCGGGCTCGCGCCGCTATTTTTCGGCGTCGATCTTCTGCTTGAGCTCTTCGGAGTATTTGTTGTATTCGTCGATCGCCTTGTTACCTGCGTCGGCTGCAGCCTTCACCCATACCTTGCTGTCCTCGACATACTTTTTGATGCATTCGCCGTAGGTCTTATAGTCGCGGTTGAATGCGTCGACCGCGCGGTTGTACGCCTCGCCCCGCTTTTGTAAGCCGGCCTCGCTCGGATACTTGGGAGCGACGCAACTGTGTGACGGAATAGCAGGCATCGCGGTGGCCGTGGCGGGAGCTTGCGCCAGCGCGGGCAATCCGGCGATGGCCAGCGGGGTAACCAGGGCGATCAGAAACAGACGCGGATTCATCGTTCAAGCCTCGGATGGCGAGAAAGAGGTCGATTCTAAGCCCGCGCGCGGCGCCCGGGAAGTGCGACAAGCGCGGATGGCGAGCCGAAGGTTCTTAGGCCGAGGGTGGGGTGGCGGAAATTTCAAGTTAGCGAACCAGCAGCGCCGCGACAATGGCGAGGCCGCCCATGACGAGGTCGCCGACACGATACGGCGACATCGCGTCTTGAGGCGGCGGCGTCATCAGCGCGTCGGCGAGCTTATCGACGTCCACGGTGTTGAGCCGTGCCTGCGCCTTGCCGAGCTGGGCCACCGTCTTGGCGACCGCGTCCGGATCGAGAATCGAGATCGGCGAGCCGCAGTATCGGCACGCCGAATCGTGCTCGAGATCGAGCGGCGCGCCGCAATTGGAGCATTGCACGATCTTCACCTTGGCCTTGAGCGCGGCGAGCTCGGCACCCGTCACCGGGCGGACAAAATTCTTCTCGAGCAGGAACTGGAAGAACGGCGTGAGCCGCCCGTGCCCGAACTCGCAGCGGAAATACGTGAAGTGGGTCGTGTGCTGCAGATCGTGGGTCAGGGCCAGGCGCGTATGGCAACGAGGGCAGCTGAGCAGGGCAGGCAGCGTGTTGCGCGTCAGCGCCCGTTGCTCGTGCAAAGCCTTGAAGACCTCGAGGATGCCGCCGGGGGAAAGCTGCAGGCTCTCGAGCGTATCGAGCCAGATGACCTGGCAAGGGAAGCAGAAGTCGAGAGCAATAAAACCAAGGTGCAGGCGTTCGAACTCGAGCGTCTGCATTCCAGCCCCGCAGCCGGGGCAATTCACCCGGTCACCATCGGCGGGCGTTCAGCGGCTGCCGCGCCGCGATGCCGTGCCGCTGGAAGCGGCAATCAGGATTGTTTGCTGCTGCCGGGGCGGACCTGCGGGCAATTCACCCAATACCGAGTGGTCAGCGTCGGCTGCCAGGCGCGCTCGATACGCTCCATCAGAGCGTAGTCGCAGGCCCGGTTGCTTTCGACCTTCTGTACCGTCTGTACCGGCACCGAGGAGCAGCCGGCGATGAGCGCCGCGCCGCACAAAGCAAGGATTAGCTTCATTGGGATCCCTCCTTTCGGCGCCTTGACTATAGGCGGAAATGCCGGCCTCAGCAATACCGCCCATGTGCGACCGATGGGGAGTTCCGCTGCCTGAGGCCGCGGCTGCGCGGCAGTGCATGCTCTTTTCTTCAGAGGCCCGCCGCCGCGAAGGTATTGCATTGCCGCAGGTCTCCCGACGAGAGACCGACGCGGAACCACTTCACGCGCTGCGCCGAGGAACCATGCGTGAACGATTCGGGAACTGCATAGCCGCGCGAGCGCTGCTGCAGCCGATCGTCGCCGACCGCCGATGCAGCGGCGATGCCCTGCTCGACGTCGCGGGTGTCGAGCGCTCCTCGCTGCTGCGCCGAGTGGCCCCACACGCCCGCAAAGCAATCCGCCTGCAGCTCCTGACGCACCGATAGCGCGTTGCGCGCGCGGTCCGACGCGCTCTCCGCCGTCTGCTGCACTTCACGCATGAGCCCGAGCTGGTTCTGGACGTGGTGGCCGACTTCGTGCGCGATCACATAGGCACGCGCGAATTCGCCGGGCGCGCCGAAGCGCTGCGAGAGCTCCTGGAAGAACCGGAGATCGAGGTACACGCGCTGATCGGGCGGGCAATAGAACGGCCCCATCGCCGCGCTCGCGAACCCGCAGGCCGACGCGACCTGCCCATGGAACAAGGTGAGTTTGGGCGGCTGGTAGCGGCCGCCACGCTTGGCGAGCTCGGCGCTCCAGAAGTCTTCGGTATCGCCGAGGATTGCGCGCACGAAATCGACCTGCGGATCGTTTTGCGCCGGTACGCGCGGCGGCGCGCCCGCCGGCACCTGCACGGTCGGCGGCGCGGTGGTTTCGAGCAGGGCAAGCACGTCGAGCGGATTCTTGCCGAGCAAGAGGCTGATGACGACGATGGCGACCAGCGCGCCCCCGCCGATCTTGAATCCGCCTCCGAATCCGCTGCCGCTGCCGGCGTCCTCGACGTTCTCACTACGACGAAAATCGTCCCAGCGCATGGTGCCTCCCTGGCAATTGCCAACAATACGCTACATTGCGCCCTCACCCCAGCTCGTCGATCGATCGCGGCCAGCTCGATTTCAGGAGGCGCGACAGCGCGCGATCGGCGAGGATTGCACCTCCGGTCTGACAGCGCGCGCAGTAGTTCGTTTCGTTTTCCGCGTAGACGATGCGCTGCACGGGCGCGCCGCAGACCGGGCAGGGCTGGCCGAATTTGCCGTGCACTGCCATTTCCGGGCGGAACGCGGTCACACCGGTCGGAAAGTCCTCGCCCGTTTCGGCGCGCAGGCGAAGCGTCCATTCGTCGAGGACGTCGCACGCAGCCCGGTGCAGCCTCGCGATCTCCTCGGGCGAGAGCTTCTGCGTGAGCGCGATCGGCGACAGCCGCGCCCGGTGCAGGATCTCGTCCGAATAGGCGTTGCCGATGCCGCTGAACAGCCGCGGGTCGGTGAGCGCGCGCTTGAGGGTATGATTCTCGCGCAGCAGGCGCTCACGGAACGCGGCCGGATCGGCACCGGCCACATCGAGCCCGCCCATGTCGAACGCCGCGAGCGCCGCCTCGCCTTGCACGACATGCAGCGAGGCGCGCTTCTTGGTGCCGGCTTCGGTGAAGGCTACGGTACCCGTCGCAAACTCGAAACTGGCCAGTGTGATGCGCGCCGGCAGCTTTTTGCCACGCTCAAGCCAGCGCAATCGCCCGGCGATCATCAGGTGCAGCACGAGAAAAAGCTCGGCTTCGAGAGAAATCACGATGCGCTTGCCGAGGCGGCGCACTGCGTCGACGCGCCGGCCCTCGGCGGCGGCGAGCGGAGGCACGACGGTGCGCAGCACGAACGGGCTGATCAAGCGCACGCGGTCGAGCCGCTGGCCCGCGATGCGTCTCTCGAGACTTTCGACGTAGATAACGACGTCGGGCAGTTCCGGCATGCAACAGCGGTCCGGCTACGCGAACCCGAACGCGCCCGCGACCGCGGCGACGCCGAGCATCCACAGCGGATGCAGCCGCGTCGAGAGCGACAGCAGAAGTGTCGCACCCGAGATCGCGTATGCGCCCCACGTGTGGTCGGCGGTGCGAATGAGGACGTACCCCGAGGCCAGGATCAACCCGACGGTGACCGGCGCGAGCCCGCGCTGGATCGCGATGCGCCACGGCGTGTCGCGCCAGCGCTCCCAGGCGTGCGCGACGCCGTAGGTGAGCACCGACGAAGGCCCGGACATGGCGAGCATGGCGACGATGCCGCCGAGCACGCCTGCGACCTTCCAGCCGATCAGGCTGACGATGAGCACGTTCGGCCCCGGCGCCGCCTGCGACAGCGCGAAGAGCTGCGCGAAATCGGCATCGGTCATCCAGTGCTCGATCTCGACCGCGCGCAGATGGATCTCCGGGATTACCGCGTTGGCGCCGCCGATCGACAGCAGCGACAACACCAGGAACTGTGCCGCGATCTCGATCAGAATCGGCGGGATCATGCGCGTTTCCACCACGCAATGCCGATCGACACCGGACACAGCGCGGCGAGCATCCACAGCAGTGGCACGCGCAGGAGCGCGATCGCGACGAAGGCGATGCCGCAAATGACGACCTGCCACGCCGACGTCTTGAGCGGCCGTGCGAGCTTGAGCGCGGTGGCGACGATGAGCGCGGATGCCGACGCGGAGACGCCGCTGCAGGCGCCGCGTACCGCCTCGAACTGCGCGAATTGCGCGTATACGGTCGCCAGCGCAAGCACGATCGCCAGCGGCATCAGCAGCAATCCCGCAAACGCCGCGGCAGCACCCGCGACGCCCTGGAAGCGGCGGCCGATGATGACCGACACGTTGACGATGTTCGGTCCGGGCAGGAACTGCGACAGCGACAGCACGTCGAGGAACTCAAGCTCGGAGAGCCAATGCCGCTGCTCCACGATCATTCGTCGCGCGAAGGGCATCACGCCGCCGAATCCGGACAAGCCGATCTTGAGGAACCCGACGAAAAGCTCC
>DASXQW010000213.1:0-12922 GCA_036506975.1 Casimicrobiaceae bacterium | reverse complement strand
AGAGCGCTCCCAGCGCGGCGGCGAGCGCGCCGGTGAGGCTATAGCGCGCGAAGAGCGCCGTGCGTCCCCGGTCGGTCCCGACGTGCGCCAGCACCGCCTGCTCGAGCGGCAGGAATACGCTCACGTCGCCGCTCGACGGATTGAGCGTGCCGACGACGGCGATGACGAGCAGCGGCCAGAAATCGCTCACGGCGGCGAAGGCAAAGCCCGTCGCAGCCATGAGCGCCGCGGCCGCGAGCAGCAGCGTGCGATAGCCGATCCGATGCGCGTGCAATCCGACCAGCAGCGAAAGCGCGGCGGAACCCAGCAGCGTGGCGGTCGCAATGACGCCGACGTGGAACGGCGAAAGCCCCAGGGTGATGAGATACACGGGCAGTAGGAGGCTCATGTAGCCGTCGCCGAATGCCCGCAGTCCGCGGGCCAGGAGCACGCGGCGCATCGTCGAAGCGTTCATTTCGCTCATTTTCCTGCGCCGCCGTAGCTGAAATCGTCGAACGCGGTGACGCTGTCCGCCTTGGTCCACACGCCGACTGCACCGGCGCCGCCGATGTGCGTGTCTTCCTGCTCGATGTAGCGCTTGCCGTCGAGCGCTACCGCGACGCGCGCGCCGGCGAAATCGACGCGCAGAACGTGCCACTGACCCTTTGCGACCGGGGCATCGACATACTTGATGGTGATGCGGCGGCCGCGCTGCGTGTAATAGAGCGAAACGTTGTTTTCGAGTGCGTTGGCGCGGGCCACGTAGTAGTTGTCGCCGTCCCTCCACCGCCAGACGACGCCACCGGCCTGATCGTCCTTGCCGGCAAGAGGCTTGAATTTCACTTCGACGTAGCCATCGGCGATCGTAACGTCGCGCTTCACGCACCAAGGAAAGTCGCCGCGTCCGCTTTGCTTGAGCACGTTGGGCGCGCTTGGCGCGCTGGCATCGGCCTCGACCGCCCAGTGCGAGGCGCCGCGGCCGGTGACACCCGCAGTCCACGCCGCGGGAAGGCCGCCGACGCGGTCGGCATCGAAGTTGATCGTTTCCGCGAACGCCGCGGTCGCAACACCGCAGGCGAGCACCGACAGCCCCGCAGTCGTGGTTGGCTTGGTCATGGCGAATCTCCTCCGGATCTTCGGGCGACTGCAGGAGGAAGCGACTGCTGGATCCAAGGTGCGCTCCCGCTCGGGCAGTCAGCCCAACGTCAGGAGCAGAGCTTGGACGCGGAGAGCGTCTTGGGAGAACGGGGAGTCTGCTCGCAATCCCCGCAGCCACAATCTAGCACAGCCGCGTGTGACATGCCAAGTTGGCCGCCGCAGCATCGACGGTGCTCCGCAAGATCCGATTCAATGCTCGTGGCGATGATGCAGATCGGGGAAATGCGGGTGCGCGTGGACCATCGCCTCGTGGGCGTGCTCGTGGCGGTGCGGCTCGGTACCATCCCAGGGAAATGCGTGCTCGTGGCGATGGTGCGCGTCATGGCGGTGCGGGTGATCGTGGACCAGACGTTCGTGAACATGGGCGTGGCTGTGGCGCTCGGTCAGGTGCAGCCAGACGCCGCAGGCCATCAGCGGCAGCGCGATGAAGAACGCTACGTCGGGACGCTCGCCGAGCACGGTGAAGGCCGTCACCACTCCGATGAATGGCGCGGTCGCAAAGTAGGCTCCGGTCCGGGCCGCACCCAGCTCGCGCAGCGCGATGACGAACATGACGAGGCTCACGCCGTAGCCGAAGAAGCCAAGAACTCCCGCCGCAAGCGCTGCGCCTGCCGCCGGCGTCTGGCCGGCGAAGAGCATCGCCAGCGTCAGATTCACGGCGCCGCCGACGCCGCCCTTGATGGCAGCGAGCAGCGTTGCGTCGTTGCCGGCGATCTTGCGCGTCAGGTTATTGTCCAGCGCCCAGCCCAGACAGGCCAGCGCGATCAAACCCACGCCCGCCCCTGCAACGGCACCGGCGCCTGTGGGCCAGGCGAGGATGATGCATGCGGCAACGATTGCCGCCATCCCGGCGACAACCCTCGCACTGCGATGCTCGCGGAAGACAAACCACGCGAGCGCGACGGTCATGACGTTTTCCAGATTGCCCAACAGGCTCGCGGCCGCGCCTGACGTCTGCCGCAATCCAAACGTGAACAGCGCCGGTGCGAGAACTCCCCCGCAGAGAATCGTCAGCGCAAGCCATTTGAGATCTTGCCGCGGGATCGCCATGACGTCGCGCCCGTCGCGCGCTGCACGCACAAACAGGACCAGCGTCAGCCCGAGGCCCGAACCGGCGTAGAGCAGCCCGGCGAGCCAGAGCGGGTCGATCGTACCGACGAGAGCCTTCGCGAGCGGCGTGCTCGCGCCGAATAACAACGCGGAACCGAGCGCGAAGGCGATTCCGCGAAATGGCACCATCGCGGCGGGCACCAGCGCCTCGCGAAAGGCGCCTGGTCAGTAGGCGCTGCGCGTTCCGGTCGAGCCGCCGCGCGAGGGCGCAGGCGCGGCTGGCGCTGCGCTCGCTCTGCCGCTACCGGTAACGCCCCCGCTCGAGCCGCGGCCCGACGTCGCGTAGGCGCGCATGCCGGAAACGATCTCTTCGACGGTGGCGGGGCGGTAGCCGGTCGAGCCTGCGACCGCCGCCACCGGCGGGCAGTTTTCGACTTCGTAGATCATCAGGTACTCGTTGCGCTGGCGCAATCCTTTGCGCAATGCAGCGCCGCTATCGCTCATGTCGAAAGGAGGCAGCGCATCCTGATACAGCACGTTGTCGCCCTTGTCGAACAGCGTGTAGCAGACAATGGCGTTCGCGACCCCGGGAACCGCGGCCGCCGCCGCGAGTGCCGCGATCATGATCCATAGTTTATGCATGATGTGCCTCCGTATCGGATCGACCTGTCCGCGGCTTGGTTCAAGGCGCCAGAGAAAATCGACTCCGAGCCCATTATGGTCGCCCCTGCGCTACTTGCGCAACAGCGCGATGCCGCGGTTCAGCCCTTCGAGCGTCAGCGGGAACATGCGGGGCCCCAGCGTTCCCAGCACGATCTGCGTCGAGCGCGTATAGCCCCAGCCTCGCTCCGGCTCGGGGTTGAGCCAGATCGCGTGGCGATACGCGTCGATAAGGCGCTTGAGCCAGACAATGCCGGGCTCGTCGTTGCTGTACTCGACGCTGCCGCCCGCCTGCGTGAGCTCGTAGGGGCTCATTGCCGCATCGCCGACGAAGATAAGCCGCCAGTCCGGACCGTACTTGTGCAGGATATCGAATGTCGCCATGCGCTCGCTGCGGCGGCGGACATTGTCGCGCCAGACGTGATCGTAGACGCAGTTGTGGAAGTAGAAGTACTCGAGGTGGCGGAACTCGCTCTTGGCGGCCGAGAACAGCTCTTCGCAGACCTGGATGTGCGGGTCCATCGAGCCGCCGACATCGAGAAACAACAGCACCTTCACCCGATTGCGGCGCTCGGGCACGAGGTGCAGATCGAGCCAGCCCGCGTTCTTCGCGGTGCCCTCGATGGTCGCGTCGAGATCGAGCTCCTCCGGCACGCCTTCGCGCGCGAAGCGCCGGAGCCTTCGCAGCGCGATCTTGATGTTGCGAGTGTTCAGCTCCACCGAGTCGTCGAGATTTCGGAACGAGCGCTCGTCCCAGACTTTCACCGCGCTGCGCCCGCGCCCGCCCTCCTGGCCGATGCGGATGCCCTCGGGGTTGTAGCCGTAGGCGCCGAACGGGCTCGTGCCGGCGGTACCGATCCATTTCGCGCCGCCCTGATGGCGCGCGCGCTGCTCGTCGAGCCTGGCCCTTAGCGTTTCCATCAGCTTGTCCCACCCACCGAGGGCCTTGATCAACGCCTTCTCCTCGTCGGTCAGCGTACCTTCGATCGCCTTTCTGATCCATTCCTCCGGGATCTCCGCGCGGATATCGAACACGCCTTCGACGCCGTGAAAGTACGCGCCGAAGGCGAGGTTGAAGCGGTCGTAGAGCGCCTCGTCCTTGACCAGGCAGGTGCGTGCCAGGAAATAGAAGTCGTCGATGCTGTTGGCGACGACGTTGTGCTCGAGCGCCTCGAGCAGCGTCAGAAACTCGCGCGTCGACACCGGCAGCTTCGCCGCCTTGAGATGCAGGAAGAAATCGATCAACATGGCAAGAGAGGGTCAGAGACGACTTTTGCTATTCGATTTTCTCGAGACACGCAGGTTTGAGAAAAGTCGTCTCTGACCCTACTTCCGCTCGAGCAGGAACGTGAGATGCTGCTTCACCGCGGGCCACTCGCTCTCGATGATGCTGAACACGACCGTGTCGCGATAGCTGCCGTCGGGGGATATCTGGTGATTCCGCAGCACGCCGTCCTGCTTGGCACCCAGGCGTGCGATCGCCTCGCGCGAGGCTTGATTGAACCAGTGCGTGCGAAACTCGACGGCGATGCACTTGAGCTTCTCGAACGCGTGCGTGAGCAGCAGATGCTTGCACTCGGTGTTGATCTCGGTGCGCTGCGCGCGCTGTGCGTACCACGTGTACCCAATTTCCAGTCGCCGGTTGGGCGCATCCACGTTGAAATAGCGCGTGCAACCGACAATATCGCCGGTCGCATTGTCGCGCACGGCGAATGGCATCGCACCGAGACCCGCGCGCATCTCGAGCGCTGCAGCGATATACGCCCCGGTCGTTTCAGGCGCTGGCACCGACGTGTACCACAGACGCCACAGCTCGCCGTCGGCGGCGGCGCGCCTCAGGTCCGCCTCGTGCTCCCGCGCGAGCGGCTCGAGCGTCGCATGCCGTCCCTCGAGCGTTACCGGCTCGACGAACGCCACGCTAACGTCCCGATCGCGCCATGAACGCCACCCTCTCGAAAAGATGTACGTCCTGCTCGTTCTTGAGCAAAGCGCCGTGAAGCGGGGGAATCACGACTTTCTTGTCGGTGCTGCGGAGCGCCTCGGGCGGGATATCCTCGGCGAGAAGGAGCTTCAGCCAGTCGAGCAACTCGGAGGTCGACGGTTTCTTCTTGAGGCCCGGCACTTCGCGGAGCTCGAAAAAGACCTCCAGCGCTTCCTTGAGCAGCGCTTTCTTCAATCCCGGAAAGTGGACGTCGACGATGCGCGTCATCGTCTCCTTGTCGGGGAACCTGATGTAGTGGAAGAAGCAGCGGCGCAGAAACGCGTCGGGCAGCTCCTTCTCGTTGTTGCTCGTGATCACGACCAGCGGCCGATGCCGCGCCTTGATGGTGGCTTGAGTCTCGTAGACATAGAATTCCATGCGGTCGAGCTCGCGCAGGAGGTCATTGGGAAACTCGATATCGGCCTTGTCGATCTCGTCGATCAGGACGACCGCGGGTGTCGCCGATTCGAACGCTTCCCAGAGCACGCCGCGCTTGATGTAGTGCCCGATGTCGGCGACGTGCTCGTCGCCGAGCTGCGAATCGCGCAGGCGCGATACCGCGTCGTATTCGTACAGTCCCTGCTGCGCCTTGGTCGTCGACTTGATGTGCCATTGCACGAGTGGGCGGCCAATCGCGCGCGCGACTTCCTCGGCGAGCATCGTCTTGCCGGTACCCGGCTCGCCCTTGACCAGCAGCGGCCGCTCCAGCGTGACCGCGGCGTTGACCGCGAGCATCAGGTCGGGCGTGGCGACGTAGGTGTCGGTGCCTTCGAAGCGCATTCGTGCTCTTTCGTAGGTCCGAATTTATTCGGACATGGTGTGCGAATGAATTCGCACCTACAGGAATTTTAACCTATCGCATACCGCAGCGACCAGAGCACAATCATCCCGACCGCAATGGTAAGCACCGCGCTCTGCCGCCACCATGCGACGGCGCCGGCGACGAGAGCGGCGATCAGCTTGGCGTTGGTCGGGTCGATCCGCAGCTCGCCCGGCGACATGAACATGACCGCCGGCACGACGATCGCTGTCACCATCGCTACCGGCACATGCTTGAGCGCCCCGGCCAGCAGCGGCGGCATCTCGCGGCGTGCGAACAAAGCGATGAACGACAGCCGCGCCGTATATGTCACTGCGCCGACGGCGAAGATCAGCAGCCAGATCGTGAGCTCTTTATCCACGTTTGCCTGCCATCTTGTCGCCGAGGACTCCGGCGGCGATCCCCAGCAAGCCGCCGCAGACCATCGACAGACGCAGCGGCATCGCGTCGAGTGCGATGACGGCGATGGTCGCGACCGTGAAGACGAGAATCGAGACCCGGTCGCGAAGCAGCGGAACCAGCACCGCAAGAAAGCACAGCGGCACGACGAATTCGAGCTGCCACGATGCGGGGATGATCTGTCCCGCCAGGACGCCCGCCAGCGTTGCGAACTGCCAGACTACCCACAACAGCGCGCCGCTGCCGAGAAAATACGAGGCGTTGGCGCGCACGTCGTCGGACGTTTGGAAACGCTGGAGCGTGCCCGCGAACGCCTGATCGGTAAGCAGGAAGGACAAGAGATTGCGCCACCGATGATCGAGCGGCCGCAGATACGGCGCCATCGCCGCGCTGTACATCACCAGACGCAGGCTGACGACGAGGCAGGAAAGCAGTATGACGGCGAATGGCGCCCCGGCCGCGAGCAACTGGACGGCGATGATCTGCGCCGCGCCGCTGAACATGATCATCGACATCGCCAGCGCGGCGATCGGCGAGGCGCCGGCCGTGATCGCGCCGATGCCGCAGACGATGCCGAAGGGGACGATGCCGATCAGCACCGGCGCGACGTCGCGCGCGCCCTCGAAGAATGCCGGCCGGGAGAAATGCGCGCGCATGGATTCACGCGCTTCCGGCTACGAGGCGCAAATGTTCGGAGACGTAACGTGTGGCCGTGGCAGCATCCAGGTGAACGCCACACAGTCCGATATGGCCGTCGGGGCGCACGAGGTAGAACGAGGGCTGAGGAATCTGCGCGCGTGCCAATTCCGCGTCGTTGAACGGATCGACCGGAATGCGATGGATGCGCAGCAAGTCGCCGAGATCGAGCGCTCCTCCGGGAAGCGAAGGCTGCCCCATTACGATCAGGTTAAGTCGCGTGTCGTCGAGTTTCCGGAACAGATCCTCGACCGGGCCGTTCGTCTGGAACTTCAGCCGCAGCCACGGAAAGCGATCGCCCGCGCGCGGCGCGCCGGTGGGCAGGCCTTCCAGAGATTTCGACAATGGGCTCGTCCGGTAATGGATGCCGGTCTGGGAGACGACCCGAAATGCGGCCCGCTGTATCCACTCGCGACTCATCGCAAACGCGGCGATCCTTGCGAGTACCTGTGTGCGGAGCAAGCCGGCGAGCCGGCTGTCGGATACGACCAGCCTGAACGCCCGGTCGGTCGTGTTCAGCAGCCGCCGCGCGACCGGCACGCGCTCTTCTTCGTATGAATCGAGGAGCGCGGCGTCCGCTTGGCCGCTGACGACGAGCGCGAGCTTCCACCCCAGGTTGTAGGCGTCCTGCAAGCCGGTGTTCATGCCTTGCGCGCCGACCGGGCTGTGGATATGTGCCGCGTCGCCGAGCAGAAAGCAGCGGCGGTCGCGGAAGCGCGACGCACTCCGGTGTGAGATGCGATAGGTGGAAAACCAGGTGCACGTCTTGAAGGACAACCCGGCTCCAGCTTCGCCACGCAACGAAGGGATCACCTGCTCGAAAGTCACGTCGTCCGCGCCCCGCAAGGTCGGAGGCACAATGCCGACGATCCGCCAGTGATCCTCCCCACGCATGGGGAAGAACAGATGAAACCCCGACCGCCACAAGTAGACGTTGACCTCGTCCGGGACCATGGTGCCGGTCACTACCGTATCGGCGACGAAGAACACGTGCTCGTAGGGCGCGCCGGGAAATGTAATGCCGCAGAGCTCGCGCACGGCGCTACGTGCTCCGTCGCATCCGGCGACCCACGCGGCCGTGATCTTCCGGGCCGTGCCGTTCGGTAGCTTGAGCGCTGCCGTCACATGGCGGGATTCCTGCTCGAGGCCGAAGAGCTCGGTATTCCACTGCACCGACATGCCCCAGTCACGAAGCTTGTCGCCCATGATCCGTTCGTTGTCGTCCTGGCCGAGGATGAGAATGAACGGATACGGAGTCACGCTTTGCCCGGCTTCGCCGAGCGGGACGCGCGCCATCTTCCGGCCTTCCGCCCAAATGTTTGCGCCCGTTCCGCGCTTGCCGAGCTCGAGCGCCCGATCGATGATGCCGAGCTTCGAATAGATCTCCATGGTGCGCGCCTGCACGCCCAGCGCTCTCGTCTGAAGCGACGGCCCCGAGTGTCGGTCGACGATCAGGGTGCGTACACCTCTCCGACCGAGCTGATTGGCGAGCATCAGCCCGGTCGGGCCGGCTCCGACGATCAGAACGTCAGTATCCATTCAAGTCCCCTGACGCGGACAAATCCAAGGCCAAGGCGAGTAAACCATCAACCCTTCACCCCGCCCGCGGTCAAGCCGCCGACCACGCGCTCCTGAAATACCGCGATCAGGATCGAGATCGGCACGATGGCGACGATCAGCGCCGCCGAGATCAGAGGCCAGGGAAATGCGAACTCGCCCTGGTAGAGCGTGATGCCGACCGACAGCGTGCGCATGTTGAGCCGGTTCATCATGGTGAGTGCCAGCAGAAACTCGTCCCAGGCATTGACGAAGGCCAGGATCGCGGCAGTGAACACGCCCGGCGCCGACAGCGGTACGACGACCCGGAACAGCGCGCCCAGGCGCGTGCAGCCGTCGATCATCGCCGCGGCCTCGAGGTCGGGCTCGATGTCCTGGAAGAAGCTCGCCAGTACCAGCGTGCACACCGGCATCGACAGCACTGCGTAAGGGAGGATCAGCGCGAGATAGGTGTTGAGCAATCCCAGCTCGCGCATCATCTTGAACAGCGGCACCATCAGCGAGATCAGCGGGAACATCGCCACCGCCATCAGCGCGGCCATGATCAAGTTGCTTTTCGGCACGCGGAGCCGCGTCAGCGCGTACGCCGCGAGCGCCGAGACCAGCACGCACAGCAGCGTCGAGAGCGAAGCGACGACGAAGCTGTTCCACAAAAAGCGCAGCAGCGGTTGCTCCGTGAACGCCTGCACGTAATTGGCGAGCGTCGGCGCCTGCGGCAGGTACGTGATCGGATACTGCATCAACTCCGTCTCGGTCTTGAGCGAGGTGAACAGGATCCAGACGGCGGGGAAAAAGCCGTTTATGGCGACGATGATGCCGGCGAGCCAGACGACGGTCTTGCGCTTCGGGAGCATGGGTCAATTCCCGCGGCGGCCCGCGCTGCGCCGGGTATAGCGCAGATAGCCGCTGGTCACGACCATGCTGATCACGAACATCAGCGTGGCGAGCGCAGAGCCGTAACCGAAATCGAGGAAATCGAGCGTCGTCTTCTGGATGTACATTGCCAGGGTCTCGGTCGAGTCGCCGGGACCGCCGCCGGTCATCGCATAGGGAATGTCGAAAGTCTGGATCGCGGTGATGGTGCGGAAGATGAGCGCGACCATGATCGCCGGTCTGAGCATCGGCAAAGTGATCGAGATAAATTTTTGCCAGCGCGTTGCGCCGTCGACCTCGGCCGCTTCGTAGAGCTCGCGCGGGATCGTCTGCAGGCCGGCGAGCAGCATGAGCGCCATGAACGACGACGCTTTCCAGATGATCGCGATGCAGATCGCCACGATCGCCAGATTCGGGTCAGTCAGCCACGCCAGGGGCTCGACGCCAAGCCGCACCAGTACGTCGTTGACGATTCCCTGCTTGTACTCGAAGAACCAGCGGAAGATGAGCCCCGAGAACACCAGCGGCAGCGCCCACGGCAGGAGCAGGCCGAGACGCACCGGCCACTTGCGCCGGAACGGCATGTTGGCGAGGAGTGCCAGCCCCAGTCCGACCAAGAGCGCGCCCGGCACGGTAACAACCGTGTAGATCGCAGTGTGAAGCACCGTGTCCCGGAACCGGTCGTCGTCGAAAGCTCGGGCGTAGTTTTCGAAGCCTACGAAGGGCTCGCCCTTCCACGGCTCCGCGAGATGGATGTCGAAGAAGCTGTTCCAGACGAGCTGTCCGATCGGGTAGACGACGATCAGCAGCAGGAGCAGCGCGGCCGGTGTCAGCAGCAGGAAGCCGAGGCCGCGCTCGGAGAGCTTGAGGCGAAAGGTGGAAGCCACTGCGTACTGTCGTCCCCGCTCAGTTACGTAAATGAGCGGGGACCCAGTGTCGTGCTAAAGACGCTGGATTCCCGCTTTCGCGGGAATGACGACGGTTAGCGATAGATCGGCGCCAGCCGATTCTTCATGTCGTTCAGCGCCGTATCGGTCGTCTTGGTGCCCGCGAGATACGCGTTCATATTGGAACGAATCGCGTCGGATACTTCCGTGTACCGCGGCGTCACCGGCCGCGACTTCGCGCCTTCGACCACCGGCAGCGCGTCCGCGAACCATGGGTTCGCCTTGAGCACTTCGAGATCCTTGTACACCTGCGGAAACACCGGCAGGTTGGACGCGAGGATCGCCATGGTCTTCGATACCTCGGGCGACGACAGATAACGCGCGAACTTCACCGCCTCCGACTTGTTCTTGGAGAAGGCGGAGACCGCCACCTGCCAGCCGCCGATGCATGTCGCGCTCCGGCCGCCCTTGTCGGCGGGCAGCGTCGTTACGCCGACCTTGCCTTTGACTTTGGTGTCGGCGTCATTTTCGACACGATTCCAGAAGTAACCCCAGTTCTGCGCGAAGATCACGTTGCCGGCCTGGAAGTCGACGCGAACGCGGTCGGTGGCGATCTCGCCGATGTTCTTCGGCAGCACGCCGGCCACCTTCAGGCGCCCCATCAGTTCGAAGGGCTTTCGCGCCTCCGGCGCATCGAGGTTGGGTTTGCCGTTCTTGATGAGCTCGCCCCCGGCGCCCCAGAGTGGAACGAGATAAGTGCACACGGTTCCTTCGATCGGCGCGCCTGCAGTGGAGAATCCCTGCAGCTGCGGATTGTTCTCGCCTTTCATGACCACCTGAGCGCTTTCCATCAACTCGTCCCAGGTCTTCGGCACGGCCCGCTTGTATTTATCGAGCAGGTCCTTGCGGTAATAGAGGAACTGCGCATCGGCAAAAAACGGCAATGCGACGAGCTTGCCGTTGACCTGGTCGGCGTCGCTGTACGCCTTGAGGTACGTCGGCAACAGCTTGGCCTTGTCCGCGCCCAGGTAAGCGTCGAACGGCTCGGCCCAACCGGCGGCCGCCCACTGCGCGGGGCGAATGACGTCGATGAGCATCAGATCGAGCGCGGAGTCCTTCGAGGCAAGAACCGTATTGAGATACTGCTGCTGTGCCTCCGAAGTCGCGCCGCCGACCTCGATCTCGATCTTCACGTTCGGGTTCTTCTTCTGGTATTCGTCGGCGACCTTGCGCATCACGTCCGGCCGCTGCTGCCCGCCGGTGAACATGTGGAGCGTCGTCTGCGCCGCGGCAATGGTTGCGATGCCTGCGCCAAACGTTGCTGCGAGCAATATCTTAAAGATCCTCATTCCGTCCTCCTGGGAGACTCAAGATTTCTGCCGTCACTCTTTCACCGAATCAACTGGTAGCGCTTGTCAGGGCGAGTCCCGCATCGATGATCAGGTCGTGACCCGTCATGCCTCGCGCCTCGTCGGACGCGAGGAACAGCACGCCACGCGCCACATCGTCCTCGTTCAGGCGGAACTTCAGGCACTGCTGGGCGAGGAACTCGCGTTCCATTTCGGGACTGATCCACAATGCGCGCTGGCGTGGCGTGTCGATCGCTCCCGGTACGAGGCAGTTCACGCGGATGTTCTGCGGACCCAGCTCGCGCGCCAGCGTGCGCGTCAACCCGTGGATCGCCGCCTTCGCGGTCGTATAGGCGACCATGCCGGGCGTGGCACGCATCCATGATACCGAGCCCAGGTTGATGATCGACCCGCCACCGGCGCGCGCCATCCCCGGCGCGACCGCCTGTGCCGCGAAAAAGTGGTGGCGGAGATTGACCGCGAGTCGATCGTCCCAATATTCCGGCGTCACGCTCTCGTGCGCGTGCCGGTCGTCGCGCGCCGCATTGTTGACCAGCACCGTGATCGGCCCCCACTCGGTTTCGATGTCCGCCAGCGTCGCGCGCAACGCGGCGATATCGCGCACGTCACAGCGGCGGTAGCGCACCGGCGCCGGCGCGAGTCGCGCCACGAGCGCCTGCGCAGGCTCGTCCGCCACGTCGCAAAACGCCACGCGCGAGCCCTGTTGTGTGAAACGCTCGACGATGAAGGCACCGATTCCCGAGCCGCCGCCGGAGACAAAGACCGTGCGGCCAGCGAGGCTCGGATAGCCGGCAATCGAGCCGCGGGCTGTGGTGGCAACCGATGTCACGGCCAAATCCTACATCACGCAGGCGACTTCGGTGTGATGCGCGGCTACAATAGCCCACCGCTAGCACGCCGCCATCACCGTTTTCCAAGGAATCCCGATGGACCTGCCTGTCAATCATTTCAAACGCGCGATCGCATCCGGCAAGACCCCCGTGGGCGCCTGGCTCGTAAGCTCGGCGCCGTCGACGGCCGAAGCGCTTGGCTGCATCGGTTTCGATTTTCTGGTCGTCGATATGGAGCACACGCCGATCGATACCCCGCAGATGATCGGCATCCTGCAGACGATCGCGGGCACGTCGGCGCAGGCGATCGTGCGCCCGCCGTGGAACGACATGGTGATGGTCAAGCGCGCGCTCGACGCGGGTGCGCAGAGCCTGCTGTTCCCATTCGTGCAGAACGCCGAGGAGGCGAGGCGCGCAGTCGCCAACACACGCTATCCTCCTGCCGGCGTGCGCGGCGTCGCCGCGATGCATCGCGGCAGCCGCTATGGGACGATTCCCGACTACGTCAAGCGCGCGCACGAGGAAATCTGCGTGATCGTGCAGATCGAGACGCTCGCCGCGTTCGAGCAGATCGAGGCGATCGCAGCGGTTCCCGGGGTCGACTCGATTTTCATCGGCCCCGCGGACCTTTCGGCATCGATGGGATTCCTGGGCGACATGGG
>DASXQW010000212.1:0-10228 GCA_036506975.1 Casimicrobiaceae bacterium | reverse complement strand
GGGCTCACGCGCGCCGAATTTGCGATCCTGAGGCGACTCGACACGCCGCAGAAGATCCAGCTTTTCGTCAATGCGATCCCGGCCAATCACGAGATCGGCGGCGAGACGATCCTGTCGGTGCGCCAGGTGTTGCGGCAACGGCGCGCGCATTGCATCGAGGGTGCGTTCGTCGCCGCCTGCGCGCTGTGGATCCATGGCCAGCCGCCGCTCGTGATGTACATGGACTGCGACGCGAGCGATTATCCACACGTCCTCGCGCTGTTTCGCCGGGGGAGGCACTGGGGCGCGATTTCCAAGCACAACGGGGCGCAGCTGCGCTATCGCGATCCGGTCTACCGTAGCCTGCGCGAGGTGGCGATGTCGTACTTTCACGAATATTTCAACAAGCGCGGCCGCAAGACGCTGCGCAGCTATTCGGGCGCGTTCGATCTGCGCCACATCGATCCGCAACTTTGGGTAACGAGCGACAAGGCTTGCCAGGAAGCCAACGATCGGCTGACCCGGCTTCGGGGCTACTCGCTTGTTTCCAGCAGGCAAGCACGTTTGCTGTCGTGCCGCGACGCGTTCGAGCGACAGGCGGCGAAGATGGTCGAGTATCCTAAGCCGGTGCCGGCCAGAGTGTAGCGCGTGCACCCGAACCCGCTTACCAACGAGCTACGCTCCGGAACGAAACGCGACCCACGGCGTCGGTGCGGTCGCAGATTCTGGGCAGACCATCGTCTGTCCCGGGTGTGCTGCGCGGTCCTACTCGCGCTCGCGGCTGCGACAGCGTACGCCGATGAGCTAGCCGTTCTCGGCGGCGGCATCTTCCCGCGCGGCAGCGACGCGCAATCGTTCACCTGGGCGCTCGACTACCGGCATACCCTCACCCCGAACTTCGGCGTCGGCGCGAGTTGGATCAATCAGGGCCACGTGCCCAACCACCATCGCGACGGAGTGGCCGCGCAGCTCTGGGTCGGCACGACCGCATTCGATCCGCGCCTGTCGTTCGCCGCGGGCATCGGCCCCTATTACTACTTCGATACCACACGCATCGCTGGGAGCGATGCCGAAAGCGACATCCATGGCTGGGGCGTCCTGTACTCGGCATCCGCCCGCTGGCAGTTCGTCCGCAACTGGCTGGTCGAGCTGCGCCTGCAGTACACTGAGACGAGCAGGAGCATCGATACGACGTCGGTGCTGCTCGGCATTGGATACAAATTCGACGACGAACCGAGGGCCGACGCAGCGCCGGCTCGGAGCGCGTGGTCGTCGTCGATCCGCAACGAGGTCGCCTTCCTCGGTGGGCGGGCCGTCGTCAACGACTTCTCATCCGAGCCTTCGTTCGCCATGAGCGTCGAGTATCGGCGCTCATTGAACGATCACTTCGATTGGACGCTCGCTTGGCTGCACGAAGGTCAACCGCGGCTCGCTCGCCGCCACGGCGTGGTGTCCGAGCTCTGGCTGCGCCGCGCTCTGGGGGAGGGGCGATGGACCATAGGAGCCGGCATCGGGGTCGACGTGGTCGTCGACGTCTACTCGGGTGACTTCGCAGAGGGCGGCCGCGAACGCCTGGCAGCCATCTTTAGTCTGACTTCGAGCTATCGCCTGACCCCGGACTGGACCGCGCGAGCCACTTGGCACCGCGTCAGCGCCGATCAACCCTTCGACTCGGATGTCTTTCTGCTCGGGATCGGCTACAACTTCTAGCTTGGGTTGCGGCTTGGGATAGATGCAGCGCGTCGCCGATCGTTTTATTTCGCCGGCTTGGCGAGGTTGACCACGACCGCCGGCGCGACGGCTTCGTCCTGGAGCGCGCCGAAGCGTTCGGCGATCGAAGCCGCGATTCCCTGCGCATCGAGCCCGCAGTGCTTGAGCTGTAGCGCAGGATCTCCGTGGTCGACGAACTCGTCCGGTAACCCGAGATGCAGGATCGGCATTGCAAAGCCCTCCGCCGCCAGGACTTCAGCGACCGCACTGCCAGCACCGCCGGCAACCACATTCTCTTCCACCGTCACCAGCGCTTCATGCGTACGCGCCATGTGGATGATCAGCTCGGCATCGATCGGCTTGATGAATCGCATATTGGCTACACTGGCATCGATCTCCGCCGCCGCGGCCAAAGCCGGCTGCAGCATGCTGCCGAAGGCGAGGATGCCGATGCGGTGCGTCCGCCGCCGCGAATCGCGGCGCACTTCGCCTTTGCCGACGGGGATCGGCTTCAACTCGCGCTCGACCACGACGCCCGGGCCGGCGCCTCGGGGATAGCGCACCGCGGCAGGCGTATCGAGCATGAACGCGGTGGTGAGCATCTGCCGGCATTCGTTCTCGTCGGCGGGCGCCATTACGGTGGTGTTGGGCAGGCAGCGCAGGTAAGTAAGATCGAAGCTCCCGTGGTGCGTCGGTCCGTCGGCGCCGACGAGCCCGCCGCGGTCGATGGCCAACACCACCGGCAGGTTCTGCAGCACGACGTCGTGGATCAACTGGTCGTACGCCCGCTGGAGGAACGTCGAATAGATCGCGACGACGGGCTTCATGCCTTCGCAGGCGAGGCCGGCGGCGAACGTCACCGCGTGCTGCTCGGCGATGCCGACGTCGAAGTAGCGGTCGGGATATTCCTCCGAGAATCGAACCAGGCCGGAACCCTCGCGCATCGCCGGCGTGATGCCGATCAGCCGCACGTCGCGGGCCGCCATGTCGCACAGCCAGTCGCCGAACACCTGTGTGTAGGTGGGCTTCGTTGCCGCCTTGGGAGCGTAGCCGACCGCGGGGTCGAACTTGGTCACGCCGTGATAGAGGATCGGATCGGCTTCGGCCATGGGGTAGCCGTGTCCCTTGCCCGTCATCACGTGCAGCAGTTGCGGCCCGGAAAGCTGCCTCACGTTCGAAAGCGTCTTTACCAGCGTGTCGAGATCGTGCCCATCGATCGGACCGATGTAGTTGAAACCGAACTCCTCGAACAGCGTCCCGGGCAGGACCATGCCCTTCGTGTGCTCTTCCCAGCGCTTGGCCAGCTCCTTGACCGGCGGCAGCTTCGCCAGCAGTTCCTTGCCGCCGCGGCGCATGGTGTTGTACACGCGACCTGACAGCAGACGGGCGAGATAATTATTGAACGCGCCGACCGACTCGGAGATCGACATGTCGTTGTCGTTGAGGATCACCAGCAGGTCGACGTCGGCGGCGCCGGCGTTGTTCATCGCCTCGTAGGCCATTCCGGCGCTCATCGCGCCGTCGCCGATCACTGCGATAACCGAACGCTTCTCGCCCTTGCGCTTGGCGGCCATCGCCATGCCAAGCGCCGCGGAGATCGACGTCGAAGAATGCGCGGTGCCGAAAGTGTCGTACTCGCTTTCGACGCGGCGGGGAAAGCCGGCAATGCCGCCCCATTGCCGGAGCTTTGCCATGCCTTCACGGCGGCCGGTCAGGATCTTGTGCGGATATGTCTGGTGACCGACGTCCCACACCAGGCGATCGCGCGGCGTATCGAAGACGTAATGCAGCGCGATTGTCAGCTCCACCGTACCGAGATTGGAAGACAAATGGCCGCCGGTCCGGCTGACCGAGCCTATGATGAATTCGCGCAGCTCGCGCGCCAGCTGAGGCAGCTCATCTGCACCCAGCCGGCGCAGATCGGCCGGATCGTTGATATGTTCGAGGAGACGGTCCATCAATGCCTGCGCGCCACGATCCAGTCCGTCAGCTCGAGGAGCCTGCGCGCGCGATTTCCAAAGCCTATCAACGCCGCTCGCGCCTCCACGCGCAGTGTTTCGGTGCGCTCCCGAGCAGCGGCCAGGCCTATCAGCGTTACATACGTTGACTTACGCTGCACCGCGTCCTTGCCCGCGGTTTTGCCCAGACTCTGCGCCGTGCCTTCGACGTCGAGAACGTCGTCGACGACTTGGAAGGCCAGCCCGATGGCCGACGCGTAACGGTCGAGTGCATCGTTCTCGCCGGCACTCACCGGCCGGCCGCAATCCGCGCCGAGGCAAACCGCTGCTCGGATTAGCGCACTAGTTTTGAGTGCGTGCATGTGCTCGAGTTCAGCCAGATCGAGCGATTGGCCACCAGCGGCGAGATCGATTTCCTGTCCGCCGGCCATGCCACGCGAACCGACGGCCTGTGCGAGCAGCAATACGGCCTGTCCTCGATCGCGCAAAGGCGCAGCCGCCAGCGCTTCGAAGGCGCAGCTCTGCAGGGCATCGCCAGCGAGGAGCGCGGTTGCCTCGCCAAATGCGATGTGACAGGTTGGCTTGCCGCGCCGGAGCACGTCGTCGTCCATGCACGGCAGGTCGTCATGAATGAGCGAGTAGGCATGCATCAGCTCGACCGCAGCGGCCGCACGGTCAACGACCGCCGGATCCGCAGCGGTCAGCTCGCCTGCCGCATACGCGAGCAGCGCGCGCACGCGCTTGCCACCGCCGAGCACGGCATAGCGCATCGCTTCATGCAGGCGCTGCGGGGGCTCGGTCGCTGGAGGCAGGAAGCCGTCGACGACGCTTTCGACTCGGCGTGCGCGCTCGCCCGACCACACTGCCCAGGCGACGTCAGGATGCATCGCCCTCGCCCTTACCGAACCGATCGGAAACAGTGGCACCAGCATCTGCTTCGGTGGGCGCAAAGGCCATGAGAACACCGCGCTCCAGGACTTGCACCTGCTGCTGCGCGTCCTTGAGCGCCGTCTGGCAATACTGCAGCAGCTCGGCACCACGCTTGTACGCCGCCAGCGCTTCGGCCAGCGGTAAGCGGCCATCCTCCATGGTCGCGACGATCGTTTCGAGCTCGGCGAGCGCGGCTTCGAACGTCTGGGGAGTCGAGTCGGGCGATTTGGCCATCGGCTACGGAGTGGTCTGTCGCGCAGTCAAATTGTAGTGCGCGTGCCACGCGCGACCCGCGCGGAACCAACCTGTTGAAAAGCGGATCAAAGTACCGCATTTAGTCGGCGCCAGTCAACGCTGGATTTGGACGGGCGGGCCTCTGCGGCTATAATGAAGACGTATTTGACGACGCGGCCTTCACGGGTTCTCCCGTGGCGGGCTGACTTAGCAAAGCGGTTGAGGGGCGGGGATTCTCGCCCCTTATTGTTGGGTTGGTTACGTAAAGGATAGGCCGATGTCCAATCTCGCCACTGCGGATCGGCTGCGACAGGCCACGTCGCAGCTGCCCGTTTCCTGGTACTGCGATCCTGCGCTGTTGGAGCTCGAGCAGAGGCGTCTGTTCCATCCCGGCCCCGGCTACGTCGGGCACGAGCTGATGGTGCCCAATCCGGGCGATTACTACGCGCTGGCCTGGCGCGATAATGCACAAGTGCTCGTTCGTAACGCAGGCGGCGTCGAGTTGCTGTCGAATGTCTGCCGTCACCGCCAGGCGGTGATGCTCAAGGGCCGCGGCAACGCCGAGAACATCGTGTGCCCCGTGCACCGCTGGACTTACGACCTCAAAGGCAAGCTGCTTGGCGCGCCGCATTTCGACGAGCAGCCCTGTGTCAAGCTCGACAGCACCCCGCTTGCCAACTGGCACGGGCTTCTGTTCGACGGGCCACGCGACATCGCGAGCGAGCTCGCCGGCATCGGCGTCGCCAAGGATTTCGACTTTTCGGGCTATATGCTCGATCGGGTCGAGATCCACGAGTGCCAGTACAACTGGAAGAGCTTCATCGAGGTCTATCTCGAGGATTACCATGTCGGCCCGTTCCACCCGGGGTTGGGCCAGTTCGTCACCACCGACAACTTGCGTTGGCAGTTTGCAAAGCGCTACTCGGTGCAGACGGTCGGCGTCAACAACGCGCTTGCGAAACCCGGCACCCGTGCCTACGAACGCTGGCACAGGGCGGTGCTCGAGTATTACCGCGGCGAGCCGCCGAAGCATGGCGCGATCTGGGTGACGATCTACCCCAACATCATGCTCGAGTGGTACGCGCACGTGTTGATCGTAAGCACGCTGCTCCCGCGCGCCGTCGACCGGACGACCAATGTCGTCGAGTTCTACTATCCTGAGGACATCGCGCTGTTCGAGCGCGAGTTCGTCGAGGCCGAGCAGGCAGCGTATATGGAAACGGCGGCGGAGGACGACGAAATCGCCGAGCGCATGGACGAGGGCCGGCGCGCGCTGTACAAGACCGGCAAGAACGAGGTCGGGCCCTACCAGTCGCCGATGGAAGACGGCATGCAGCACTTCCACGAGTTCTTGCGGCGGGAACTCGAGCCGCATTTGCCAGGATGATGTAAAACTACTGCGCGGGCCGGCTACTTCGTTGTTTCCTCGCTCGGCGCTCGCTGTGCCAAGTCATGTACTATCTCGCGCCTCGCTGCGGAGGTCCGCTGAGGGCGGAGCGAGGCTCCGCGCGCAGTGCGTGGAGGCGACCCCTCAGCGGATCGAACGCGCCGGGTTCACACGCGTCCCTGCGCGCGCCTTCGCGGTCGGATCCCCGCTGTCGCGGGGCCCCTCCTCCTGCGCTCAGGCGCGCCTCGTATCCGGCCCGCTCGCTACGTTTTCCATCATCCTGCGGGAGTCAACGTCCGGTGCGCTGACCGGCGCAGCTTGCTCTCGCCAGCGACATGAGCTTCACCACGCTCATTTCCACCGATGATCTCGCGCGGCATCTCGACGATCCCGCGTTTGTCATCGTCGATTGCCGTCACAATCTCACCGACGTCGATGCCGGTGAGCGCGCATATCGTGCAGCCCATATTCCCGGCGCGGCATTTTTGCACCTAGACCGCGATCTGTCCGGTACCAAGACCGGCCGTAATGGCCGCCATCCGCTGCCCGAGGTTGGCGCGCTCGCTGCGACCTTCGGCCGCACCGGAATCGACAGTACCAAGCAGGTGGTCGCCTACGACCAGAACGGCGGCATGTGGGCGTCGCGGCTATGGTGGCTGTTGCATTGGCTCGGTCACGACGCAGCGGCAGTGCTCGACGGCGGCCTCGACAAGTGGGCCGGCGAGGGAAGGCCGCAGACAAGCGAGCTGCCAGTGCCGCGATCGGCCACGTTCGTGCCGATGCGCCCCGGACCGACCGCGAGCGCGGACGAGATCGTGCGCCACCTCAACGACGCATCGCTGTTCGTACTCGACGCGCGCGCTCCCGAGCGCTATCGCGGCGACCTCGAGCCGCTCGATCCGGTCGCCGGGCACATTCCGGGCGCGCATAATCGGCCGTATGGCGAGAACCTGACGCCGCAGGCCAGCTTCAAGCCCGCAGCGCTGCTGCGAGCGGAATTCGAAGCGCTGCTAGTCGATACTCCGCCGTCGGCCGTCGTGCACCATTGCGGATCGGGCGTCACGGCGTGCCACAACGTCCTCGCCATGTCGGTGGCCGCGCTGCCCGGCTCGCGCCTTTATCCCGGCTCCTGGAGCGAGTGGATCGCGGACCCCGCAAGGCCGGTCGTCTGCGGCGGATAGACGCGACCGGTCGCGGACGACTCAGGGCCGGCGGTCTTCGGCGCGGCTCGTGCGCAGCATGAACGCGACGGCGGCGATGACCGCTGCAATGCCCCGCCGCCGACGAAGGCGATATCCCTCCCCACGGGCCTCGGTACGCGTGCATTCGCACGCTCCTAGCGCATTTCATCCTCCGCTTTGCGGGATTCGTCGCGTCCTTCTTGAGCCGGTAACACGGTGCCCGTAACGTGGGGCCATCCATCGACCGACCGGTGAATCCGGTCAAGCTGATCGAAGCATCAAACCGGCAAGCTGGCGACACGAGAGAGGGAACCATGAATACCGCAACGAAGCATTGGGCGCATGACGCCATCGGAGTTTGCACTGGCATCGCCGGCCTCGCGCTGCTGATCGCGAGCGTCGCCGCCGGCGACGCCATAGGACTCGGCGTCGGTGCCGTGATCGGCGGGGGATTTGCGTTCGGCGTGCTCGCCTGCGGCGTCAAGGAAGGCGTTGCGCGCCGGGGCGACAGGCGGCGCAGCGCCGAAGCGCGCGAAGCGCGTTTCCCGAGCTACGCTCCGGCGTCGGCTATCGTCCCAGTCCCGCATTTCGTCGATGCGACTGCTTCGGAATTCGACGCAACGAGGCAGCCCTGCTTTACGCCTGTTACCTCGCTTACCGAAGTTCAGGTCCTGCGCCAGCGCCTGGCACGCGAGCGCGAAGAGCATCGCGCGACGCTGAAGGGCGCCTGAGAAACTGCCGGCGCAGCTTCGTAACCAAGATTTGCCCGTTCCCCCCGAGTTGCCGCGGTCGGTTGAACCGCGGCGTTTTCTTCCGTACAGGCGCCCTCAACCCGCTACCAGCGGCCACTCCGCGATCGTACGGTAGGCAGGACCGCTCGCCGCCAGCTCGGACGCCATCAGCGTGAACGAGTTCACGCGCCAGCGTATAGGCTGCGACAATCTGCGATCGATCACGGTCGTGCTACGCCGCGCCAGCGTCAGATGCGGCGCATAGGGTCGCTCGTCGACCGGAAATCCTCGAGATTGCAGCGCGTGAGCGAGGTCGTCGTGCAACGCCGCCAGCCCGGGCTGCGCCGCGGACGCGCCCAGCCAGGCGATGCCCGTGCGCCGAAAGCCGCCGATTTCATCGAGAGCCAGCATGAAGGCACGCGCGCGAACTACGCCGGCCAGACGGCGCAACGAGTCGATCCGAATCGCCGGCTGCTCGCCGACGAACGCGAGCGTGAGATGGATGTGGTTCAGCGCAGTTGGGCGGCCGCCGCTTTCGAGCGCGACCTCGCGCGCCAGGCCGGCAATCAACGCGCGGGCCGGCTCGTCGGGCCACAAGGCGAAAAAGAGCCGCCGGGATTGTTCCTTTGCGCCGTCAGTCACTCGTCTACTATAGAGCACCATAAAGCAAACGGCGCGACGCCCTTTCGGGCACCGCGCCGCAGACCTGCGACAAGAGGTGCGGTCAGCCGTTTGCGACCGACAACTCCGCCTTCGGCTTTTCGAAGAACTGCTCGTCCTCGGTCGAGCCCTTGAGCGCGGTCGTCGACGACTGGCCGCCCTGCACAGTCTGCGTCACCGCGTCGAAATAACTCGTGCCGACCTCGCGCTGATGTTTGATGGCTGTGAAGCCCTTCTCGACCGCGGCGAATTCCGCCTCTTGCAGCTCGACGAACGCGGTCATCTGGTTGTGCGCGTAGCCGTGCGCCAGATTGAACATCGAGTAGTTGAGGCTGTGGAAACCGGCCAGCGTGATGAATTGGAACTTGTAGCCCATCGCAGCCAGCTCGTGCTGGAATTTGGCGACCGTCGCGTCGTCGAGGTTCTTCTTCCAGTTGAAAGACGGCGAGCAGTTATACGCGAGCATCTTGCCTGGATACGTTGCGTGGATCGCGTCGGCGAAAGCCTTGGCGAATTCGAGGTCGGGCTTGCCGGTTTCGCACCACAGCAGATCCGCATACGGCGCGTACGCCAACCCGCGCGACACCGCCTGCTCGAGACCGTTCCTGGTCCTGTAAAAACCTTCGACCGTGCGCTCGCCGGTGCAAAAAGGCTTGTCGTTGCCGTCGATGTCCGAAGTGATCAGATCGGCGGCCTCCGCATCGGTGCGAGCCAGGATGACGGTGGGCACGCCCATGCAATCCGCGGCAAGCCGCGCTGCGACGAGCTTCTCGACCGCTTCGCGCGTCGGCACGAGGACCTTGCCGCCCATATGTCCGCACTTCTTGACCGACGCTAGCTGGTCCTCGAAGTGCACTCCCGCCGCGCCCGCCTCGATCATCGCCTTCATGAGCTCGAAGGCGTTGAGCACGCCGCCGAAACCGGCCTCAGCGTCGGCGACGATCGGCGCGAAGTAATCGGTGTCGCTCTTGCCCTCCATGTGCTGGATCTGGTCGGCACGCATGAAGGTGTTGTTGATGCGCTTGACGACCGCCGGCACTGAATTGACCGGATACAGCGATTGGTCCGGGTACATCTCGCCCGCGATGTTGGCGTCGGCGGCCACTTGCCAGCCGGAGAGATAAATCGCCTTGAGACCCGCCTTGACCTGCTGCATCGCCTGGTTGCCCGTCATCGCGCCGAGCGAATTGACGAAAGGCTCGTCATTGACCAGCTTCCAGAGCTTTTCGGCACCCCGGCGTGCGAGCGTGTGCTCGACATGAACCGAGCCGCGCAGCCGCACCACGTCTTCGGCCGTGTAGCCGCGACGAATCCCCTTCCAGCGCGGATTTTCCGCCCAATCCTTCTTGAGTCTTGCGGCTTCCAGGTCGTAGTTCATCGCTGCTCCCGTGGTGTGCGCCCGAAACCGACGGTAGCAAAGTTGCGCCGGCGTGACAAGGTGAATACGGCATTGCAATA